>JBBSTN010000292.1:0-4723 GCA_038235845.1 Gemmatimonadales bacterium | reverse complement strand
CGATCCCGGAAGCGCACTTCTCTCCTCAGAACTCGATCGTACCATCGAGGCCAAGCTGGTCCTGATGCGAAGAGTGGCGCTCCTCTGATGTCTCTCAACAAGGCCACGTGGCGGGCGATGTTCGCGATATTCTTTCTGTTGACGGGAATATCTGCCGAGCCGGTGGAGGCACAATCACCTGTTGACACAACATTCGCGGTGAGACGGGGCGCCCTCGTCGATCTGACGGTGCGGAGCGGGTTGATAAGTGTTCGCGGAACAGATCGATCGGATGGTTTGCTCCGTACCGACAATAGAAACTTGATACTTAACGTTTCCGGCATCCGCGTTTCCACCCGTGGAACTACTGCATCGAGGAACCGCCGGGATGATGACGAGCGCGTTGAACTGTTGCTGCCACGGGGAGTTCGTCTGGTGATATCGGCTGGACGTGCAGACGTTGATGTACGTGATATCGATGGTGACATCGAAGTACACAGCAGCAGTGGCGACATACTCATGTCCCGGCTTGGTGCGCGAGCCATACTCGAAACGCTCTCCGGTGATATCGATGTCGATGGCGGCGTTGACGATCTGAGAGCGACTACATCCAGCGGCGATATAAATGTCCGCGAGATCAGGGGCGAAACAGTCGTGCGCACAACAAGTGGGGGTGTTCATCTCTCGGGCGCGCCTGCAGGCTTGAACGTCGAGACAATCAGCGGCGACATAAGCTTCATAGGAGCATTCGCGTCCACTGCAAATGTTCAGGTAACAACGCACAGTGGAGACGTAACGCTCCAGCTACCGGATAACACCCGGGGTCAATTGGAGTTTGCCACTCACAACGGTTCCGTAAATACAGCCATTCCACTCACAATGTTATCCAGTCGAAATGGTTCGTCCAATGAACGGCCTGGGATGAAACAGCGCTTCACATTCGGGGGTCGCCTCAACAATCGCGACGCGGACAGCAACCAGATCAGCAATACGAACAACCGGCAGGGCAACGGCGGCAACGGCGGCGCATTCATCTCCATCACCACATTCAGCGGCGATATCCGTTTGGTACGGGGCTCCCATCGTTGAAAATCCATTTCGAGAGGCTTAGCATGTCCATGCTTTATAATCAGCTTTATAATCAGCTTTATAATCAGCTTTATAATCACGACAATAGCCACAACTGGCGTAACTCCCGTAGCTGCATCCGGCGCAACTCCCGTGCTCTCATCATTGCTGCTACGACGATGTTTCTCGTTTTTGCGCCCACGAGTTCAGTGTGGGCTCAACGTGACAGCGATCAGCGTCGCGAGAATGCATTTACGTGGACCGGCAATATTCCCGACGGAAAACGCATCCTGATCAAGAACATCAACGGAGCAGTTGATGTCGTGCGCAGCACCAGCGGGCGAGTAGAAGTCACCGCCGAAAAGCGTTGGCGGCGCGGCGATCCGGATGATGTTAGAATCGAACGAAAATCCTTCGGGAGCGATGATGTACTCATATGCGCGCTCTGGAACCAGGAATCAACCTGCGACGAAAGCGGTATTCACAGCCCGCGCAATACCAGGTGGAACAACAGAAATGATGTTTCAGTGAACTTCACAATTCGAGTTCCGCAGGGAGTCCGGGTGGATGTGAACACCGTCAACGGGGCGCTTTCCATCAGTGGTGTCACCACCGATGTTCGCGCATCAACTGTAAACGGCAGCATCGAAGCAAACAGCGCTGGCGGACCGGTTCGCGCGAAAACAGTCAACGGCAGCATCAAGGTGTCCATGGGATCAACAGGCAACGCCGACGATCTCGAATACGAATCGGTAAACGGTTCCATAACGCTGGAACTACCCGCCGGTTTCGGTGCTCAACTGGAACTGTCCACCGTCAACGGAAAAGTATCGACCGACTTTCCTGTCACCGTGTCGGGAACGTTGTCGCCAAAACGTTTGCGCGGCACTGTCGGCGATGGATCTACCCGCCTTCGCGCCAGCACAGTAAATGGCAGCATCAACCTCAGGAAGCGTTGATTGACAACTCCTCGATTGCTTTAGCGAGCGAGATATCCTTTGACGTGATTCCGCCAGCGTCGTGAGTGCTGAGCGCAAAGTGAACTTTAGTGTATCGGATGTCGATGTCAGGATGATGCTGCATCTTTTCCGCCAGTTCAGCCACTCCTCTCACGAACGCAATGCCATCGAGAAATGCCGCAAAGCTAAAGCTCTTTACAAGAGTGTCACCTTTGCGGCTCCACCCTGTAAGGCTGCCCAGCGCACGCTGAATTTCGATATCCGATAGAGCTGTCATAGTGGTCTAGCTTAGGCCTCGGAGCCATCGGGGACAATGGAAGCCGGAATACTCGGCCCGCTGCGTTAAAAGATTCAATGTGGAATACCGTGTGGATTAAAGTGTGGAAAAGTTATCCTTGCCTTTTCGGTTTTTATTCGGTATTCAGTTCGTATGCCGAGTTTTTCTGATTCCGCGCTTTCTCTGCTGTCTCCAAAGCCTTCGCTCAGACTCCTTCAAACGCAGTCTGATCTGGAATATCGGGCAGCTCCCGTACATGCAATCTTCAATCCTCCGGCTGCCACCGGGATGGGCTTCTGGTCGGTCAATCCCTACATAGGCTGCGCGTTTGGATGTGCCTATTGTTATGCCCGGGACACGCACAAATGGGCTCTGGAACGGGCGGGAGTAGCGGGATCTCAGGTCGCAGGGTCGATGCCTCCATGGTTGGCATTTGAAAGACGTGTTCTCGTTAAGGAAAATGCCGACGCTCGTGTTCGGGATGCGTTGCGTTCCTCCCGCGCTCCAAAGCGTGGCGACTCGCTGGTGATTGGAACAGCTACCGATCCCTACCAGCCCGCCGAGCGTCGGTTTCGGATAACGCGTGGTATTCTCGAAGCGCTGAGCGAAACGCGGGGGCTTCGCATTGTCATCATTACCAAAAGCCCTCTTGTCACGCGTGATATCGACGTGCTGGCCCGCCTCGCAACACGTGGTTCGCTTGCTGTCCATGTCTCGCTCATCACGGTAGACCGGGAGCTCGCTCGTCGCCTGGAGCCACGTGCACCAACACCGGAAGCGCGTCTTCGCGGTATACGTCGTCTGTCCGAAGCAGGAATTGAAGTGAATGTGAACTGCATGCCCGTCCTGCCAGGCATTACCGACAACCCGGACGCACTTCTGGCATTGGTGGAGAAGGTTGCTGCAGCGGGAGCGAGAAGTATTTCCTCCGGCGCTCTTCGTCTCCAGGCAGCCTCTCGGCGCAGATACCTGCCGGTGATTCGTGAAGGCTGGCCAGAGCTGGCGCCGCGTTATGAGGCTGAATATCTCCGCAGTGCCCACGCCAGCGAGAGCTACAGGGCGGGCCTCGAGCAGTTCATGAACAAGGCTTGCAACAAGTATGGTCTCGATTGTCGTGCTTCCCGGAGCCGGAAGAACGATTTGGAGGAAAACAATTCTGCGACGGAGACGGGAATGTCTTACAGCTCTCAGGCGCCTGCTCGTCAGCTCGCTCTGGATCTATGACGGGCATGTAAAGCCACCACATCTCATTCACTTCACTTCACTTTCCGTCACTTTTCATGTCTGCCATTGCCGAGGCGATTGATCTCGAGGTATTACGGGCGCGGGTGGCTAATGTGGTCGCCGCGTCTCGCCCCGCGGGGCCTGCATGGGCCACAGATATTGCAGCTCTCGATGCCGCGCTTGGAGGCGGCATTCCGCGCGGTCGCATTACCGAGGTAACAGGGTCCATGGGTTCGGGCCGGGCGACGCTGGTTCGTCAGGCTGTTCAAAAAGTGCTGGAGAGTGGGGGATGGGTGGCATGGGTCGATGCCTGTCGTACTGCGGCTCCGCAGTCATGGGTGGGGCTTGGATCACGCATGGTGATGATTCGTCCGCTGCAACCACGCAAAGGTGCGTGGTGTGCCGATCTGTTGCTGCGCAGTGGTGTGTTTGGGCTTGTGGTACTGGACGGTGCTCCGGCGCTATCACGTGTACAGGGTGTGCGTTTGTCCGGGTTAGCTCGCGAACGCGACGTGGCTTTTGTGATAGTCACCGACACTCGGACTACTAGCCGCATTGGTGGTGCGATACGATTGCGGGTCGAGCAGAATGATGTTCGTCGCGATGGTGTGAATCGTGACAACGTGCGTCGCGATGGCGTGCGTGATCTCCGTGCTCGCCGTGATGTGCGTGATGATAACACGCACCACTCATACCCCAACGACACAAACATTCACCGCGCGAATGATTCCCCCCACTCTTCCGATTTCTCTCACTCCCCCCCCCCTGGGCAAAACGGATTTATAGTCGTCGTTGAAAAAGGTGGAATCAATCGTACAGTGGAGGTGAAAAGTGCAGTCGTCGTGGCGCGTCGCTTGTGTGAGAATACCGAGATTCCCGATAGGCGCGGGGTGGCGAAAGGAACGCGTCGTCCCTGGGCAGCAGCCGGTGGCTACACAGACGACGCCACTCCCAGCATTACCTGGGGCGGGCTCGGCGCATCCGTTGGAAAGCCAGTGCAGAAAGTCAACGGATTACACGACGCAACTGGCGCTTCCTCTGCAGCGCTCACCGAACGGGCATCGCGAAGCACAATCAAACGGGCACAGGGAGACCTCGACAAACGGACACGTGACTGGACCACTTATCGCGGACGAAGACGAGCCGCCGAATCGAACTACGGACGCCGCTCGCGGCGCGATGAAGCAAAGACACGTATCAACGAACTTGCACTGGG
>JBBSTN010000291.1:0-4754 GCA_038235845.1 Gemmatimonadales bacterium | reverse complement strand
TCTTAAAAACCGACGGCTTGCATCGTATCGCGTTCTACCGGCAGGAACGTATGGAGCCTCCACGAAACTCGGACTCGATGGCTTCCTGTATGTATCACTTTACAACAATCTCAACGACTTCAAGAACCGCACAATCAAGCTGCGTGCGGACGACCTTTCCATTTCGGGTGGAGGCAACGGAACTCCGTATCTGACCCTTCTTGCTACAGGCGGTCAGGACGCAGGCTGCGGGAGTGCGCAGGCTGATGCCCTGGGACGGGTTCACTGCATCGTGAATGGCGCCGCTTCTTCGACTTCGCTCCTGGTATTTGATGTCGCGGGTATGGAGATCCGACGGGTTCCCGCAGGGCAGGGAGGGGTAGACCTCGCGCTTCGCTGACCCGCAACACGCGTTGCGCACCTTCGCGCCGCCATCTGTGTAGATGAGTGTCATGAGTCTCATCGTCACGGATGCCATCGTGCTTCACTCTCGCAACTACCTCGAGTCGTCACGCATCCTCCGTCTGGCAACTCGCGACGCGGGTTTGCAAAGTGTGATTGCGAGAGGTGCGCGTGCGTCCAGCAAGCGGTTTGGGCGCGCGCTGGACCTGTTTGCGGAAGGACAGGCGCAGATTCAGGTAAAGGCTGGTCGTGAGCTAAACACTCTCACGTCATTTGATGTAACAAGTTCATTTTCTACGCACGCCGCCAGCGTCGACCGGTTCATCTCCGCGAGTGCGCTGGCCGAGTGCGTACTTCGTCTGGTGCACGACGAAAGCGCCCCGGACCTGTTCGAGGGGATTCAGGCAGGTTTCCGGGATATCGCGCAGTCTGAGCCGTCCGAAGCTGTGACCGTCACCCTGGCCGCGCTCTGGCGGCTGGTTGCTCAGGTCGGTTTTGAACCCTCCTTATTGCGATGCGCCGAGTGTCACAGTGAGGTCACGGCATCGGCGGAGGCGCTGTTCAGCCATCGGGCGGGGGGTGTCCTGTGTGCTCGATGTGAGTCGGGAATTCCGGATGGACGGCGTATTCCCGCCGATGCCAGGGCGTCGATACAGGGGTGGGTGGAGGGCGACGAGAAGCGGGCTGGACAGCGGATCGTCACGCCGCTGGAAGCAAAAGCGCATCAGCGCCTCCTACGTGAGTTTCTATCCCAGCATATTCCCGATTCTCGCACCATGAAGGCATTTGCCGTCTGGGAATCCGAAAGCTGGGAACCCGGTGTGTCCTAAGGTGTTATTTCCGACAGGAATGTTGCTTGACGCCCCCGATGGCGCGTCCTTAGCTTCAAGGGAGAGTAACCTTTTTTCACCTTTAACCGGAGCTTCGACTAACAACCTGATTCGTCAGTCGGAGAAGTAACATGAAACGACCGTGGGCAGCACTGGGTCTCGTGCTCGCTCTCAGCGTGATCATGCCAAAGGAGTCGGCCGCGCAATCCCACGATCCGGGTGAACGCAAAGTCGGCAAGGGTTTGAGCCTCGGACAGAATTTCCCGAATCCGTTCAATCCCGAAACGTCATTCCCGTTTGGAGTGGGAGATCCTCCTACATGTCCAGATGAAGGAAAACAATATCGAGTTAGCCTCAAGGTCTACAACGTCTTGTATCAGATCGTGGCTATCCCGGTAGTGAAGGGTGGGAATAACGCAGGTCAACCGCTCGATAATCTGCTGCTCTCGTGTGGCGAGTATGTCGCTTACTGGGACGGTAAGGTCATCGGTACTGGGCGGGAGGCCGCCTCGGGCGTGTACCTCTATCGCCTCGAGGTCGATGGCAAAACGCTACTGAGAAAAGCAATCTCGGTAAAATGAGCGCCACGAACCCGATCCACAGAATTGCGTCTGCATATTGATCAGGCAGGCGGTACAAAGAACAGAGATGGCGCGCAAGGTGAGCGGACCTTGGGCGCCATTTTTCTGTTCCCGACTTTCTCTCTGCGTTTAACTTTGTGACATGATCAATCCAGACAGACTTACCGTAAAGAGTGGTGAAGCACTGAATGAGGCTGTTTCGGCGGCGCGTAAAGCGGGTAACCCTCTCGTGTACGATGTCCATCTGCTCCTTGCTCTTCTCGGTCAGGACGAGGGGATTGTGGTGCCGATTTTACAACGGGTGGGCGCCAACGTGACTGCCCTCCGCACCGCAGCGGAGAGCGAGGCCTCGCGGTACGCGAAACAATCCGACGCCCAGCCTTCTTTCAGCCGCGAACTTACCAGTGTGATCGACTCCGCGGAGGGCGAAGCAAAGCGGCTCGGAGATCAGTACGTATCCACTGAACACCTGTTACTGGCGCTCTCAGATGCCAAGGGCACCGACACGATGCGCTTACTCGGCAATGTCGGTGCAAATCACAAAGCTCTTCTTGACGCACTCACGCTGGTGCGTGGTGCACATACCGTCACCGATCAAACGCCGGAAGATCAGTACCAGGCGATTCAGCGATACACCCGCGATCTCACGGAGATGGCTCGCAAGGGAAAGCTCGACCCGGTAATCGGGCGTGATGAAGAGATTAGACGCGTGATACAGGTTCTGTCACGGCGCACTAAAAACAATCCGGTTCTCATCGGCGAACCCGGTGTAGGCAAGACCGCGATTGCCGAAGGTCTTGCCCAGCGAATTCTGAGTGGAGACGTGCCCGAAAGTCTTCGAAATAAGAAGTTGGTTTCGCTCGATCTCGCCGCGTTGATCGCAGGCGCGAAATTCCGGGGAG
This sequence comes from Gemmatimonadales bacterium, assembly GCA_038235845.1. Taxonomy (GTDB): domain Bacteria; phylum Gemmatimonadota; class Gemmatimonadetes; order Gemmatimonadales; family Gemmatimonadaceae; genus Gemmatimonas. The sequence continues at coordinate 2,060 of JBBSTN010000291.1, read as the reverse complement.
AGTTCGAGGAGCGTCTTAAATCAGTGCTCAAGGAAATCACTGCGGCTGAAGGTTTGTATGTCGTCTTCATCGACGAAATGCACACACTAGTTGGCGCGGGAAAAGCCGAAGGCGCAATGGACGCCGGCCAGATGCTCAAGCCAATGCTCGCACGCGGCGAACTGAGAGTTGTTGGTGCCACCACGCTCGACGAATATCGACAGAACGTGGAGAAAGATGCTGCACTCGAACGTCGCTTTCAGCCGGTCTATGTCGGTGAGCCCAGTGTGGAGAGCACGATTGCAATCCTCCGCGGACTCAAGGAACGATACGAAGCGCATCATGGCGTGCGGATAACGGATGGCGCGGTTGTGGCTGCGGCCACATTGTCCAACCGCTACATCGGCGATCGCTTCCTACCGGACAAAGCCATCGATCTGATTGATGAATCGGCGTCACGACTCCGCATCGAGATCGATTCCGTCCCTCAGGAAATCGATGAGGTGGAACGACGAACGGTTCAGCTGGAAATCGAGCGTCAGGCGTTGAGAAAAGAAACTGACGCGGCATCGATGGAACGGCGTAACAACATAGAACGCGAACTAGCGGAGCTTAAAGAAAAGTCTGCAGGAATGCGTGCACAGTGGCAGCAGGAAAAAGAGACACTCGGCGCAGTAGGTCGGATAAAGCAGGCAATCGAGCAAGCCCGGTTCGAAGCGGAAAAGGCTACCCGCACGGGCGATCTGCAAAAGGCGGCGGAGATCAGCTACGGTGAAATTCCGCAGCTCGAAAGAGACATGAAAGATGCCGAGGCAAAGCTGGGCAGCCATAGTGGTCGCCCGCAGTTCCTCAAGGAAGAGGTTACCGCCGACGATGTTGCTGACGTTGTTGCCCGATGGACCGGGATACCCGTGACACGCATGCTCGAGTCGGAGCGCGAGCGTTTAACCAAACTCGAAGACGTACTCGCCACGCGAGTGATCGGACAACGTCCGGGAGTGCGCGCAGTTGCGAATGCAGTGAGACGGTCACGCGCAGGACTACAGGATCCAAACAGACCGATCGGGTCTTTCATCTTCCTCGGGCCAACTGGCGTCGGCAAGACCGAAACAGCGCGTGCACTGGCTGAGTTCCTCTTCGACGACGAGCACGCGATGGTGCGAATCGACATGTCCGAATACATGGAGAAGCATGCAGTTGCACGACTCATTGGCGCACCTCCGGGATATGTGGGCTACGAAGAAGGTGGACAGCTTACCGAAGCAGTGCGAAGACGTCCCTATTCAGTGATCTTGTTCGATGAAATCGAGAAGGCACATCCGGATGTATTCAACATTCTACTGCAGCTACTGGATGACGGTCGTCTCACAGATTCGCAGGGTCGAACGGTTGACTTTCGGAACTCGGTTGTGATCATGACGTCGAATGTCGGAAGTTCGATGATCCTCGATCGTGGCAACAGCGACGACGCGGAGGCGTGGAAGAAAACAGAGGCCGATGTTCTGATCGCACTGCGTAGCGTATTCAAACCGGAGCTACTTAACCGAATCGACGACATCGTTGTATTCCGCCCGTTAGATCGCGAAGATATCGAAAAGATTGTCGACTTGCAGTTGCGGGGATTGCGGAAGTTGATGGCAGAACAAAAGTTATCGCTCGAGCTCTCGGACGAAGCGCGTCGTCGGCTCGGCGACGAGGGATATGATCCGGCATTTGGCGCAAGGCCCTTGAAGCGCGCTGTGCAAAGAATGCTTCAGGATCCTCTTTCGATGGCGGTTCTGGAAGGTCGATTCAAGGAAGGGGATACAATACGCGCTGACGTCCCAAGCGAGGGCAGCGAGAATGGCTCAGCGCTGGCATTCACCCGTGTGGAGGATGCAGAGGGTGCTGGCGATGCTCTCGATTCATCGTCGAGTAGTACGGCGTCCGCTACTACGGCCTGATGAGTAAGTTGGTGTTTAAGACGTGGAGACTCCACGCGGCATTACGCGGCGCGGCGGTTTTTGTCGTCGCGCGGTTTGCCGTCGCGCGGTTTGCCGTCGCGCGGATTGCCGCCGGCCTGTGTGCAGTTGCGCTATGTG
>JBBSTN010000290.1:0-4760 GCA_038235845.1 Gemmatimonadales bacterium | reverse complement strand
TGCGCTCCGATGGAGTTTTCACACGATTCCCCACCCGGGCGAGTTCGGCTACGAGACATGGCCTGTAGACGCGTGGAAGATTGCAGGCGGCGCCAACGCATGGAGTGGAGTAACGCTCGACCCCAAAAGGGCGATGGTGTTCGCTGCGACCGGATCTGCCTCTTTCGACTTCTACGGCGCCAACCGGCTGGGCAACAATCTGTTTGCTAATACTGTGCTGGCACTCGATGCGCGCACCGGTAAACGAATATGGCACTTTCAGGGATTGCGACACGATTTGTGGGATCGTGATTTTCCGGCCGCGCCGGCACTTGTGACGGTCACACGCGAAGGCAAAGCTGTCGACGCCGTCGCCCAGATTACTAAGACGGGCCACGTATATCTGTTCAACCGTGACGACGGCACGCCGCTGTTTCCCATCGAAGAGCGCGCGATGCCGGCTGCCACCCTGGGTGGAGAGCGTGCGGCCGCCACGCAGCCGTTCCCGGTGTTGCCCCATCCGTTTGCGCGACAGCAACTGACCGCCAGTGAACTCACCAACCGTACGCCCCAAGCTCACGCGGCAGCGCTCAAGATCTTCAACGAGTATCGCACTCCGCATCCGTTCAGCACCCCCAACACGAAGGGAACGATAATTTTCCCGGGTGTGGACGGTGGAGGCGAGTGGGGAGGGCCGGCTTACGATCCGCAGTCAGGTCTTCTTTACGTGAACTCGAACGAGATGGCATGGCTGCTCAAGATGGTGCCCCGCGACGACAAGTCTGTCTATGGCGCAAACTGCGCGAGTTGCCACGGCGAGAATCGCAAGGGTACTGCGGGCGGTCCGTCTCTCGAAGGCATCATCAAGCGTCGAAGCCGTCAGCAGATAGCGGCGATAATTCGCGAAGGAAGTGGCAGGATGCCGGCGTACGCTGTCGCGCTCGATGCGGGAATCATCAATGATCTGGTGAATTACCTCGCTACGGGTAACAACGTGGCATCGACGGCGACGACGAATCCATTTTATACCAGATATCGAAGCACCGGCTTCGACATCTTTCTCGATCACGAGGGCTACCCGGGCATCAAGCCGCCCTGGGGAACGCTAAACGCGATCGATCTCAACGCCGGCACGATCAAGTGGACGATTCCCTTTGGTGAGTATCCGAAGCTGGCCGCCAAGGGTGTCACGGACACAGGCACGGATAACTATGGTGGCGCGATTGTGACGGAAAACGGCTTGTTGATCATCGCGGCGACTACGTACGACAACAAGTTCCGCATTTTTGACAAAAAAGACGGCAAGCTACTCTGGGAAACCGTCCTTCCAGCTGCCGGAAATGCTACGCCGTCTACGTACATGGTGAATGGACGACAGTATATCGTGATCGCCTGCGGCGGAGGCAAGAACGGGGCGCCGAGCGGGGGCACATACGTGGCGTTTGCGCTGCCGGAGTAACTGTGGCGTGACCGGTAAACGTTACCGTACCTCAGGGCTGACGTCGGCTTGCTGAAAGAACACTCCGCGCCTGCCTCCTCCGCCATGCGAGTAGCCGTCGAAACGAAAGTGCGAGACCGGTCCACACCAGAACCACCGCGGCCAATGACGCGAGTGCAGCAATCGTCTGCCCGGAAGTGCCCAGAACTTCTCCCGTGTGTGCAAATCTCAAAATCGATCGCAGCTGTCGACCGGTAGACTGGTTCCCGAACGTCTCCACCGATTCCGGTTGTCCGTCAGTAGTCCGAAATTTTGCGGCCCGGCGAAGTTGCGGCTGGCCACCATTTCCCTCATCGATATTGACCGACAGGAGCGGGCCGTCCGAGTTTAATGGGATCGTCATTGTTCTCCACCGTGGCACGCTGCCGCTCACGTAGGCGAGGGCTCCTGCTTCCACAGCATCGAACACTGCGAGTGGGTCGCTCGTCACCAGAATCTCACGCACCATATCGGCTGAGGTGCCCGGGGATGCAGGCGACGCTCCGGAGATGCTTGATGCAGGCGACGCTCCGGAGATGCTTGATGAGCGGGATACGCCGGATAGGCTGGATGCGCTGGCTGGCGACAGTTTCGTCTCGTTCGCCCGGCCTCGTTGCGCACTCTGACGGGACGTACGTGGCGGGTCTTCACCGACCGCGCGATACACCAGCGCTGTGGCCCACGGATAGGATATGACAACGCCGGAAGCCACAAGGACGAACAGCGGCAGAAGCGACCAGATTCCCAACACGTGGTGCCAGTTGAACTCCCTGGCTTTCCCGTGCAACCCTCGGCGGAAAACCAAGACGCTACTAAGGCGTGACCAGCTCATACGCTTTGGAAACCAGAGGAACGGGCCCGTCAGGATAAGGCCAAGGAACAGTAGATTGGCGGCCCCGGTGATTTTTCTCGCTCTCGTGCGGGCTACGCCCTCGAGGGCGAACCAGCGATGCACTCCGGTTACAGTTCGGAAAAAGGTGCGAAGCTTTGGAGATGGCGAACTCAGCATTTGTCCTGTGTAGGGATCGATTGTCCTGGAGACCCCTCCGCTAAACGCGAGTGTAACCGGCGCGCCTGGATCCGAACGACGGGTGACGCTGAGCGGCCTCGCAGACGAGTCGGCCGTGCGCGCCTTGGCTATCAGCTGGCTCAACGGCAAAGGCTTACCGACTTGCACAACGGTGAGACGGTCGGCCCGCTCAAGTATTTGACGTTGAAAAGCAAGCAGAACCCCGGTCGCCGACATCACGAGAATGACAGCGCCAGCAGCCACTCCCAACACCAAGTGTATCCAAAACAACACTTTACGCACCAGACAATCCTCGACAACGGTATTTGAGAACGCTTCTCATGTAGCGTAAGTGCATCTTAATCAGGTCGCTCAACATCGCAACCAGGGGTCCCAACCCGTTTCAATCCGGCCACAGGCATCTGGACGATCGCTGCCCCCGGAGCGAACGTCAGCCCGACCAATGCAGCAACCCCCCTCGCAAGTAGTCGGAGTGATCATGCACCGCTTCACGGAAGCAGCCTCAGCGCACCCCACTTGGCGCTTCAAACCATTGCTCGAAATCGCCCTGCAACAGTCGCGGGGACAGTCGCGACGGCTCCTGAAGCTGGGGCTGAACGGAGCAACGGGAGCACTTACACCTGCGCTCGCAGTGGCACTTGCCGTAGCACTTGCCGTAGCACTTGCCGTAGCACTTGCAGCAAAGTCCCTCCCCGCGCAGGACCGGTCGCAGTCGCGCTCCATGATCATCTCCCAGCAAGGGATCGTCGCATCCGAGAGCGTGCTTGCGTCGCAGGTGGGGGCCGCGATACTGGAGCGGGGAGGCAATGCGATCGACGCCGCCGTCGCGACCAACGCCATGATGGGCCTCGTAGCTCCCATGAACGACGGAATTGGCGGTGATCTCTTCGCCATCGTCTACATCGCTAGCAGCGGCAAAATTTACGGGCTAAATGCTTCCGGCTGGGCGCCCAGAGCGCTAACCGCCGACTACCTGATTGGCAAAGGTCTCAAGTCGATGCCTCAGCGAGGAATTCAAAGCGTCACTGTTCCCGGCGCGGTTAACGGCTGGGACGCACTGCTAACCCGATTCGGCAGGAAGAAGTTTGCTGACGTGCTCGCGCCTGCAATTGGCTACGCGGAAAACGGCTTCCCGGTGGGAGAAGTCGTTAGCGTCTACTGGCGCGACAGCGAAAAGGTGCTCCGCGAAGATGCTCCAACTTCGAAAACCTTTCTCGTCAACGGACATGTTCCGGAAGTCGGCGAACTGTTTCGCAATCCCGAACTGGCATGGACGTACAAACAGCTCGCAGCGTCCGGCAAAGCGGCGTTCTACACCGGACAAGTTGCAAAACGAATTCTGGCCACGAGTTCGAAGCATGGCGGCACCATGACTGCCGCCGATCTTGCCGAATTCGAAAGTGAGTGGGTTGATCCTATCTCCACTAATTATCGTGGCTGGACGGTATACGAGTTACCGCCAAATGGTCAGGGCATCGCTGCACTCGAAATGCTAAACATCATGGAGACGTTTCCGATGACCTCCCTCGGACACAATTCCACCGCTTCGCTACACGCGATGATCGAGGCTAAGAAGCTCGCTTATGCCGACATGCAGAAATTCGATGCAGACCCTCGATTCACCACCATTCCAGTCAATGAGCTTCGCTCGAAGTCATACGCAAGCGCACGCGCGAAGCTTGTAAACGCGGAACGGGCCGCCTGCAGGGTCGAAGCCGGCATTCCGGGTGCCACCGATAATGGCACCACGTATTTGAGCGTCGTGGACGGCGACGGAAATATGGTCTCGCTTATACAGAGCAATTATTCGACGGTCGGTTTCGGTTCCGGTCTTGCTGTGGCCGACGCTGGTTTCGTGTTGCACAATCGAGGCGGTGGATTTTCGCTGGACAAGAAAAGTCCGAACGTCCTCGAAGGTCGAAAGCGCCCGCTGCACACAATAATTCCCGCATTCATGGAAAAGGACGACACCCGCATCGCGTTTGGCATTATGGGTGGATGGAATCAGGCACAGGCACATGCGCAGTTTGTAAGCAACGTCGTCGATTTCGGGATGAACATCCAGGCGGCACTCGACGCACCACGTTTTTCCAAGGATACGTTTACCGGTTGCGACGTGAACTTCGAGTCACGCGTCAGCACCGCCACTCTCGACTCGCTCACAGACATGGGTCATCTTCTGATCATTCGCGGTGATTTCTCGTCAACTCGTATGGGATCGGGTCAGGCCGTGCAGCGCAACTTCAACAGCAAAACCAACTTTGGTGCATCCGA
>JBBSTN010000289.1:0-4771 GCA_038235845.1 Gemmatimonadales bacterium | reverse complement strand
TGTGAGCCCTGCGGAGCCACGGCAGGAGTGATCGGAATTGTTGTGAGCGTGGTGGATGAAACGAGCCGTAAGGGACCGAATGCGCCTCTTCGACTCATCCTTCGTGATGGATCATTCGTAGAAACCGTCACGATACCCGTGCCACCGAGCGAGGGACCGACCGTTATTGGCGGAGCCTCGAACCGACCCGGTGTCTACAGCGTGGAACTCGAAGCCACGGGATATCGGGCCTGGCGGAGGGAAGGCGTTCGTGTACGCAGCGCAGGATGTGGTGTACGGCCTCAGTCGCTGAGCGCAACCCTTGTCCGACTAACCGAGTAGCAAGGTATGCGGTCCCCAGATCATCGCTCAGACTCCGGACTCGCTCGGCAATCGGTATTTCAGTCGTCGCACAAGCGACATGATGCAGATTTGATATGGATTTAAACCCTACCGCTGAACGTGTGCATGCGACGCTGGATGCGGTGCGCCTCTTGTCGGTCCAAGCCTATAATAGCTCCCTCAACAAACAAGCGCAGCAATCCGAGCAAGGGTCATGCGATGGCTGACCGAGGGCTGAGGTGAACCCAACCGCTCGCGGGACGCGGGTTTCTAAGGGCACCCTACTGGGATTACTGGCAGAATTAGCCGATTTCGTCGCCCTCTGCATGACATTCGCACCGAAGGCATTCGCGCCCCGCGTTAGGAGGTCAACAAGCAGTGCAGCTTTTTGTTGACGCACGCCGTGACCGCTCCAAGAATGAGGTGTTCGGCGACATTGAGCGCAAGTTTGGCTCGCGACGGAATGCAAGTTTATCGTTCGATATTTCGGTGGTGACTGCTCAGGTCAGAGCACTGCAGTCGCGCTACACTTGGGACCGACGCAGGCGTTGACGGCTGAGCACGGCCGCAAACGACGCCGCAAGGGTGCATCGAGTGGCGAATTGTCGTGGACGTCTTGCCATGGACCCAAAGGCCGCTACATGCAAGATGCGACCGGTGCCGAGCGTTACCTACGTCGTGCAATACCGATAGGTTATAAATTACCGACCTCTGAGACAACTACTTTGATGGCGGTGAACTGTCTCTCAAACCGAGAATTATTCCAGAATGACTTCCTTTAAAAACCCGCTAAGACCAGCCATCGTTTGCGGGGCTACGTTGCTTTCGCTTCTCGCGGGATGCACTAACGACTCGATTGAGCCGACGCGACCCGTCGCATCTCGTCGTGATTTTTCTTCGACTAAGGGCCCCCGTACGATTCGTCCCGAAGAGCGTCACTTGGCAGACATTGCGGCGCGCGCGCCGAGCTTTGCGGGACTGTATTACGATGCTGTCGGTGAGCTGGTCGTGCGAACTGTAGACATGAAAGATGCGATGCTCGCGCGTACGGCAACCGAGGACTTTCGAGCTCAGGGCAAGCTTATCGCCGGCATAAGGCGAGAATCCCCCGCCATCCGTGTGGAAACCGCTGAATTCAGCTTCAACGAGCTTGCCACCTGGCGAGACATTGCGTTTGACTTTCTCGCGCGCAGAAGTAGTACCGCGCTTTCCCTTGACCTTGACGAAGTTCGCAATCGGGTCGTAGTTGGGGTCGATTCGAAGTCCTCCGAGCACGAGAAAGCCGAGTTGAAGACAGCACTCATTGCGCTGGGCATAGATTCCAATGCGGTCGTCTTGGAAGCTGACATGCCTTATGTAGATGACGTGGCATCGGCCAAACCAGCATCCTATGCAACCGCTCCACCCCAACTCCTTACGGACCAGACGTCGGATCCGCTAGCTGGTGGTCTGATGATCACTCGGTACGACTATCTGGCCCAAGAGTACAAACAGTGCACTCTGGGTTTTGTCGCTCAACGAAATGGGCAAGTAGGGTTTGTAACTAACTCCCACTGTTCGTCCGACGTCGCTGCACTGGATAACAGCCAACAGGGTCAACTGTTTTCGAACATTGTAGGGCAGGAGGCGGTCGATCCAAACGGCTACTCTTGTGGTTTTCGCATTTGCCGTCAAGCGGACGCGGCTTTCTATACACCCCTGAACGGCGCAACCATGACGGTTGGTAGAATCGCAAGAACGTTCTATCCGAGCGTAGGCGGTATTAATGCCGGTTCGGGTTCATTGAGTGTGAATTTGAGTAATCCATATTTCGTTGTGGTTGACTACGGAGTTGTTTCAGACATCGTCGGGGGGCAGCTTCATAAGATGGGATCGAGAACTGGTTGGACTCGTGGAGGTATCACAAATACCTGCATCGATCACTTCATCACGAGCAATACGACGATTACGTGTTCGATGGAAGCGAACTACGTCTCAGACGGGGGCGACAGCGGGTCTCCCGTATTCAGTTTTTATGATGAGGGAGTGACCAATGCGGACACTTCTCGAATCATGCTGCGAGGGATTCATTCAGCCCACAAGAACTTCCTCGGGCAGGGTAACCAGCGAGCAAGATTCTCGCCGATGTCGCGAATCACCGCAAACCTTGGCGGATCCTGGGTGTTTTCGCAGGCACCCACTTTGGCCACCCCAACGTTAACTGCTGCAGTGGTGGGAACGACGGCGACGCTGAGCTGGCCCGCTGTGTCCGGCGCCACATCTTATGACGTCTATTCGCAAGATTTCTTCGGATATTGCGATGGATTTGGGTGCTCAGTATATGGCTATGCAGCGGTGCGCTATGTCACTGCCTCAACATCGTTTCAAGACAGTCGAGTGTTTAGCTATGTTCTTACGCCGACCGAAGACGGAGCGAATTATACTACATTCCATGTTATCGCCACTTCGGGAACGGGTCTACAACTTTCAGCGGCAACCGCGAAGGTTCGAATCGGTAGGATCGACTAGGTTGGAGTTCCGGAATACTGTGCTGTCGGTTGGCACCACGGGATCAAGCCCAACAATGCGGGCGGCCAACTAGACACGTTTTTGAACTCCGCCAACTTCCAGCAGGCCGTACGCGTCGGCTACATCACTTGGCAGTACAAGTAACCGATAAACTCCGCCGATCAAGCACAACCGCATGAATGAAACGGTTGCACCTGGATATCCAGGTGCCTCGTTTGCTTTGAGCATCCCAGAATTGAGCAGCGGTGTCGCTATCCGCTCCTCTACAAGATAGTGCTCGGCCGCGTGAAGCCGAAGCGCGATACCAATAGGGATCGTGGTATTCGTGAAACTGGTGGTGCTTTTTATCGCATCCGCCAGGAGCCGCGGTGTGCGACGGCCGGTCTAACCCGCTTCATCGTGAGAACGGAAACAATGAAGCATCGTGTGCTTCCCTTTGTCGACGCACATGTAACGCCCGACCGTTCGCTCGTGTGCATCGCGACCGACGACGCCTTTTCATCTTGGAGTCCTCTCTTCCACGTGCTGTGGGCCGTGGCCGCCGGGGCAAGGTGGTCGTCGGAAACGATCCGCGTTACAACCGCACCGTCACCTTCGATCCGTTTCCGTTCCCCGACGCGTTGCCAGCCCAGCGTCCCGCTGCAGACGCTCCCACTCGCGTACGATCAGGGGACCTGCCGCTACTGTTCATATCGTGCCATCTGCTGGCCGGACCGGTTTGCGATCATGCCCGAATAGCAATGCGATCTACAGCGGGCGATAATAAGCCCCGCGCGTGATCGCGTAATGCCGAACCGCCCAGCCTAGTCGCGCTACTCAGGCGTGTTACGCGACGAGTCACGACGCGGGGCTGCGCGGGTGCGCCGTGTGGCTTCCGCCGCTGCACGCGCGACAGCGTCCATCGCATCTGCCCGAGTGGGCACGTCGCTTGGAATCCCGGGCACGCGGTCCTCCGGTGACGCGGCCGCACCTGCGGCGGCATCCGCCACATCACGCGCCATGACTGGAGCCGCGGCCTTTTGAGCACGCCCGAACAACGATTGCAGTAGCGCGCGGAAAGAGGACATGGACGAGAGAGTAACGTAAGCCAAAGCGCCGCGGAACTGCCCGAGGCGCTTTGAATACATCACCCGTTGGCGTGACGGCTCCTCGAATAGACGAGAGAATCACGTCGTCCTACAGTTGGCAGAGAGTCAAGCGACCGCCGGCATCCGCCTGCGGCGACAGGGATTCGCGACCGATGCGGGCCGAGCCGACTCGGGCGACTCGCTGGCATCCTGCGGGCTCCAATACCGGCTGACGAGCGCCAACACCGGCTCGCGAACGCCGTCCGGCAATGCCGCAATTTGCGCGAGCACCGAACCCCGCAACGAAGACTGAGCACGCTGGAAGCGCCGCTTGGCCGCGGACTCCGTCGTACCAATCTGCTCCGCGACTTCCGACCACTCGGCCCCCAAGACGAGGCGCCACCAAAGCATCTCCCCCGTTTGGGACGCCGCCGCATTGTAGGCGCGAACGGCGAGCGCCAACAGTGTCTCGCGCGCCTCGGACTCCTCCGGACGTTTTCCGCTGGCTGCCTCCCACGACATCCCAACGATAGCGAGCGCGCGCCGGTTGGGCTTATCCTGCTCAAGACTGCCCCCATCAGCAATGGATGCCGCAAATTGGGACGCCATGATACCCGACTCGGGCGACCGCAGCAGATCTTGGAGCGCATGGCGGGCGGTAGTACACGCCCAGGCGACGATGGCGGAATCCGACTCCGCCCGGCACCGCGCATATGCAAGAAAGAGCCGTACCAACGTCTCTTGAGCGCAATCGTTGGTCACGTCGGCAGCGTCTCTCCAGTCAGACAGACGAGGGCGCAGAAAGTGCCAAACGATCAGATGCAGTTCCGTCATCAATGCATTCAGCGCAAAGGCGGCATCTGGGCCGCCGAGCT
>JBBSTN010000288.1:0-4796 GCA_038235845.1 Gemmatimonadales bacterium | reverse complement strand
GTTCCGTTTGCACTGCCGCGAGAGGTCTGCGCTCCGCCGAGCGAAGACCACGCGAGAAGTACAAGAACGCTTGCGGTCACGCTCGACCAGACGCGCCAGGTGGCTGAACTGGTTGAGTTGGTCGCGATCAATGTGTCCAGGGATAATTCTGTGACGAGCGGTGTGTCACAAGCTGAGTTCGCCATGAGCAATTCCTTGCAGGTTGAGTTCGCCATGAGCAATTCGGTTCTATGCTTTCTTAGGCGCGGAACTAATCTTAGCCATCATAATTCGAACGCGCGGTGGCGTTGTCAGCAAGACCCTGGTGCACCTCACGCCCGCCAGCTTATTCGTTGAATGAAAGGATTTCGATTTCATCACCGGAGCAACTGTGCGTCCAGCAACGTGCTGAATCTCTTCTCTAACGTGCCCTTCGACGAGCACGCAGACGCTGCCTGAGCGAAGGTTATCGGCTTGGCCACCGCACCGAGCGACGTATTCACCACGGTCGTGCCGTTCGCACCTGGCTGCAATTGCACCAGCATCGTCAGCGTAACGTCGTACGAGTCCGCGTTCGGCCCAATCTGCGTTTGCCCGCAGTCCAGATAGCGACTAAGGGGCGCCTTACCCAGACGCTGACGAATTTTCAAAGCGTCGTTTCCGATTATGTGCGAAGCTTTGTCCAGCCTGCTGAACGGAACGGATAACGAGTCGAAAACCGCAGGTAAAGCGGCCCATACTTTCTCGAGTAGTGCGGATACGGTCGTCGCAGTCGCCGCGTTGTTGCTTGCGTTGATTTTGAGCGAGCCGTCCATCCCGGCAATCTGAACGGTGCGGGTAGAAGAATCCTCGGGCAGGGAACCCGTTTTTGCGCATCCGGATACGACAAGGCAAACTGCGGCGGCCGTCCAAACACCCGCATTTCGAAAAATATTTTTCATGCCCATTCCCCGTTCAACTGTTTATTTGGTCTGATCAACGAGTACGAATACTTCACCTGGCTGATACACGACTGCAGCTCACATTGGTTTTACAATCGTCAGATCGGCTCTCCTGACAAAGTTGAGCGAAGTCAATGTGACCTCGACTGGGGCCACCGAAGGAAAAGGGTTGCCATTACCTAATAGGCTAACCGAAAGTTTGACACCAATTGGCACGTCGCACATTTGATAGCTGCCGTTTGGGCTGGGCGCGGCGACCATGCGCTGCATAGTGGCCGGCAATCCAGCCGCAGACGCCAGCTCTCCCGACGATCGCCACTCCGCTACCACCAACATAGTGTCGCTCGACGACAACAGCACGGGATCAATTCGACCAACCAGTACCCCAACGTTGGCCGTTATTCGATCCTGAAGAGCTGCGGCACTGTTCGATGTACTGCCCGATGCTCCGCACATCGCAGTGGCAATCTGTCGCTCTGTGGGAAGAAAAAGTAGGAGATCGCTGTTGTTGCGATTTAACGGGAGTTGAATTCGTTTGAGTGTTCCAATTGAATCCAGCCGCGACGTTCGCACCTCGAGAACGTAATCCCGTCGGTTCAACGCGGGGAACGCGAACGTGCCGTTACTGTCGGTCAAGACCAGATATGGAGTGTCGCGAAGTGAAACGCTCGCGCCCGATATCGCCGCGCCGCTAACGGAATCCCTCACAGACCCACCAATTTTCGCTACCGCGCCAAGGTCGCGCAAATCCGCCTCAGTGCGACCGTCATCGGTGAGTTGGCCGAAGTCAAACGGTAAATGCAGGACGTTAAGCCGCTCCGAAATTCGCTTCTCGCCGCTCGCTACCAGTTTGCCTCTACTGCTTATATCCACGCGAACTCGTTCACCTGCTGCGAGCGCGTCACACAGATATACGAACCCATTTTCGTCAGCAACCTTGCCAGTCGCAACTATGGAGTCGCCGCCGGCACGTTGACGCACCGCTCTCCAACTCATCGCATTGCGCGGGTCATCCCAACTCCGCTCCACGCCCCGCGGCTGCGTCACGCGGGCAATAAGTACATTCCTCACGTCGGTGTAACCGCGTTCGATGCAAGCCTGTGTCGCAAAATTCTCTGCATTTGGCAACGTCAGGTTGGTCAACACAAGCGACCCGCGTCGCGCGGAAAAACTGGTGCCCGTGGGCAGCGTAACTCCAATTTCGGCTAGCCGAGTGTCCGCCACAAAAACGGAATATGGCCCGGGCGCGAGCGCAGAAATATCCGCATAGCCGAGCGAGTCGGTAATCGACCGGTAATCGGTATCGACCAGACCGACAGCCATCCCCGACACACCCAAGCCGCGTTCGTTAACGACTCTAATCCGCGCACGTCCAAGTGGAGAGCTCCAACTGGTTCCGTCACCCCAAGTTGCGTTGGCGACTTCCCCTCCTATCTCTCGCATCGTGTGGTAGGTGCGCAACCCGCCAGACCGCGTTGTCGCTTCGTCGTCGGAGCCAGCCGACGCACCCACTAATCGCATCTTCCAGCGGTCGAGCATGACAACTCCGTTGGGCAGCGAAGTGAAAGACAGCATACCACCGGCACCCAAGCCCTCGGAGATAGCGTCCAGACCCAGATAGCGAAACTCCACCGACTCGAGCGTACGGCTCAAAGTATCGATCCAGAGTTCGCCGGTTATGTCTACGCGTCCGGCACGACGTTGCGCCGGTTCGAAAGCAAGTCCGATCTGGCCTCCGTGTTTGTTGTCGGATCGCGCAAAATGAAAACAGTATGCTCGCTCGAATTCGTCAGCAACCAGAATCTCGGCGTCCGGACTGTAAAAGCGCTGATAACCCGCGCTGTCGTCACGGAATCCTCGCTGAGCGAGATCGGGCGCGGCGCGTAATGCGAAGAACGATGGCGATGTGCCCGTAGCAGTTTCACTTCGCACGGTCTGGCGCACCGCCTGCTGTCCCCCTGCATCCATGGTTCGTTGAAATGCGATTCTACGAATCGTGGCCGGGTTGCTCTCCCGCGCCACTATCGACGCCAGCATTGCCCACCGAGTCTGCTCCCAGACAGATCGCGCGCTTTCCCGATCGGGCCGTGCACTGCAGCGAGGATTGGCCTCGACCTGTATTGCATTAAGCATCGACGGTAGCGCAGCCATTCCTATGTCGAGTTGCAAACCAGCTACGCCCGTCGCCTTCAGAAGCGGTCTTGATTCCGGCCTGAAGCCGAGCCGCAGGAACTGCACCTTCGAAGGCTTACCAGATACAACCAGAGAATAGATCCCTCCTTCGTCCGAAAGCGAGCGCGCCAGCGTGCTATCTGAAATATCCTTGAGCTGTACGACGACGCCGCTTAAAGGTTGTCCACTGGCGCTGTCGCGCACGGTCCCAGCGACGCTCTGAGACCGAGCAACGTGGGACACCGCGACAACCAGTAGCGCGATGGACGGAAGTCGTCGTATCGCAAGGCCAGCCTCGTATTCGCGCAAAGCGCGCATAGGGGTGCAAACGTACCATTTATGGCCATTCTCCACAACGTCGGTGGCGAGCGCAACCAACTGCAGTCTCAAGCATTAAATTGGAGGATGAGCATGGGAACGAGCCTTAGACGCGGCACCCTTTTGTGCTTGCCCTTTGCTGTTGTTGTGGCAAGCGGTTGTGGCACTACGAGATCACACGCCTCCAGGAGCGATCCGGCATTTCTCTCAGCCTGGATTCGAACACTTTATGGCGCTGTGAGGGTTGAAAGGCTCACACCACCAGTTGCATCGCGCATCGCCGCGTACGCCTCGATTGCTCTCTATTCGGGCATCGCTGCAGTTCATCACGACCTGCCGCCACTGGATGGGGAGCTTAACGGCATGCCCGACCTTCCACGAGCAAGTGCGGGCGCCGCAAAATCCTACGACGCAACTGTGGTGGCCGTTTCCGCCGAACGGGTAGTCATGGATTCGCTATTTCGTGAGGCGCTTCCGACTACTGTGTCAGCGCTTTCGCGACTCGCCGACTCGCTGGTAAATGCTCGCGTCACTGATGGGCTGTCGCCGGATGGTCTTGCCAGGTCCGACAGGCTAGGACGCGAGATTGGCTTACGGATTGTGGCGTGGTCAAATACCGACGGTTTCGATACCACACGAACCCTTGCTTACTCAGCGGCTATTGCCGACAGCTTATGGATCAACGATAGCCCCGCAAGCAATTTCACCTCACAGAACCTGTCGGGCGCGAGCGAGTTTATTTCGTTGAGCAATCCGGCCAACAAACAGTCCTCCGAAAACGCCAGTGATCGTGGACTAATTCTGAGTCGTCCAAAATCGTCCGGAGGAAACACGTTGCCGGCGGTCGACATGTCAGGAGCAACCGAGCCGCATTGGGGCGAGATTCGTCCATTCGTACTGAAGTCGTGGCGTGAATGCAATCTCGGTCCACCGCCGAGGTATACAAATGACAGCCTGTCCGATCTCTACCGAAACGCACGTGAGGTCATGAGCACCAGGAGCGTGCTTACGGCCGATCAGCGTCACATCGCACTGTATTGGGCCGATAATCCCGGCGAAACCGGCACACCTGTGGGACACTGGCTGTCCATTGCCGGACAGATGATTAGCGAGCGAAATTTGTCTACAAACGAAGCAGTGCGCCTGCTACTGGCAACTGCAGTCGCGCAAGCCGACGCGTTCATCGCAGGGTTTGGCTACAAGTACTACTACATGGGAATTCGCCCGCGCACATACATAAAGCGTGTCATCGATTCAGCGTGGGAGCCGCTTATTTCCACTCCTCCATTTCCCGAGTACCCATCGGGCCACTCCACCCAATCAGCGGCTGCGTCTGCGGCAATGACAGCAGTGATTGGCGTTCATCCGTTCACAGACAGCACGAGT
>JBBSTN010000287.1:0-4812 GCA_038235845.1 Gemmatimonadales bacterium | reverse complement strand
TGGCGAAATTCAAGCCCTGACGAACCTCAGACGTCTCGCCCTCTGCCCTTGCCGTTGCTCCGATCGTGCCATGCACCGCTCGGGCGTATGGCCACATTTTTGCTTCTCGTCTAGCCTGAATCCAGGGTACTATCGCCTGCGTTCTAGCCAGGAGGTCAGCGCCTGCAGGACGCGCAAATTCAGCAAAGCTGCCTCGCAACGGATCGACGGAATGTTCAGCCGAAGTTTCGGAGTAGATGACAACTGGGGAACCCGTTGGTCGCGTCTTGCGAGCCACCGGATCGGTAGTAATTGGAGTCAAGGCCAAGTCGGTCTGAAGGTGAAAATCGCCTGACGGCGCTGTGCCCCTCATCGGGCGGGAGGAACCGGCATCGCCGGTCTGCAATTCAGACTTTGGTTGTCATGAAACTGCATCGATTCGACTGTCGATCGCATACGTCGACCCGCCGAAATACCTCGAATAGCTATCTACACACTCAATGTCGGCAGCTGACGGATTTTGCGCTGTGATCAAAAACACGCGACCGCAAAATTTTTAGAATTTTTCTGCATCCGTCAGCCGCTTTCGTGAATGGCAGTCGTCATCGCACGGCTTCACAACAGAGACGCGGCTTTTTGCCCTGGGAAACGGCCCGCGCCGACCTAATATCGGCCTTGTGACGTAGTTTGCGGGCGGCGAAACGGCTACACGGGCAGCAGTTTTGCCAGATATTGTCCGGTATAGCTCTCTTCCACTTGAGCCACCTCTTCGGGCGAGCCGCTCGCCATAACCATACCTCCGCGAATTCCGCCCTCGGGGCCGAGGTCCACAATCCAGTCAGCGGTTTTTATGACGTCCAGGTTGTGCTCGATTACAAGCACGGTGTTACCGCGGTCGACGAGCTTGTGAAGAACCTCGAGCAGCACACGAACATCCTCGAAATGCAACCCGGTGGTGGGTTCATCAAGAATGTAAAGCGTTCGCCCGGTATCCCGTTTCGAAAGCTCGGTGGCCAACTTCACTCGCTGCGCCTCACCGCCGGAGAGCGTGGTGGCACTCTGTCCCAGATGTATGTAGCCAAGGCCAACGTCCCGGAGCGTCTCCAGCTTGCCACTAATGCGTGGCTGATTCTCGAACACTCCACAGGCTTCCTCGACGGTGAGGTCGAGCACCTCAGCGATGCTAAGACCCCGAAAACGCACTTCCAGCGTCTCCCGATTAAAACGTTTCCCCTTGCACACGTCGCAAGGCACAAAAACGTCGGGCAGGAAATGCATCTCTATTTTAACAAGCCCGTCGCCCTGACAGGCCTCGCATCGGCCGCCTTTTACATTGAACGAGAACCGCCCAGGGCCGTAGCCGCGAATCTTCGACTCAGGGAGCTCGGCGAAAAGTTCGCGGACTGGCGTGAACACCCCGGTGTAGGTGGCAGGATTCGAGCGGGGTGTCCGACCGATGGGGCTCTGGTCGATGTCGATCATCTTATCGATGTGCTGAAGCCCCGTTATCCGATCATGGTCGCCGGGAATTACGCGCGCGCGATAGAAGAGGCGAGAAAGCGTTCGCTGCAGAATATCGCTGACAAGAGTCGACTTGCCGGAGCCGGACACCCCGGTGACAGCCACGAAGAGTCCGAGCGGAAATTCGGCGTTCACGTTCTGGAGGTTGTGTTCGCGTGCACCCTCGACGCGTATCATCCTCTCCGGGTTGGCCTGACGCCTGACTTCCTGTACGGGCACGCTCCTTTCACCCCGAAGATACGCGCCCGTAATCGAGGCTTTGGCGTTTATGATGTCGTCGATCGACCCAGATGCAATCACCTCACCGCCATGTTTGCCCGCGCCCGGGCCAAGGTCGATCACATGATCGGCTTCCCGGATGGTCTCCTCATCATGCTCGACCACGATAACGGTGTTGCCAAGATCGCGAAGCTGCTTGAGGGTGGACAAGAGTCGTCCATTGTCTCTCTGGTGCAGCCCAATGCTTGGCTCGTCGAGAATGTAGAGCACACCAACAAGGCGTGAGCCTATCTGCGTAGCGAGTCGAATGCGCTGCGCCTCTCCACCAGACAGGGATTCGGCACTCCGATTGAGCGTCAGATAATCGAGGCCCACGTCGACGAGAAACCGCAGTCGCTCCTTCACTTCCTTGAGAATCGGGCCCGCAACCTCCGTGTCCAGACCGGTCGCCTTTGCTCCCCGCAGCGTAACTGTCTCCAGAAAACCGAGAGCGTCGACCACGCTTCGTTGAACCAGTGCACCGATATCCTCCCCGTGCACCGTAACAGCCAACGATTCCGGCCGCAGTCTACGACCAAGGCAGCCGGGGCACGTCGACGCCAACATATATGATTCGAGTTCGCTGCGTATGCTGTCTGAACTCGTTTCATCGTATCGACGCTGCACCTGCGACACGATTCCCTCCCAAGTGCTCTCGCCCGAGTTACGCTGCGACGACTTTGCCACACGTGCTCCGCGGACTGCCTTCTTCACCGCCTTGCGCGGACGAGGAGGAAGGTCTCCAATTCCGTGCATCAGCGCGTGACGTACCTTTGCCGGAAGCTTTCCCCACCGCGTGTTCAGGTCAAAACCAAGTGTCTTTGCAAGACCCGGCAGGATAACCTTTCGCATGTATCCATCCGGTTCTCCCCACGGAAGAACAACACCTTCCAGTATCGATATACTGTGGTCGCCGAGTACCAGCGCTTCGCTTACGCTACGGGTGGTTCCCAGGCCGCTGCACATTTCGCAGGCGCCAAACGGCGAATTAAAGGAAAAATGTCGCGGCTCGAGCTCGGGCAGGGAAATGCCGCAAGTTGGACAACCATAACGTTCCGAAAACATTTCGGTGTGAGGCTCGTCGCCATCGTGCCGGATAACTTCGACGAGACCTTCGCTCAGACGCAGCGCAGTTTCAAGGGAATCGGTGATTCTTGCCCGATCATCGGGACGAACCGACAGCCTGTCCACGACGATCGATATTGAATGGTTCGCTCGGCGATTGAGCTTTGGTGGAGACGCAAGCTCAATCAGTTCATCGTCCACAACCGCTCTTACGAAACCCTGTTTGCGGGCAGATTCAAACAGATCCTTGAACTCACCTTTCCTTTGCTGCACCAGTGGTGCTCGAATCTCGATTCGGGTGTTTTCGGGCCATGCGAGAACCTGCGACGTGATCTGCACGGGGCTCTGCCGCTGCACAGGGCGACCGCAGCTGGGACAGTGTGGCGTCCCAGTACGCGCGTACAGAAGTCGGAGATAGTCGTAAATCTCAGTTACTGTCCCGACGGTAGAACGCGGATTATGTCCGGCAGATTTCTGCTCTATCGAAATGGCGGGAGACAAACCTTCAATCACATCGACGTCGGGCTTCTCCATAAGACCGAGAAACTGTCGCGCGTAAGCCGACAGTGATTCCACATACCGTCGCTGTCCCTCGGCGTAGATCGTATCGAAGGCGAGCGACGATTTGCCCGAGCCTGAGAGCCCAGTAATTACCGTCAGTTTATCGCGCGGAATGGAAACACTGATGTTGCGCAGATTGTGCTCACGCGCTCCGCGAACGATCAGCGCGTCTGACGGCTCCTGCACCGCTGAGGGCGCATTATCAACTCCGCCGGCTTTCTTAGGCGGCAGCGAGCTGATCTCCGCAACTGCTGCAAAATCGCGAGCCTACCAGCTGCACGGATGCACCACATTGACCGCAATTGCCTGGCAGATATCTACCGCAGCTTGAACAATAGATTGCGTCAGGCTCATTTCGTGGGCCGCAAATGTCGCAAGATCGCTGGTTCGCCTTCGCGCGGCGGATTGCCAGTTCTACCGGGCTGAGACTGTCCGAGGGCACGGTCTCTACCGTCAGCAGTCCTCCAGCGGAGAGCATGGATGCATCAGCATCGGCGGCGTTTCTTGAGCGCATCTCGGCGAGCGCAGCGCGGGTGTATCGCTCCTTGAGATCGCTGTAGTCCTCGTCGGACAGCTTACCGGTGTCCCTGTCGAATTCTATTTCTCGGAGCGCCGCGATTGCGCTGTCTGAAGATTCATCGCGCTCAGAATCATGCTGGCCCTTGGCGTCTACACGCGGTCCACGACGCCGACTGGGAGAACCGGATCGGAAAAGCTTTGTCTTCTGGAAGGACTGACCTCGACCAGGATGCGAAGCGCCCGTAGACTCCGAATCGTTTATCAGTGGCCATAAGACAACCGTCAGGCCGCCAAGCGCCAACGCCGTTCCAACGAGCAGCGGACCCACACCGTCAGGCAGACTTTGCAACAGCATCACGAATCGTTGCGCACCGCGGCTTCAAGGCGCGCAAGTTCGTCCGGCGTTGCGCCGAAATCTGTGGGCTTCTTGTGTTCGTCGTCTGTTATGAACTTCGCACCCTCCACCACACGCGCACTTTCACGCGCATTCGCGCGCGCATTTGCAGCGTCAACGCCGTTCTTCCTCCAGCCGCGAAGGAGCGTTCCAACTACGACGACGCCAACCGCAAGCGCAGCAAAAGGTGTAAACCACGCAAGGAGATTAAAACCTCTCTTGCGAGGCGCCATGAGAATGAAATCGCCATACGTATCCGTGAGTGCAGCCATGATTTCCGTGGCGTTATAACCGCCCTTAACCAATTCCTGGATATCGCCGTGAACTGCCGGCGAGATGCTGCATGAGAAATCGGTGGTGCGACAGCTGTAAATGCTCTGCGTGCACGGACAAGGACAAGCCAGATCACGCTCGAAGGTGTTCACCGCCTCGGTGTCCATTTGTACAACTGCGTTCGCTTTCGGCGGCAGGCTCACCGGCTTGTATGCCGACTCGGGCATGACCGGGTGGGAGCA
>JBBSTN010000286.1:0-4851 GCA_038235845.1 Gemmatimonadales bacterium | reverse complement strand
GCGTGCGAAGGGTGGGTGTCGAGAAATTGCTTTGGCGAATGGATAACGTTGCCCAGGTTGCATGGAAGCGTGACGTCGGCGTTCGGGTCACACCAATTGGTTCGCGGATGACGATGCCCATGGCCACCGTACTGGACGGAGACGTGGTGGATGCGGTGTCCATTCCGTACTTCCCAGGTCGGGAATCACTGTGGTTTCCGTCTTCCAACTTTGGTGTCGTAAAAACCGACATCGACGAACGCGAGATGATTCATCCACTCGCTCGTGGCGCCGAGACATACTACAGATACGAATCGGGCGATTCGTTGGACATCAAGCTTCCCGATGGGCGTGTGATTGCACTTCGCGAGCTGAGGATCACACCGAGAAAACCGCAGTGGAGATTGTTTGTCGGTTCGTTCTGGTTTGACAGAGATGGCGGACAACTCGTGCGCGCTGCGTATCGGTTGCCGGTAGATATCGAAATCTGGGACGTTGTCGAGGAAGAATCGATCAACGATGCCGTGCAGAATGCGGAGGCGAACAGGCTTCGCGATTCCATTGCCCGAGACCGTCTGCCGCGCGAAACCTTTGTGAAGGACAGCACGCTACGGGCCGACCGCCTTGCGCGCTCGCAGAAAAGTCGTAGTGACAACTCAGACGACGGGCCACCGCTATGGGTGAAGTCGACATTTCGCCCAGCGAAGGCAAAGCTGGATGCGATTACGGTCGAGTATGGATTGTATCAGGGCAAATTCTGGCTGCCGCGTGCCAACAGTGCGATTGCGTCGATGCAAATGGGTTTCGTTCGCGTGCCTGTTCGCATCGACGAGAAATTCAGTTACGAAGACGTAAACGGAGATTTTTCGCTTGCGTCCATTCCGCCTGTTCAAAAGCTGACGGCGAGAGAGGCGATTGCCGCAGAAACTTTGGCCGCCGACTCCGCGACCAAATCGGCCGCAACGTCAACGGCAAATGCCAAGTTGGACTCTACAGCGGTGGTAGGCGAGTCGAATGGCAGCTCTGTGAGCATAGGAATTGGCGGTAGCGCGGACACTGGTTCCGTGGAGAAGGCCCGACGCGAACGCGTGGAACGTCAACGCTACGGCGCGGCGAAAGCCCGGCAATGCGCTAGCGATTCGACATGGACCCGTACGCAATCACGCTACGACGGCGCACTGCGAATCGCGTTTGACCTGCCATGCGACATGACCACGCTGGGCAAGTCGGATGCATTGCCTCCGGCGTATGCAAGCGACGAAGATCTTTTCGACGTAAAAAGTCGCGACGAGCTGTTGTCGGCGTTAGATATGTCTCTTCAACCGGCATTTGCTCCTATGCCGATCCGGCTGCGAGCCGGCGTCGATCTCCTTCGCTACAATCGCGTCGAAGGTCTTTCCGTTGCTGCCGTCGCATCCGAGGAGCTGGGTGCAGGCTACTCGGTGCGTGCGATCGGCAGGATAGGCCATGCAGACCTTCATGCAAATGGAGAGCTTTCGGTGGCAAGGTCCAACGGAACCCGTGCGGTAACCGGTGCGATTTATCACCGTCTCTCGGCTGCCAACCCCGAATGGGGAAGCGCGCTTTCGCTCGGCCCGAGTCTTCCAGCGCTGCTCTACACTCGTGACGAAGGCTTTTACTATCGCAGCTTCGGTTTTGATTTGCGTGAATCGCGCGATGTAAAGCGAGGGGCGCTTGAGTACGGTCTTTTTGTCGAGCGGCAGTACACAGCAGGTGACAGCGATGTGGTCAACACTTTTTCCGTCGCGGGTCTTTTTGGCGACAGGAAATTTCGTCGTAACATCGACGCCGATCCGGCCAGTGTGACCGGCGTGTCCGGCAGCTACATTCGCGCGTTTGGCGAAGACCCGGCGTCGTTTCGATTTATCACTGCGACACGTGCGGAAGCCGGTACCGGCACATTCGAGTACGGTCGACTGTCGGTCGAGGCGACCGTGACAAGGCCGGTGAGCCGGTTTGCACTATCCCTGACTGGTTCGGCGGGAAGCTCTGCGGGACGAGTGCCGGCGCAACGTCAGTGGTACATGGGTGGACTCAAGACAGTGCGCGGACAGATTGCAGGGACGCAGTCGGGCGACGCGTATTGGCTGAGCAGAGCGGAAATCGGGACGCGCTTTGCGTTTGTGCGGCCGGTTGTGTTTTACGATGTCGGCTGGGCGGGCAATCGCAACGCCTTCGGTAACACCCAGCCGCAGCGCGGAGCGGGTCTAGGCTTCGGCTTTCTCGACGGCTTCTTCAGAATCGACGTGTCACGCGGTTTGTATCCCAACAAACGCTGGCGCACAGACTTTTACCTGGGTGCGCCGCTGTAGTTTCGCAGGCGATACGATCTCGGCGTAGCGCAGCTTATCATGGAGCGAGTTAAACGGTGTAGAGCGCTACTCCGGTATTCTCATCGTTCCTTGCGACACGAGCACAGTCGCCCCACCCACGCGGATCGATTCGACGACACCATTTGCCACGGTGGCTTCAATCGACAACCTACTAGGGCGACCCATCTCGATGCCCTGCGCGACCTCCCATGAAAGGACACGATCGGCGCGCGTCGTCTCAGCTTTGAATTCGGTGTCGCTATTGTCGGCGACCCGCGCGGCAAGGTAGGCTGCGAGACACGCGTTGGCCGAGCCGGTAGCGGGATCTTCCGGCACCGACAGGCCGGGGACAAACACCCGGGCATGAATGTCGCAGCCGCGTAGCGCCTCGCTCTCAGCATCAATGCCGGTGTCACGGGCGGTAGCACTGGCGAGACCACTTTTAACGCCACCGTTTAAATCGCTGTTGTTGTCGCGCGATCGCATCGCAAACACCATCGGCTCCGACGCCCATGCTTTCGACAGATGCTCTTCCCACTTTGCGGTTACAACGCGAGCGCGGCGAACTGCATCCGAATGGCGAAGCGGTACAATCAGAAATGGTATGCCACACGAAACGCCGACAGGCGGCAGTTCGTCACCGACAAAATCTGATGGTGCGAGTGAAAGCACCTCGGCAAGTTGTTCTATCGACGGCACATCGTACCGCTCTTCCGGTCGCTGTGCGGTTGTAAGTTGCGCGTGCACCGGCTTGCTGCCCTCGAGACGAACACGCACAGGCACCGGGCCAACACCCTCGCCAAGCACCACTGTAACTTCGCTGCCACTCACTTCGATTTCGCCAATCGCAACGAGCGCGTGTGCACAACCAATCGTTGGATGACCGGCGAAAGGGAGTTCGCGCGCGGGGGTGAAAATCCGCACATCGCGAGTGGTCGGCGACCGCGGGTCACTCCCGCGTGATGCATCACCCGGCGCGAAAACGAACACGGTCTCGCTGTAATTGAACTCCCGAGTTATGGCTTGCAGGGTGTCCGTGGATAATCCCTCGGCACCAAACACAACGGCGAGTGGATTGCCGGAGAATGGCTTGTCGGTAAATACATCGGCAGTAACGTAGCGCAGGGCTCGCATGCCTGATGCGCTGCCCATTTGCTTATCGTCGTGTGCTCCGTCCGTTTCTTTCACGCCTTTTTGCCGCCTATTCCGCTTCGAGAAACGGATACTTCCAGGTAAGTGGCGACGTCAGCGTCTCCTTGATGGTACGCGCACTCACCCAGCGCATCAGGTTGAGCTTTGACCCGGCCTTGTCGTTTGTTCCCGACCCCCTTGCACCACCAAACGGCTGCTGACCTACAACGGCGCCGGTGGGTTTGTCATTGATGTAGAAGTTGCCGGCAGACTGTCTGAGTATCGAAGAGGCTTCGCGAACTGCCTGACGGTCGAGAGCAAACACCGCACCGGTGAGCGCATACGGCGAAGTCTCATCCACCGTGCGCAACGTCTCGAGCCACATCGAATCTTCGTACGGATGCACCGTGATGACCGGCCCGAATATTTCCTCGCACAACATGCGATGGTTTGGATTGTCCGTCTCGACGATCGTTGGTTCGACGTACCATCCAACCGAACTGTCATAGCCACCACCAGCCACGATTTTCGCGCTCGCTGCTGCTTCGTCGATGTAACCCTTGATGCGCATGAAGGCCTTTCTGTCGATCACTGCGGCCACGAAATTCCGGAAGTCGCGCACGTCACCCTGGTTCATCTCCTTCATCATCGCAGTGCAGCGCGCGAGAACGTCAGGCCACATCGACGCAGGCACATACGCGCGGCTAGCTGCAGAACACTTCTGACCCTGATACTCGAATGCTCCGCGCACGATTGCCACCGCGACTGCCTGCGGATCGGCACTTGAATGCGCGACGATGAAATCTTTTCCGCCGGTTTCTCCAACCACACGGGGATAGGAGCGGTAATTCTTGAGGTTGTTGCCGATCGTTTGCCACATGCTGTTGAACACAGCCGTGGAGCCCGTAAAGTGAACGCCGGCCAGATCGCGATGCGCCAGCGCCAGGCGCGTAATCTCTACCGGGTCTCCCGGAAGAAAATTGATTACTCCCGGTGGGAGACCAGCTTCTTCGAGAATCTGAAAGATGTACCACGAAGACAGCAACGAGCTGGATGCAGGCTTCCACAGCACGGTATTGCCCATCAGTGCGGGCGCGCTCGGCAAGTTGCCGCCAATGGCGGTGAAGTTGAAAGGAGTTACGGCGTAAACGAATCCCTCGAGCGGTCGATAGTCGAGCTGATTCCACGACGCGTGGTCGGAGATTGGTTGTTCCGAGTAAAGATCCTGCGCGAACTGGGCGTTGAATCTCCAGAAATCGATGAGTTCACACGCTGCGTCGATCTCGGCCTGGTGTACCGTTTTGGCCTGTCCCAGCATAGTGGCCGCATTGACCGTGTCGCGCCACGTGGTGGTGAGCAGCTCGGCGGCGCGGAGAAAAACCGCAGCACGGTCTTCCCAGCGCCAGCT
>JBBSTN010000285.1:0-4863 GCA_038235845.1 Gemmatimonadales bacterium | reverse complement strand
TCGAACACTCGATTTCGAAACGCGCGCGGCACACCCGGCCCGCTATCAGCAACACGGATACGAACACCGCCCTCGGGTAACGGGAAGGCCGAAACAACTACGGTTCCGTCGCGCCCGGCGAGCGCATCAATCGCATTCTTGATCAACACCTCGAGTACCCACTCAAGCAGCACCGAGTCTCCGCTTATGTGCAGCTCTTCTTCCGGATGTTCGGATGTGATCCTGACCTTGCGAGCAAGCGTCGGAGCTCGCGCGGCGAAATATGCGGCAAGGCGGTCGACGAGCGCCGAGCAATCCACGTCGTCCTTTCGGGGAGGCCGACCGATGCGCTCGAAGCGATGCGACACACGTTCCAGACGGAGTAAATCCTGTTCCATCGCATCGATTGCACGCAGGTTGCCATTTCCATCTGACCTCTCCCGCAACAATTCAAGCCAGCCGGATATAGATGAGAGTGGCGTACCAAGTTGATGCGCTGCCTCTCGCGCCATCCCGGCCCAGACCTTTTCGCGTTCGGCTCTCCCTCGTTCCACGAGAGCGTAGACTCCGAAGAGCACCAGCAGTCCAATGCCCGCAGACTGCAGCAGCGGAATGAACCGAAGTCCACGAACGATGGGACTGTCGCCGTAGTGTATTCCCTGCACGCCGGGCACTATGATCGGCGCGTTTTTGCGATCGATCTCGCGAAGATATGCGCGCGTTTGTTCGCTCTCCAACGGGGCAGAGAAAGGAAGATTAGCTGTATCCGATATTGTGCCCGCGTCATCGGTGAGGATCAACGGTATTCCCGACTTGCGAACATCGCCGGCCAATTCGAAGAGGACTCCCGTCTTGTCTTCGCCGACTGCTGAGGTATCAAGCAGCGCACGATATATCTTGGAGTACATTCGTCCCTGCGACGCTGCTGCGCTACGGAGCTGTGTAACGACGTGTTGTGTGTATCCGACGTACCAGGCAAGAAGGGCTATAACTCCTGCCACCACGATCAAGATTATCCAACGTTTTCGTCGCATCTGCAATTACGTCGATATTACCGGCAATTATGCCGAGGAGAGAACGCGACGTCCCATGTACGGTTCGAGGCATTGTGGAAGTAGAACGGAGCCGTCGTCCTGTTGTCCATGCTCGAGAAGTGCAGCAATGATTCGCGAAAAGGCGAGCGCGGAACCGTTTAGCGTATGCACAAACCGCGGTTTCTCCCCCGGCGCGGGACGGTAGCGAATATTTGCACGTCGAGCCTGAAAGTCACCGAAGACACTGCAGCTCGAGACTTCAAGCCATTTGCCTACTCCGGGAGCATACACCTCCAGATCGTAAGTCTTCGCACTTCCGAAGCTGGTGTCGCCGGCCGCAAGAAGAACAACACGGTAAGGAAGTTCAAGTTTCTGAAGGACCGCTTCGGCGTGCCTGGTGAGGAGCTCGAGCTGTTCCAGAGATGTCTCCGGCGTCGCATATCGTACCAACTCGACCTTGTCGAATTCATGCACCCGAAGCAAGCCACGGGTGTCTTTTCCAGCGGATCCCGCTTCGCGACGAAAACATGCACTGAACGCAGTGAACGCCATTGGAAGGTTGGCCTCGTCCAGGATCTCGTCGCGGTACAGGTTCGTAACCGGCACCTCCGCTGTGGGAATAAGGAACATGTCCTCGTCCTGAAGCGCATACATATCATCGGCAAACTTGGGAAGCTGCGTCGTTCCCGTCATTGATGCTCGGTTAACCACCAGTGGCACCCAACACTCTTCGTAGCCGTTCGTCGTGCCGTGCATGTCGAGCATCATATTCATGAGCGAGCGAACGAGTCGCGCGCCCGCGCTGCGGTAAACGATGAACCCGGAGCCACTGATTTTCGCACCCCTGGCGATGTCGAGAATACCCAGCGACTCGCCAATCTCCCAGTGAGGCTTGATGGCATGAGCGTCGTTGCGGGGAGCACCCCAATTGCGAATTATCTTGTTGGCTTCTTCGCCACCTTCCGGCACATCAGGAAGCGTGATATTGGGAAGCTCCATCAGAATGCTCTGTACGGCCTCCTCCGCTTTGCTTCGACGAGTCTCCAGATCGGCGATGGCTTCTCCGATCTCGCGACCTTGCGCAATAAGGTCAGCCGCATCTTCACCACGCTTTCTACGCACCGCCACATCCTTGGCGACGCTATTTCGGCGGGCTTGCTGAGCTTCAAGTTCGGCGATCGA
The DNA here is from genome assembly GCA_038235845.1 of Gemmatimonadales bacterium. GTDB lineage: Bacteria > Gemmatimonadota > Gemmatimonadetes > Gemmatimonadales > Gemmatimonadaceae > Gemmatimonas. The sequence continues at coordinate 2,668 of JBBSTN010000285.1, read as the reverse complement.
ATCGCGCCGTTCCTTTTCGAGCGTGCCAGCTCGATTGAGAACCGCCTCGAACTCTTCGAGCTTGCCGCGGCGGCGCATGCCGTCTCTCAACAAATCCAGCTGATCTCGCAGAAGGCGAATATCGTGCATTGACTGATCTTATTTATACGTGATGATGAATGCAGACTTACCGAGCCGTGCGCGCGGGCATGCGAGCCGAGACGTCAGTTCTTCGGCAGTCCTTCCGTCAACGACCTGAGCCCGCAATTACGATTCACGATTGACCGGATCACGATTCTTCGGTCGGCGGGTATAATGCTGTCGATTACAAGTTTACCGTAATAGGGCTCGTTAAGAAAACAGCCGCTTGTGAGAAGCTGGACGGCAAACGCGTCACCGACACCTGCTACCGCCGCGCTATCGATCGTGTAACCTGAAGTCGGTGCGCGAACAGCCGCTCCATATCCTTGCGGGAGCTTCTGGAGCGCTACGACCGGCGCCCCGAGTGGCGGAAGGGGTACGACACGCCGAGCCGGAATAATCAGCACCCGACCATCCGCGCCAATATCAAAGGCTACGTCGAAGTTGAGGCCTCCAGTTGACGTAACCTGCGGGCGCACCAGCGTCTCTGTGGTAAATTGATAAGCCGCGGGCAGATCGATCGAGGTACCGGAAATGGCGTACACATTAAATACGCGAGTCACATTTTCGAAAGAGGCCGGAGACGTCAGGTCGCCGCCGCACGCGTTTGGAATGGCGGCAACGCAGATAAGCGCAAAAGCTGCTGCAGACCGACGCAATGCGTTCAACCTGCCAGGTTTCAAGTTGATTGTCATAAGTATTTTGTAAGTATATCCTGAATCTAATTACTAGAGAGGCATATCGTCGCTTGACTTCGCATCGTGCTCTGGCGAGCCTTCTACGATGCCCACCATACGTGATCTGGTTGCTGCACTTCGCCGTCGCGACGGCGTCGAGGCTGCGGTAGTACTCGGCGGCGACGGCCTTCTTATCGACGGGACATCGGTGGGCTCCATCGACCCGGAGCAGCTTGCCGCCTTTGTACCTCCCATGGTCGCCGCCGCGATCGACATGGGAAAAGCTGCGGGCGGAAACCGTGGAGATTTTGGTCTCATGGTGCTCGAATACAGCTCCGGTACCGCTATTGTTTCGGCGCTTTCGCCTGAAGCACTTCTTCTCGTGCTCCTCGATTCAACGGCCAATCTGCCCGCGTTACTGTATGATCTACGTCGTCACAAAGCGCAAATAGCCGCCTTGGTGTGAAAATTCGCGTGCTTGTAGTAGATGACGAGCCACATATCGGCCAGATCATCCGCACCAGGTTGGAGCAGGGGCCGTTCGAAGTCATCATTGCAGACGATGGGGGGCAGGGGCTCGCCGAGCTGCAGAATCATCCCGACACGCGCATAGTGGTTCTTGATTTGATGCTTCCCGGAATGAGTGGTCTCGAAGTTCTGCGGGCTCTCAGAAGGGATGAGCGTTGGCGCACACTTCCGTGTCTGATACTTACTGCCGCTGGACAGGACGCCCATTTTCGTGAAGCGCAGGAACTGGGCGTCTCTGATGTTCTGACCAAGCCGTTCAGCCCCAGGCGTCTGTTTGAAAGGGTGGTAGCATTGACGGCTGACTGCCCCGAGCATGGTTTGAGCGAAACGAGCGAGCTGAGCGAGGCGAAGGATGAGTGAGGTGAGTTCAACTCCGAACACCTCAGCGCCTGTAAAGGAAGACAACGCCTGGAGCGTTGTGCTTGCTGGAGGCGTCGGTTCACGCTTCTGGCCGGTCTCCACACCCGAGCGCCCAAAGCAGTTGCTACCTCTCATTGGCAACGTTCCGATGCTGGAAGACACGCTCAACCGGATGTCAACGATCGCGCCGCTAGAGCGCACGTTGGTGCTGACCAATGCCGGGCTTCGTGATGCGATCTGCGAAATGGCACCGGAGCTTCCGCGGGAAAATGTGATAGCCGAACCGCGTCCGGCGGGCACCTGCGCGGCGCTAGCCTGGGCAGCACATGTGATCGCGCAAAGAAGTGGTATTTCACGCGATGGTACCGTGGTCGATGTCGTGGACCCCACGATGGTTTGCGTGCACGCCGACTGGGCAATCGGGGACGTTGGCACTTACCGGAAGACGCTGCTCGCTGCGCTGCAACTGGCTGAGCGAGAAGAATCACTTGTGACGGTAGGAATTGTTCCTTCGCGTCCGGATCCGGGCTTTGGCTACATCGAGCCCGGAGATCGAGTGCGCAGCTCATTGCACGGTAGCGACGAAGGATTAGATGCGCGAAGAGTAGCTCGTTTCGTCGAGAAACCGTCGAGAGAGCTCGCAGCGGAAATGGTGAGCGCGGGCTACCTGTGGAATTCCGGAATCTTTGCCTGGCGGGTGCGTGATCTGCTTGCGGAAATTCGAACGCTTACGCCCGAAGTTCAACCCGCTCTCGATTGCGCTGGGGACGACCTCGAGAGGTTTTTCGCGGAAGTGAAGCCGGTTTCGATCGACGTGGGTGTTCTCGAGCGCAGCAAGAGAGTGCTCGTTATACCGGGCGAGTTTGGATGGGACGATGTGGGCACATGGGCTGCGTTACATCGGGTGCGCGAACATGACACGCTTGGCAACGCGATGAGCGGGCGCACGCATGTTCTCAACTCGACAGGGAACGTTGTACATG
>JBBSTN010000284.1:0-4915 GCA_038235845.1 Gemmatimonadales bacterium | reverse complement strand
CGGGCGCGGTGACAAAAGCGTTCAACGACGGTGGTGTCGCTCTAATCGAGGCGGGCACGGGGATTGGAAAATCGCTTGGCTACCTAATACCTGCGCTCAGATGGGCCGCAAAAAATAAGCAGCGCACCATCGTGTCTACGAACACGATCACCCTGCAGGAACAGCTGGTTAGAAAAGATCTGCCATTTCTACAGGGGGCGCTATCTGATCAGCCGATTCGCTTCGCACTGCTCAAAGGTTGGCGAAACTATCTTTGCCTCAATCGCATGGAACAGGCATTGGGCAGCGGCGCGACTCTATTCGACGCGGGTTCGACTGGAGAACTGGCCACGATTGCCGCCTGGTCGCAGAAAACCTCCGACGGCTCGCTGTCTGATCTTCCCACTCCGCCCCGTGGCGAGATCTGGGATGAAGTAGCGGCCGAACCGGATCTCTGTGGGCGACTCAAGTGTGCGCACTACGATAACTGCTTTCTGTTCAAGGCTCGCCGCGAAGCTGCACAGGCTGATGTAGTGGTGGTCAATCATCACCTGCTTCTGTCGGACGTTGCGGTGAGGAGAAGCTCGCAGAACTGGGACGATTCTGCTGTTCTCCCGGCATATCGCAGACTTATCATCGACGAGGGCCATCATCTCGAAGATGCAGCGGCTTCGCATTTAGGAGCATCGGTGACGAGAAGGACGCTGATGCGACTATTTGGTCGTCTCGAGCGGCGTGGCAAGGGACTGCTTCCTGTGCTCGCTGCAAAGCTTGCGGAAAATGACGACTTGCTCAGTGTGGCGAGTCTCGACCTGGTTGAACAGCGGCTCAAGTCAGCCTCGAATGCAGCGCGCGCCGAGGCGGTGGTGCTCTTCGATCTTCTGGCTGCGACGCTCGAGAATGAGCGAACTGCAGTAATGCGATTAAATGACGATTTCGAGCGTCACCGCGCTTGGAAGAATGGCATCGCGCGCTCGCTCGAGAGTCTCGTTGGCGAAATCACGATGTTGAGCAATGGATTGACACTCGTGAGAGAACGACTCGAAAGCGATAAGAAGAAAAGTGAAGACTATTCGCCGATAATCAACGAGTTGCGCGGAGTAGTCCGACGTCTTGAGAATGCCGGTGACGCGCTCATGAACTCACTTCGCACCCCGGCAAATGGAGTGCCCGTGGTGCGCTGGATGGAGACCATGGGTAAGCCTGGGCCCGAACGAAATATCGCTTTACACTGCGTACCACTCGAACTTGCGCCTGTACTGCGTGCGGATCTGTTCGATCGAGTGGATACCGCCGTGGTAACCTCGGCCACTCTCGCGACTGAACACGGCTTCGAGTTTCTGCAACATCGGCTGGGTCTCGACGCAGACAGCGATGGTAGCGTCACCGCTGTATTTCCGTCGCCGTTCGACTATTCGTCGCAAACTTTGCTGGTAATTCCAACAGACTTTCCTGCCCCCAATGAAGATGCTGCAGCACACCTGCAAGCTGTGGCGGAACAGTTGAGGGATCTCATTTCGGCAAGCGACGGGGGACTGTTTGCATTATTCACAAGCCATCGCGACGTGAGGGAAATGGCGGAGATGCTGCGCTCGACACAGCATCACACCAAGTGGCCCTTGCTCGTCCATGGAGAGGATATGCGAGACGTTTTGCTGCGTCGCTTTAGGGAGTCCGGTCGCGCGGTGCTTCTGGGAACGGCTACGTTCTGGGAAGGAGTGGACGTGCCGGGCGATTCATTGCGGGGATTACTTATTGCCAAGCTTCCGTTTCGCGTGCCCACCGAACCGATGGTAGCGGCGCAATGCGAAGCGATAACGGCGCGTGGCGGCAATGCGTTTGGCGAGTTCATGCTGCCTCACGCTTCGCTGCGGTTGAAACAGGGTTTCGGCCGACTGATTCGTACCGCCACGGATCGCGGTGTGGTGGTGCTGAGCGACCCTCGGGTGCTGTCGAAACGTTATGGGGTGGAACTCCTCAAGGCGCTCCCTCCAGCCCGTCGAGTGAGTGGCGGGTGGTCGCATTGTCGCGCGGAGATCGTCAGATTCTATGGCGCGCGACCGGTATCAAAACCCTTTTCAGTGATAACATGAGAACTCCCAGCAAAATCGTGTGCGTCGGACGTAACTATGTGGAGCACGCCCGGGAAATGGGCAACGAGGTACCGAAGGAGCCATTGCTATTCCTGAAGCCGCCCTCGTCGATCATCCGGAACGGTGATCCTATCGTGCTGCATCCGGTATCGGACCACATCGAGTTTGAAGGAGAGATTGCTCTTGTGATCGGTACGCGAATCAAGCGGGCCAGCGAAGACGAGGCACGCGCGGCGATTTCGCATGTCGTGGCGATGAACGACGTTACTGCGCGCGATCTGCAGAGAAATGATGGTCAGTGGGCAAGGGCAAAAGGGCTCGATAGTTTCTGTCCGCTGGGCGAGCCGGCTGCGGTGCCCGAAGATCTTTCAACGATCACGGTGGTCACAACCGTTAATGGTGCGGAGTGTCAGCGCGCATCGGCCTCGGACATGGTTTTCTCCATTCCCACCCTCCTGTCGTACATCTCCAACTACCTTACATTGGAACCCGGCGACATCGTGGCGACCGGTACACCCGCCGGAACCAGGCGCCTCACCGCAGGTGACGTCGTCAAGGTCGAACTGGTAGGACTCAGCGAAGTTTCCAATCCGGTGGTCTCGGGCAACTGAGGCACTCCCCGCTCAGCGCAGGGTACAATCAGGCTTATGTCCACTCCGCTCAATCCTGAAAATCCCAACAGAAGTTCTGAAAGCCGGTCGCGGAAGCGCCCGGCAATCAGCAGTCGGGCCAGGAGTGGTGGGGAGCCTGCGCGGAGCCCGGGCCAGCGTAACGGACGCGCACTTTCTCTGTCGATTGCAATCCATCTCGCGGTCGCGGCGATCGTTCTGCAACTCCTGACATTTGGTCACGGTCTTTACTCTTTTATCGACCCGTTTGGCAGCAAAACGCCGGTAGAAGAGGGCCTTACGTACGTCGAACCTGTTCAACCAGTCGTGCCGCCAACGGCAGCTTCGACGGTTGTGGCCGCGACACCTATCATACCGAGGCCGAGCACGGGCCCCGTCGTTGGCCCTGGTACGCCACAGCTAAATCCTTCAGCCAATCCTGTTGATACCGGCGGAGGCGCCGGTACTGCCAGCGGTGCTGGAAGCGGAAATGCCGGCGTGGGAGCGGTCGACCCGAATCTTCGCGGCGCAAAGCCGGGTTATTCTGATGGTCGCGTTTGGATGCCCGGCGCACCACGCGGTGCACCCGCAAGTCGGGATGGCGCCGACAATCTCGACAGCATAATATCGAGCGTCCTAACCCTTGCGGCTGATTCGCTCGATTCAATTGCGCGAGCCAATGGCGCGTATGGACGACGCCCCGGCGATTGGACCAAAACGGACAAGGATGGCCGCAAGTGGGGTTGGGATAACGCGGGCATCAGACTCGGCAAAGTTGTCATACCGAATGCACTACTCACGCTGTTGCCGGTGAACATTCAGAGCCAGATGTCCGGCAATCCGACCTCCATCGACCGCGACCGGCGTCTTGCAATGTCCCGCGAAGACATACAGCGCAACATGACTATGGGCCCTGGCGACGCCGACTTCAACAAATTGAAGGACGAATTGCGTCAACGACGCGAGAAGGAACGACGAGACAGATTGCGGGCGCCGGAAGCACCAACAGTGCCGCCACCCAAGGGCGGAAGCGACAAGTAGAGACGTTTCGTCCCTGACATCCGAGTCATACACCGAGTATTGTTTCCAATACCCAATTCCACCTTGAAGGAGGCCGGATGTCGAGTAGGAAACGGTTGGTGAATCGCCTCGTTTTGTCGGCGATTGCAGGGATCACACTCGCTGTCAGCGCGCCTGTTCTGCATGCGCAGGTTGCGCAGAAACAGGATGAGGAATACACAAAGCTCATCAAGCAGTATCTCACCGATCCAAGAATTTCCACGGATCTGGTTGATCACCTTCCTTACTCCGACAAAGTACCAACGACGCTCAAGTTTGCGGGCATTAATCGAATTGTTGGCACGCCGGGATATCTGACCAAAGCGGCCGACATTCATCGCTATCTGAAAGCCGTCGCGGATGCCGCTCCGGATCGCGCCAAGTTCTGGACGATCGGCAAAACCGAAGAAGGCCGTGACATGGTTGTGATGGTCATCGGCGATGAAGAGACCATTCGCGATCTCGACAAATACAAGGGCTATCTCGCCGAGCTTGCCGACCCGCGCAAAACATCCGAAGCGCGCGCGAAGGAACTGATGAAGACGGCAAAGCCGGTTTACTACATAACCAGTGGAATGCACTCCACGGAAACCGGCGGGCCCGAAATGCTCATGGAGCTGGCATACCGACTCGTTGTCGAAGAGACGCCGCTTGTGCAGAGCATCCGCAAGAATGTGCTCACGATGATTACACCCGTTATTGAAGTTGACGGTCGCGAAAAGATTGTTGATGGTGCGTGCTTCCGTCAGCGTACAGGATTGTCGCTGCCAACTCCGTACTGGGGTAAGTATGTTGCGCATGACAACAACCGCGACGGAATGGGCCAGTATCTGAAGCTCACGCAAAATGTGCGCGGCATCGCGAACGATTGGCACCCAACTATTCTGCACGATCTGCATGAAGCACAAACGCTGCTTTACGTGTCGACCGGAACGGGCCCGTATAACGAACAACTCGATCCCATCACGGTGAACGAGTGGTGGTACATGGCCGAAAACGACGTCATGGAAATGACCAAGCAGGGCGTGCCGGGTGTGTGGACGTACGGATTCTATGACGGATGGGTACCCAACTACATGTTCTTCCTTGTGCATTCGCACAACGGAATCGGACGTTTTTACGAAGTGCAGAGCTACGGTTCGGGCTGTGACGGCGTGGTATCGGGCGGACGTGGTG
>JBBSTN010000283.1:0-4957 GCA_038235845.1 Gemmatimonadales bacterium | reverse complement strand
TCTGAACGCGCTCGTTAATGAACTGATTCCTGCACGAATCCAGAATAATCGTGCGGAATTCAGTATCTGGCATTTTTCGGGCTATCTGATGTCGACCGGCCGTGCGCAGCAGAGCGACGACGAGTCCACGTTCTGATGTTGTCCTTTCGTTCAATACAGATCGAGAGTCAATCGATTGATCGAGCGAACGGATACAGCGTTACTATCGGTTAGCTAATTCGATCAAATTTCGGAATTGGAAAAGCTTTAGAAGTGCTTTGGAAAACGTCTGATGCCGTGAATGCCGGGTGCTCTTGGGCGGGTCAGTTTCGACTCGCCCCGACTGCACTTAACCCCAATGCTAAAGTTTGAAAAGGTCGGTACCGACAATTAAACGCAGGGGGCGTCTGGCCATTTTGGCGAAGTGCAAATTTTCACAACAGACCCAGGTTAGCGCATGGAAAAGAAAGAAGCTAAGAAGTACAGGATATTTGGGCGCAAGGGCGCACGACAGGCAGTACTGGTTGTCAGCGCGATCGCCGTGACCGCCCTGGCGGCATGTTCCAGCGAGCGAGTCACAAGTCCTTCACCGGTCGAAATGTCGGCGGCGTTTAGCAAGTCGTCGGGGGGGAAGGCGAAGGGACTCAAGCGCGACGACGACGAGGGTATGTTTGAAAAGTCGATCACCGTCGACAGCAAGGGTGGAGAGCTGGAGATTAAGGAACGTGGCCTAAAGCTTACGATTCCCAAGGGTGCTGTTCTCAAGCAAACTACCATTACTGTTCGATCGGTCGCCGGCTCGATGGTAGCATACGAATTCGAACCTCATGGGACAGTCTTTCTGGTGCCACTGATGTTCTCGCAGGATATCAGCAAGACAGAAGCGAAGGACGCAAGGGACGGAAGCAATGATCTTATGGGTGCCTACTTCGCGCTGCCAAGCCAGCTGATTGCCGGTGAGATGGCCGCTTTCGTAGACGAGGTATTCCCAGTGCGCATCAAAGGCAAGCGCGCAGAATTCAATATCTGGCACTTCTCGGGATACATGATGTCGACAGGGCGAGCAGCTCAGGTCGAAGAGTCATCTTTCTAATGTCGACCGCCAACTCCTCATCCATTGCCACGCAGTCGGTTCTTCGAACGAACGGGTATAGCATAACTGTCGATTAGTTTGCTAGTCATGTTACTGAGCTAGTCATGTAAATGAGCCGTGATGTTCGTGCGGGTAATGACAGTGAAATCAGAAGGGGGCGAACCAATACTGGCTCGCCCTCTTTTGACGTGTACCATTCTTGCAGTTTTACGGCTGAATCTTCACGGATGCGTCGCTCCATGTGTTGTTTGCTCTGTCGATATCAAGCAGACGCATTTCCGGATCGATCTCGATTTTTGCGAGACGCTTTCCCACGAACTTGTAGCTCCTGATGTAACCACGACTGTTTGTGCTCCATACTTCCGCGGGATACACAAACTCTTCCTTCGAACCGTCGCTGAACGTGAACGTCGCACGGATTGGAAGCACACCCCGCTCGCGGTTTCCGTACAGCACCGCCACCTGCGAGGTATCCCCTTTCTGATTTGTCACTACCGAGTCGACGCTCTGGTCGAAGCGGGAGTTCTCGATGAACCACTCCCGCCAGAACCAGTCGAGTCTACGGCCACCCGCGTCTTCCATGGTGCGGAAGAAATCAGTGGGTGTCGGGTGCTTGTACGCCCATCGCGCGATGTAGGTACGGAACGCATCGTCGAACGCTTTCTCACCCAGGATCTCCTGTCGCAACAGCTGTAGGCCAACGCTTGGCTTCACGTACGCAGCTTCGCCGAGTAGCCGCGGATCGATGCGATCGGGACCGCGATTTACCGGCATGTCGACGCCCGCTTTCATGTACTGCTCCACCAACCGACGTTCGGTTGCCCCGCGAGTGAGCTGATCACCTTTTTCCGGATAGCGACGAGCTTCGGAAAATGTATTTATGAAAGTGTTGAAGCCTTCGTCCTGCCACATGTATGCGCGTTCGTTGCTGGCCACGAGCATCGGAAACCACATATGGCCAATTTCGTGTGTGACTACGTTGTACAGATCGTACTTGTCGTCGCTCTTGTTCTCCATTGCCACCATCGGATATTCCATTCCGCTGATTGGTCCTTCTATCGCTGATATCTGTGGCCAGGGATACTGGAACCATCGCTCAGAGTATTCCTGAATGGACATGCGCGACTGATCTGCCGCATCATTCCAGTTCACCGCGGCACTCGGCCGGTAGTAGGCGTACGCCATGATGCCTTTCCAGCTCGATGCATCCCACTGAAAGTCAGGAGATGCAGCCCACACCGCGTCGCGCACATTCTTGGCAGCGAAGCGCCATGTCAGCATGCCGGTCTTCTTCGGACGCGCAGCACCGTTTGAAAGGTCGGACTCGGAGATGAGTCTGATCACGGTGTCCGACTTCGCAGCAATCGCATGCTTTGCCACTACGGAAGCGGGTAGAACTTCGCTCGCATTCTGAAGCGATCCTGTAGCTGCAACGATATAGCCGACGGGAACGGTTACGAAGAGATTGTAGTCTCCAAAGTCGAGATAGAACTCGCCCTGTCCGAGATACGGCTCCATGTTCCATCCACGCACATCGTCGTACACAGCAGCTCGTGGATACCATTGCGCGATTTCATAGAGAGCGCCATCACGTCCCATGCGGTCGGCTCCATGCTCCGGAACCGGGAAACTGTATGCAATCTCGAGCGATGCAGACTTGCCCGGCGCAAGCGGTTCGGCGAGATCGACTTTCATGCTCGTTTCGTTATCGCGTCTGGCGAGTGTTGCGCGTCGCGCGGCCTTGCCTGCTGCGGCTGGCCACACCTGATCGAGTTTGGTGAAAGTGTATCCGCCTTCGAATCCTCGCGCACCGAAGCGCGAGTCCTGTGGAAAGATGTAGGAATTGAGCGTGTTACCGCGAAAGGCGTTCTGTTCGGTCTGAAGCCAGATATAGCGAAGGGTATCCGGCGAGTTGTTGGTATAGCGGAGAGTCATCTCGCCACGAACGGTCTTTGATGTGGTGTCGAGTGTGGCAGCGAGATTGTAGTCTGCGCGATTTTGCCAGTAGCGGCTACCGGGTGCACCACTTCCTGCGCGGAACAGGTTGGGAGTAGGCAGCATCAGTGGCGCAAAAATCGACGTGTCAGCGACCGACATCGAGTGAACTGCTGGCGGCGCCTGTGCGGTCAGAATACTCGCTGAAATACCGGTCAGCGAAGCGACGGCTAGGAGCGATCGGCCAATCCGACTCGTCCGCGAAATATTGATCTCGAGAGAGGTTTTGCGGACCTCCGGGAGGATCTGCGACATGTTTTTTAGAGGTTCGTGTTTTCCGAAACGATCGGATCGGGAAATAGCGCCGACACCGGTTATCCGCTGAATTAGCGACGAGCATTGAAGATGATTGAACACCAGTAAACGCGCTCAGTTCGACAGGGATCGTCCCGAGAGGGGGTTGGAACCACGGAGCTTTGGACACGGCAGAGCTCGGTTCGACACGGTTAAATGCGTCTCGACACCGATTCGATGCCTTTCGGCCCTCGCATTCTGATTGTCAATATGACAAGATGAAGCCACTCCTCAGTAGCTGTTCTCCTGCCCGCTGGTAGTAACCCCACCCGTCGAGGGACTTTAGATGACTGATCGATCAACGACTCCCCATCTGTTGCGCATACTGATCTTCGCAAGTGCCGCATGTGCTATTGGAGTCACGCCGGCCGTCCACGCGCAAAACTCGACCGGCGCGGTCATCGGAAAGGTTATTGCCGCCGACACGCGCCTTCCGCTCAGTGATGCGCGCGTGGTAGTTGTAGGCACAGCTCTCGAAGTAGTTACCAATGCGGCGGGCGAGTATCGTATTGCTGCCGTGAAGCCGGGACGCATTCAGCTGACGGTTTATCGAATCGGCTATCGCGCATCCAGCGACACTGCGGCGGTAGTTGTCGGACAGACGACGACTCGTGATTTCGCCCTCGCTGTTTCACGCACTCAGCTCTCTGAAGTTGTCGTTACCGGTACCACAGGTAACCAGGAGCGGCGGGCGCAGCCTGCGGTCATAACATCAGTTAATGTCGAAGACCTTTTAAAAGACTCGCCTGCACGAAACGTGAATCAACTGCTCCAATCGCGCGTGCCGTCGCTTTCAGTCAGCACCACTTCGGGCACCGCAGGTACCTCGCGAAGGGTGAACATTCGCGGAGCCGCCTCGGTCAACCTGTCCAACCAGCCGCTTGTTTTCATTGACGGCGTTCGACTTATCGAGGAGCAGCCATCGCTCAACGCAGGCGGACAGCGCGCCGATCGTCTCAACAACATCAATCCCGATGACATCGAATCGATCGAAGTCGTTAAAGGGCCGGCAGCAGCCACCTTATATGGTGCTGACGCGTCGGCCGGTGTCATTCAGATCATCACGAAGAAGGGGCGCGCTGGCACTGCCCGTTTCACGCAAAGTCTGGGCATAGACGTAGGAAGCGCGAAGCAGATCGAAACGCCGCCTGACAACTACGCATTCTGCACCGCAGCCAACGTTGCTCCTAACAGTCTTAATCCTCTCTGCGTGGGCAAAACGACATCTACACTCGTGTCGGACAATCCGCTTCTGCGCGAAGGCGCGTATCGCACGGGTGCAATTCGCAAGCTGACTTATTCGGCACGTGGCGGCGGTCAAAGTTACGGCTACTACGTATCGGCCGGAGCGAACCAGGAAGAAGGCACATTTCGCAATAACAGCTTCGATCGTTTCTCTTTGCGCACGAACTTCAACTTCGTGCCCGATCAACGATTAACGGTGAATGCGAGCTTTGCCCTTGGACAGAACCGCCTCAACGCACCTCAGAACGACAACAATATCTACGGATTCCTTGGCGGCGGCCTGCTCGGCAGCCCGACCACGAGAACTACAGATGGTTCTGGGGCCAACGGCTGGTTTGGTGTACAGCGCGA
>JBBSTN010000282.1:0-4960 GCA_038235845.1 Gemmatimonadales bacterium | reverse complement strand
TCAAACTCCATACAAACAACTGCCATGGGCGGTACAAGACTCGAACTTGCGACCCCCACGATGTCAACGTGGTGCTCTAACCAACTGAGCTAACCGCCCTGAAGCCACGAAAATCAACAGAAAACGAATAAAACCGGTCAAAATCACCAGCCGACTTCACTTACACCCTCAAAGCGGGAAACGGGACTCGAACCCGCGACCCCAACCTTGGCAAGGTTGTGCTCTACCAACTGAGCTATTCCCGCAAACTCACAGCTAAACTAACAAATCAGCTGTCCCGAAATGTAAAACAAAGCCGCCATTCACTTCCGCCCCGCAATGCCACTCCAACCCCGGATGGAGACGAGCGGGATCGAACCGCTGACCTCTTGAATGCCATTCAAGCGCTCTCCCAACTGAGCTACGCCCCCGGGCGCGAGACCCCCACAGAATACGACGGATTCGTGTTGGAATAGTATCACAAACTGCCAGATAAAACATACATGAACCACACACGAATCGCCGCCCCCACGAGGGCGTCAGGAACGCACAGTCTAGCGGGGTGTATGTCGATCGTCAAGCAGATCCGCCTCTTCGGACTGGCGCATTAGGCTCAATGTCATATCTTGCATGGCTAGACGGAAACTGCGCTGCGCCATTTAACCGGCGCCAGCGGCACATTTCCGGTTCCCGGCGCAACGCGGCGCCGGTTTTGTCCGTTACTGTAACAGCCAACGCACCTCAATTCGTGGACGATCATCCGTCCCGAGGATCATAAGAACACCATGACCGACGTAAAGCGGAAGCGCCGCCGTACGGCACCTGCGGGTATCGCGCCCACCGAACCCGAACGCGATATACTCGACCAGTACCTGTACGAAGTCAGCACGTATCCGCTACTCAAGGGCCTCGAAGAAATCGAACTGGCCAAGAAAATCCGTGCCGGCGATCAGGATGCTCTCCAGGAACTGGTGAAGCGCAACCTGCGCTTCGTGATCTCCGTGGCCAAGAAATATCAGAATCGGGGCCTCCCGCTCATCGATCTGATCGGTGAAGGCAACGTTGGCCTCCTCACGGCTGCCCGTAAATTCGATCCCGATCAGGGCGTGAAGTTCATCTCGTACGCCGTGTGGTGGATCCGTCAGGCAATTCTGTCGTCGCTCGCGCGTCAAGGCCGCACAGTACGTGTCCCGCTCAATCGCACCGCCGACCTGTCCCGAATCATAAAAGCGTCCGAGATTCTGCGGCAGAAGCTTCGTCGCGAACCCTCGCCCGAAGAGCTCGCCCAGGTAACCGGTCTGTCGGTTGACGTCGTTCAGTCGCTCGCCGCGCTCAATACCGGCGATGTGCGACTGGACGCGCCGATGGATCCGGACGGCGATCGGTCGCTCATCGAACGTTTCGTGGCCGACGAGATGCCCGACACCGAGGAAGAGGCGATGAATCGCTTCCTCACGGATGAAATCGAGCAGGCGCTTGGCACACTGCCGCCGCGCGACGCAAAGGTTCTGCGACTGTACTTCGGCCTTGAAGGCGGCCGCGAGCATACCCTCGAGGAAATCGGCAGCATGCTCGGGGTTACCCGCGAGCGGGTGCGCCAGCTGCGAGATCGTGCACTCAAGCGGCTCCGTGAAGGGGATGTGGGCCGAGCGCTGTCGAGCTTCGCAGCTTGACAGCTATCCGGAGAACGCAAGACCACGGTTAGACGACAGCTGTGAGCTGCCCGCTGGCTGTGAGCGCCGGGGCCGGACTGTGGCTCCTCATCCCGGCATCGCGCCCAATTTAGCGATGAGTATCGGCTATAAGCCTCCAGCGCCAGCGGTGCTGGAGGCTTATAGCTGATACGAACTGCTCAAAGCTCAAAGAAAATCAATTCCACCTTTGGCAGCTCAGAGCTACCAGCACCGCTGGCGCTCGCGGCTGACGGCCGACGCTGGCCGCAAAACCCGCCGAATTGCTGTTTGTGCGCACTACGCTGTCGTGTTTCTCGCACCGGTAGACGCCGCTCCATCGGCACCAGCGACAGCCCTTTCGCCTGACCTCGCTCCAACCCTTCCAACCGGCCTCCCTCGGTAGCCGACCCAGCCGCACCCCCCCCGGCTCACAAATCTCGCAAATTGTCCCACTTATGTCGAAATCGAGCTTTGCGGTAATCTGGCCCGTCTACATATTTGTGATATGACAGCGCCCGCCGCCCGCACCACTCGCTCCCGATATCCGTCCTCGACCGCGGTCCGTGGAGCGTCCATCGAGACCCGATCGAGCTTCAAGCAAGCCACGCTCACGCGATGATTGAGTTCAAGAACGTCCATAAGTCGTTCGGGCCGAAGCAGGTTCTGCGAGGCTTCGACCTTGTGATCGATGACGAAGAAACGATGGTCGTCATCGGCTATTCCGGCACAGGCAAGTCTGTCGCTATCAAGCATATCGTGGGCCTGCTTGAGCCCGACTTGGGCGAAGTGTGGGTGGACGGCGCGAGAGTGGATCAGCTTTCCCGCAAGGATCTGTTCGCGCTGCGCGGAAACATCGGTTACGTCTTCCAATTCGCGGCTCTCTTCGACTCGATGACCATCGGCGAGAATGTGGCCATGGGGCTCCGTAAACGTGGTGACCATACCGAGGCAGAGATAGACAAGAAGGTTTGCGAAGCACTCGACATGGTCGACCTTACCGACGTGGAACGACGAATGCCAAGTGAGCTCTCCGGGGGCATGCGAAAGCGTGTCGGGCTGGCTCGCGCCATTGTTCTTCGCCCCAAATACATCCTCTACGACGAACCCACCACTGGTCTCGACCCGGTAACCTCGGCAACCATCGACGCACTGATGGTGCGTATGCGGGAGCAGCTCAAGGTCACCGGAGTGGTCATCACGCACGATATGCGCAGCGCCTACACCGTGGGCACACGTATCGCGATGCTGTATGAGGGGAAAATACGCGCCGTCGGAACCGTTGAAGAGATGCAGAACAGCACCGATCCCGTGGTCCGACAGTTCATCGAAGGGAAGCCCACGCTGGACGACGACGACGAAGAAAGCGCATTTACGAAGACGGGTGAGTTCAGGACATCAGTCGGTTCGGTCGGTGCCTGATTTCCCCGCGCCGGACTCGCCGGCTCCCAACCTGCCTTTTACCGAGCGAAATCGCTCGGCAGGCGGGTCGCGTAGCCGCGCAACTCTCGAAACGTCCGCCGGTGGAGTTGTGTACCGTGTTCACGAGGGAGTGCCCCTCTTTCTGGTAATTCGCGACAGCTACCGAAACTGGGGTTTCCCCAAGGGACACCTCGAAGCGGAGGAGAAGCCTGCTGCTGCCGCGCTTCGGGAGGTTGAGGAAGAAACAGGTCTGGGCGGTCTTAATCTCGACGGAAAGATCGAAACCATTGATTGGTTCTTCAGATTCCGGGGCCGACTGGTGCACAAGGTCTGTCATTTCTTCCTTATGCATACGGAAAGTACCAAGACCCAGCCGCAGCGAGGGGAAGGAATAACGGCGTGCAGATGGGTGCAGTTCGACGAAGCACGAAAGCTTGTTTCGTACGAAAATGCCCGCGAGGTGCTCGAACTTGCGAACAGAATGGTTCAGGGCTACGAGCTTTCGTGAGCCCTCAGTAATTCCCGTAATTTTCAGTGACCTCTCCTGCGGCACGAAGTGGTGCAGACGGTGCAGCTCCGCCGTTGACGATTCTCACAATGCTCAAGCGCGAAAGGGCGAAGACGATGCTCCGATCGGCGTTTCCACGTCGGCGCGCGCACATGATTTCGCTCAAAACAGCGTCCGATATGCATCGTGAACTCTGCCGGCAACTGGTAGACGCCGTCATCATCGACGGCGGTGCAGGAGATGAAGCCTACCAGGCTCTCAGCGACGCTCAGTCTTATCAAAGCATCCCATTTTTTGTGGTAACGGCGATGCTGTCGGTAGATGCCCCCATGATTGCCCGCGGGGTGGAGCGCGGTGTGTGCGAATATCTTGTGGAAGGAGTGGACGACAGTGTCGCGCGGGCGATTGTGGTACGCCGATCATTCACCACGCGCTTCGAGCAGGCCCTTGCTGTTGCCCCGGAGGTGCTGGGGCTGGAAACGACCCTGCAGCAGGCGGTTTGGGCGGCCGTCGTTCGCCGCGCTGGCCGCCCGGTCCGCACTGAGCAGCTTGCACGCGAGCTGAGTGTATCCCGTGAGCACCTCTCCCGAAGCTTTGCCACCGGTCGCGCACCCACCCTCAAGCGCATCATCGATCTCGTCAGACTGCTCTCGGCGGCTGAGCTCTCGAAGAACGCCGGATACGATGTAAAGGACGTGGCCAGCATTCTGGCGTTCTCGAGCTCTAGCCACCTATCGAGCACGACCCAGCGGCTTGTAGGCGCGCGCGCCAGCTCGCTCACCCGCCTTCGCGCAGTCGACCTTATCGATCGTTTCGTCCGAGAGGGCGGATAGCGGGTCGTAAGAAGAGCTTGCCCGATTCCTTCACTTGTGATTAATTTCACAAGCTGCGGCTGAAACGATCAGACATGCTTTCGGCAGCACCAGACAGCGCTTTCACCAGTCCGTTCAACACGCTTACAAGCCCTACCATATGGCTACTCAGACCGCCCTTCGCCCTGGCGAAATCAAGGATATTCTCCTCCGGGAGATCGAAGCCGCCAATCTCGACGATCTCAACGTCGAGGAAGTTGGCTCGGTACTCGAAGTAAAGGACGGTATCGCTCGCATCTATGGCCTGAGCAAGTGCATGGCCGGCGAGATGCTGGAAATCACGAGCTCGGAGACCAAGGCCGTCATCATCGGCATGGCGCTCAACCTCGAAGAAGACAACATCGGCGCCGTGATCCTTGGCGACTATCTCCAGCTTCGCGAAGGTGACGAGGTGCGACGCACGAGTCGCGTGCTCGAGGTGCCGGTTGGACATGCGCTGGTGGGCCGAGTGGTGGACGCGCTGGGCAACCCAATCGACGGCCTTGGCGATATTCACACGACCACCTTCC
>JBBSTN010000281.1:0-5007 GCA_038235845.1 Gemmatimonadales bacterium | reverse complement strand
TCGCGCCCATCCATTTCGTCTGGGCGGTCCAGACCCAACAGTGACAATATGGTGGGCCCAACATCCCTCAGCGACCCACCCGCTCGCAACGGGGCAGTAACATCCGGGTCGAGAACAACGAACGGTACCGGGCAGGTGGTATGCGCTGTATGCGGCAAACCAGTGGCTTCGTCAATCATAACATCGGCGTTTCCGTGGTCTGCAGTTATCACCAGCCTCGCACCGCCTGCGGTCGCAGCCTCCAGTATCCGGCCCAGGCACGAATCCAAGGTTTCAGCGGCCTTAATCGCCGCCGGCAGTGATCCCGTGTGTCCCACCATGTCCGTGTTGGCGAAGTTGCACAGCACGAAGTCGTGAGATCTCGACGCCAGTGATTTACAAAGAATGTCGCAAACGCCTGTCGCACTCATTTCAGGTTGCAAATCGTAGGTGGCTACCTTTGGACTCGGCACCATTTCACGCACTTCTCCCGGAAACGGCGCGTCATTTCCGCCATTGAAGAAGAAGGTTACGTGCGGATACTTCTCGGTTTCCGCGGTGCGCAATTGCGTCATGCCCGCGTCGGAGATCACCTCACCCACGAGTTTCGTGAGAGGTCGGTGCGGAAATGCCGCTGGAAATGGAAAAGAATCCTCGTAGCGCGTCATCGTAGTGATTTCTACGGCTGGCCGCGCTCCTGTGTCGAACCCGACAAAGTCGGGAATTGCAAGCGCCTGAAGTGCCTGTCGCATGCGGTCAGATCGAAAATTGTAGCAGATCACGACGTCGCCATCATGCATGGGCGCAACCGGCTCATTGTCCTCGCCTACCAACACAGCTGGCCTGATGAATTCGTCTGTTACACCTGCGGCGTACTGTTGCCGCACGTAATCAAGCGCATCGTGTATCCGCGTGCCCGTACCGCTCACCGCGGCCCGATACCACTCCTCCGTTCGCTCCCAGCGATGATCGCGATCCATCCCATAATAACGACCCGAAATTGAGCCAAGGGTGGCATTACCGGCAATCCGCTCGAGGAGGGCTTCAAGAAAGGCCAGACCCGAGCTCGGGGGGGTATCCCTGCCGTCGAGCATTCCATGAATCGCAACACGCTCGACTCCTTCGCGCTTCGCCATCTTCACAAGCGCTATCAGATGGTCGTCGTGGGCGTGAACTCCTCCGTCTCCCAGCAATCCCAACAGGTGCAACACAGTGCCGTTTTTTTTCGCCGCGCGACAGGCGCCGACGAGAACCTTGTTGCTGAAGAACGTTCCGTCCTCGATTGCCGAACCTATTCGCACTAGATCCTGCATCACCAAACGTCCCGCACCCAGATTCAAATGCCCGACTTCGCTGTTCCCCATTTGGCCGGCGGGAAGGCCCACATCCCGGCCGCTGGCCGTAAGCAGCGTCCTCGACCGATGCGACCAGATGCGGTTCCAGTTGGGTGTGCGGGCCAGGCGAATGGCGTTTCCGTTGGTTTCTTCCCGGTATCCCCAGCCGTCAAGAATTATGAGGGCGACGGGGCGCTTCTTTTGGTCAGACATATGTCATTCGGGCACAGTTATGTGTGTGGGCGATTGCAATGTGTTTCACTAGCTTATCCTCAACCTGGCGAGCACGGATGGGACTCAATCTACTCCTGCTCGCCGTCTGATATCTCGTTTGGCGTTTCTCGACGGCTCGCTGCAGGCTCGTCGCAGGCTTCTCGCTGGTTTTGTGCAATTCCCGAAATTCCTCATACTGATGAAAAGAAAGTTCAAGCGTCGGACCGTCGGACTGATTGTGGTGATCATCGCACTGCTCGTGGTCGACACAGTCATCCTATGGCGACGCGGTCGATACGCCGACGAAGCCGAGCGTCTTCGAGCGTCCATGACGGATCTGGAGAGGAGGAAGCTCGACGCTATTGTCGAAGCGGAGCAGGATGAGTCACGACTGATGCTGGAGCTCATGCGGAGACAGTCCGCCGGTGACGAGGAGCTTCACCTCGCCGTCAGTATTGACTCGTCGTTGGTGGCTCTCGACCGTGGCGCGGCACGTCTTCGGACGATGCCCGCGATGTTCGGTCCTGAAAAGAGGGTGGGCACCCCGCCGGATACCACTCACGTGGTCGTTCCACGAGGAAAACGTACGGTGGAAAGGCTGCTGGGGGACAGTGACAGCTATGAATTTCCGCAATGGGTGTGGACTGAGCGGTCAATGCCTGTCCCGGACTCTCGAACCCAAAAGGGGTGGACCGGAAAGTTTGCCATAGTAACGACCGGTGGGACGTTGATATACTCGGTGCCAGCGAGCGGACCACTCTCGGACAGCACTTATGTGATGCCAGGTACGGTTCGCGTAAGCTCGACGGACCTTGCCGCGGTCCGCGAGAGTCTAAGCAGAGGCATGGCAGTCTACTTCTACTGATTCTTCTGATTTCTCTGACGCGGCAGTCCGCTGTCCTTGATGAATACTCACAATCGATCCCGATCCTGAATGTCACGTGAATCACAGATGTCCCTCGATGACGCCGAACGAACGTCAAACGCCGGCGGGAATGCCACGCGGATGGTGTTGGCGCTGGTTGCGCTGGCTATAGTGGTGGCGCTGTCCGTCTGGCTTGTTGCCGATACCTTGAAGGTGCGCTTCTCACGTGACGTAGCCCGGCTCGTTTTCAACGACAATCTGGAAGCATTGGACCAGGCGCGCGTTGAGGCTGGTTCCGGGGCGGATAGCATTCGTGTTGCGCTGGCTGCCACGACGCCGGCGGAGGAAACCGGGCCTTACATCGTGGTTTCGATTGCTGACCGACACCTCTGGTATAAGCAAGGCGACAGCTTGCTTTTCGAGGCCGACGTCGCCACTGGCAGCGGCAAAACTATGGTCGTGCGTGGCAGCGAGCGCACCATGCGCTTCGAGACTCCCAGGGGGCGCCTCGTGGTACAGCGTCGCGACTCAGCGCCCGCATGGGTGCCGCCGGATTGGCACTATCAGGAACAGGCAAACAAGCGCAAACTAGGCATCGTTCAGCTGACGCGCGGCGAGCCCATCCGGACCAAGGATGGTGCGGTTCTCGACGTTTCCGGAAGTGACGTTGTTCTACGTTCGCCCGATGGAACGCTGAAGCAGCTGAGCGCGGATGACGGTCGCGAGATCGTGGTCGACGGCAACATCGTCATTCCGCCTTTCGGCACAAACCAGCGCAAGTACCCCGGCGTTCTGGGCACCCATCGGCTTTATCTTGGCGACGGATATGCACTTCACGGCACCAACCAGCCTCAGTCCATCGGTCAGGCAGTGAGCCACGGTTGTGTGCGATTGCGGAACGAAGACATCGATGTGCTGTATGAACGCGTAGCCGTTGGCACTCCGGTCTACATCTATTGATTCTACTGATTTCCCGGCAATGGGTGTCACATGGCGGGTAAAAGCTGTTAATTTCATGGCTTGCCGCTGGCTTTGACGACGCGCCGGCTTGGCTCGGTCGTCTCTGGAACATCAGCTTGAGCACGAGCTCCGCTACCCCACAGCCCCGCTACGTGACCTCTAAAACCCAAAGAATTGAATCTGACAACCTCGCGCCTGTGAATCTCCAGCGCCGCTTTATCTCGGTCAAGCGAAAGTCATCAAAGCGAGCAACAGTAAAACGCAGCGCAGGTTTGGGCGCTGGCCTAGCGGCCGTGACACTCGCCGCCACGGTTGGCTTTATAAGTCCCAACCGAGCTGACGCACGCTCCATTGCTGACATCGCTGGCGCTCGGTCCTGGGACAGCGACTCCACTTCGCTGGCGGCGCGAATAATTGCGCGGGGTGAGAAGCCCTCCGCCAACGCGATCCTGATCTCCAGTGATAACGTCGAGACGGGTGCGGCAGCAAAAATCGCAGTTCGATCCGCGTCGCTTGCGTTGCTCGACACACTTCGCGGGCGCAGCCGAAAACTCCAGGCCCGATTCCTCGCGCCCGAGCGCGTGGCGGCACTGCCAATTCTTCGCACTCTTTTCGGAGACACTGTTGCGTCACATGCTGGCGTTTACGTCACCAGCGACTCTGCCATAGGGTCGACGTTCAACTTCATTACGATGCGCCCCTTCAGCGATAAAGTCGCTGGGCGAATCGGAAGCTACCGAATCGGATTCTTTCCGCAGGAAAAACGCGGTGCGCGCTCCGCGGCCTACGTCAATCCGGAAGGGTTTCTCGAGGTTACCGCCGACAACCAGAACACCGCGATCTCGGAGAATTTCCGTCTCGGCGAGTTCCTTACCCATGATCAGGTTTCGGTGTGGCCTAAGTACATGGTGTTGAGGGAGCCGCTTATCGATAAGCTTGAGCTCGTTATTGCCGAACTCAAGTCCATGGGTGTGAATGTGAAGGATCTTCGCGTGATGTCCGGCTTCCGCACTCCGCAGTACAATGCGCCTGGTGTCGGTGCCGGCGGTCGCGCCAAGGACAGTCGTCATCAGTTTGGCGACGCCGCCGACGTGTATGTCGTGAACGGGTCGCGAGACTGGATGAGCGATCTCAACAAGGATGGCAGAATCGATACGCGTGATGCAAAGGTGCTGGCGGCCGCGGCGGAGCGGGTAGAAGCGTTGCACCCCGATCTGGTGGGTGGCATCGGCATCTACAAGGCAACTTCGGCGCACGGCCCGTTTGTTCACATCGACGTGCGCGGAACCCGCGCCAGGTGGGGCGAGTTGTGATTTCGCGCCGGGGGCTGCTGTACTTCTTCGGAGGGGCAGCAATTGCATTTGCGATTCTTTATCAGCCGCCGACAGAGTTGATCGCCGGTTCGGCTGATGGAAGCAGTTCGCCCAGCGTGCCCATGGTGACGTCTGCAGCGACGGCGCGTGGAGAGAGTGGCGGCGTCCTTATGCACTTCGCCCGCGCAGGCGAACGCGTCGCTTTTCCCCTGCAGATCCATGGGTCGTCGGTGGGATTCACCTATCAGTGGGTCCGCGTAGGGGGGTCCGAAAGTGGAGACGTGGAAAGACGTCTGGAGGGCGACACTCTGCTGGCGCCCGTTGAGGCAGGGTTTTTTGAACT
>JBBSTN010000280.1:0-5051 GCA_038235845.1 Gemmatimonadales bacterium | reverse complement strand
TGTCCAGAATCACGGAATCGGGCGTCGACTGAAAGAGTTTCAGCGTGATGCTGTGCGTGAGATCGGCGCCACGCGCATGTACTGGACTTACGATCCACTAGTTGCCCGAAACGCTCATTTCAACTTGAATAGATTGGGTGTTCGCGTGGTCGAGTATGTCAAAAACATGTACGGCGCAGATACGGGGAGTGCGATGCACAGCGGTTTCGGCACCGATCGTTTCGTAGTCGACTGGAATATTGGTGCTGACTCTTTCGATATCGATGCTCCAGCGGCGCAGCATGCAGCGATGACCGGAAGCATTGGAAGTGCTCCATTACTTAATGCTGGCGCAGTCGACCATGGACACGCGGAAATCACCCACTTCGACAAAAATCTGCCGGCCATTTTGCACGTTGAGATACCTGCCGACATCTTCGCGGTTCGGGCGAAATCGGCGGAGCGTGCATCCAATCTCCGCGAGTCAACTCGACGGGCATTTCGATGGGCGCTCGCCAACGACTATTCGGTAGACAGCTTCGAACATGACGACATCACCGGTCGCATGTTCTACGTCCTTACTCACGCTTCCACTAATCTTTAGATGAACGCTCCTGACGAGACCGCACCTGGAATGAACTTCAGCTTTTGCGTTGAACGAATAGCAATACGCGAGATTCGATTGGCCCTCCGCGAGCCATTCCGTATATCATCCGGTGTGTGCACGGAACGACGCATCATGCTGCTCGAACTCACCGATGTGAGCGGAGCAAGCGTGTGGGCCGAGTGTGTTGCTGGCGAGAACCCCAATTACACTGCCGAAACTATCGATACCGCCTGGTATGCAATCTCGGCGTGGATCGCGCCACGAATTCTTGGAACCGAGTTCAGTCATCCATCAAAGGTTCGTGCTGCACTGGAACAAGATTTTCGGGGGCACCCGATGGCCAAGGCCGCTGTGGAGATGGGCTGCTGGGCGCTTGCTTCGAAAATCGCCGGCCTTCCATTGTCCAAACTTCTCGGCGGCACTCGAACAACAGTTGCGACTGGAGTTTCCCTGGGGATTCAGGGATCACCCGACGCGCTGGTGGAACGGGCGCTCGCCGCAAAAGCTGCGGGATATCGAAAGATCAAGCTCAAAATCCAGCCCGGCTCGGATATCGGGTTTGTTGCGGCCGTTCGGGATGCGGTCGGTCCCGACATCGCGATGATGACCGATGCCAACACAGCCTACACGCTCGATGATGCGGATACTCTCGTGAAGTTGGACGAATTCAATCTGACAATGATTGAGCAACCACTTGGCCGCGACGACCTGGTGCAGCATGCAAAGTTGCAGAAGCGGTTAAAGACTCCGCTCTGCCTCGACGAGTCGATAACCGATGTAAGCCGCGCGCGCGACATGCTCGAACTGCAAAGCGGTCGCATCATCAATATCAAACCGGGCAGGGTGGGCGGCTTTGCATCGTCCAAAGCCATTCACGACGTTTGTCAGTCGGCCGGGGTTCCCGTGTGGTGCGGCGGCATGCTGGAAAGCGGCGTGGGCCGAGCGTATAACATTGCGCTGGCTTCATTGCCGAACTTCCAACTTCCTGGCGATCTGAGCCCAAGCGCTCGCTATTGGGAGCGTGATATCGTCGTGCCCGAATGGACGATGGACGCTGGGATGGTGACAGTTCCGCTCTCGGGTTCCGGCATCGGGGTTACGGTCGACGCCGACCGGGTCGAAGACTTGACCGTGCGCCGTGAAGCGTTTGATGATCGTAGCTACTCGTAGCTTTCGTAGTTCGTCCTCGTTCCTCTTAGTACCTCGTAGTTCCTCAACACTCCCCGGTACTCCCTTGACTCTGAACCTGGAGAAATGATGACAGTTAGAGTCGCGCTGATCACATCGATCGCCACTTCGCTCTGCATTGCTTTCGCTCCTTGCACAGTTGTATCGGCACAACAAGCTGGCAGTTCTACCGACGCTGGTCTTGCTCGTCTCGAGGCTCAGTTCACCGAGCTCGCCAAAGGCACTGACGGCAAGGTAGGTATTGCGGTTGTGCGCGGTGGTGATGCGGTGGTGATGCGGTTAATGCACGAATGTCAGAACTGAAAGTTTCCGGCATCAGCGCCGACCGTCCAACGGTGCGCCTCATCGCGGACTACATCGGAATAAAGAATCTGCCGGGCGACGACATACCAATCGTCGAGTTCTCTCGTATGGCGGATATGGTCAATGACAGTGGACGAACCGCTGCACTCGCCGTCTTCGCCAATGATCTTCGCGACACCTCCACTCCGGAAGCGATGGCGTTGCTGCTAAGCAAAATCTGGAAACGCGAAGCGCTGAGCGAGAAGAGCAGTGCTTTGCTGCTTGATATCATGTATCGGTGCCTGACCGGCGATCAACGTCTCAAGGGAATGCTACCTCCCAATGCAGGACACCTCATTGCGGTCGCGTTCGTCAAGGAAAGTGGAGACGCAGAAAAAGGCGAACGAGCTATCGCCAACATTGGGCGTGCCGCGTTTGACTATTTCGTATTTACAGCCACAGCAGACAGCAAAAGATCTACCGGCAGCGCAAGAGTAGGGGCTCGCTGAATGTCGCTCCCTGCCGCGCTCGCTTCCCACTTGAGCCAGGAGCTCAAAAATACTCTCGTCGCGCTCAGGCGCGAACTGCACCAGCATCCTGAACTTTCCTTCCGGGAACACCGTACCTCCGCCCTGCTTAAACGTGCGCTCGGCGAACTCGGTGTTGAGCGCATAGACGAGGTGGCTGGCACCGGCCTGGTCGCTCGCATAACGGGTCTCGATCGGAACGCACCTGTTGTTGCCATTCGCGGCGACATCGACGCGCTCCCCATTCAGGAAGCCACGGGACTGGAGTTTGCCTCGGTGAATGCTGGAGTAATGCATGCCTGCGGACATGACGTTCATGCTGCTTGGGCCGTGGGCGCGGCGCACCTCCTTGCGAGCCAACCAGCCGCTGGAGACGTATTGATTGTGCTGCAACCCGCCGAGGAAACTGGAGAAGGTGCCGCGGCCGTATTGGCGAGCGGCGCGCTGGATGGAGTATCCGCTATTTTCGGTGCACATGTCGACCGGCGTTTCGCCGTTGGAGAAGTAGTTGCGCAATCCGGCCCGCTCGCGGCCGCGGCCGATTCCTTTGAAATACAATTATTCGGCCACGGCGCCCATGGCGCACGTCCACATGAGTCTTCCGATCCGATCATCGGTGCGGGCGCACTCATCGGCGCTTTGCAAACTGTTGTTTCCCGCAGACTTGATCCGTCAATTCCGGCAGTGCTCACTGTCGCCACTCTTCACGCCGGGACTGCTCCGAATGTCATTCCAGACCGCGCGATTATTGGGGGGACACTTAGATCAGTTGATACGGTCACTCGAACTCTTCTCGCGACAGAGTTGCGTCGCATAGCAGAAGGGGTCGCAGCCACGCACGGCCTCAATGCCAAAGTTACGATTACGCTCGGGCCACCTCCAATCGTGAATCCCGAAGCGCCGGTGAAGTGGGCAAGGGAAGCAGTTACATCGTTGCTTGGCCCCGGCTCCCTCAAGCCACTTGGAATCACCAACATGGCTGGCGAAGACTTCGCGTACTACATGGAACGAATTCCAGGATGTTTCCTTCGCATCGGCGCCCGTGAGCCCGATGGACACATCGTCGCGGCGCACACACCGGAATTCTATGCCGCCGAGGAAAGCTTGTTTGTTGGAGCCGCAGTGCTAGCCGAAACTGCGCGGATTGCGTCGCGTTCGCTCGCATAAATACCTGACACTCCCCTTGAATCAATCACCATGGCCCGAACGCAACACCGCACACCAGAGGGTTCGCCCAAAGAAACGCTAGAACGTACCCTGGGTGTCAAAGACCTTTTGCTCGTGGTCGTCGGACAGTAATCGGGTCGGGCATTTTTATTGTGCCCGCAACAGTATTGCGTCAAACCTACGGTAAACTGGGGCCAGCCTTGATAGTCTGGTTCGTACGCATACATCCGTGATGCCTGCGACCCGCTGCCGGCATTTCTGTATGGTTGGACCACGTTCTTTGTCATCGGTGCAGGCCATGCTAGGCGGCGCGAAGAGCATGACTACCGCTTTGATATATCCCCAGCTCATACAGCACTACCGATGAACTCGTGGAGATCGCCAAAGTCGCCGCGAAACACGGCGGAGTTTATGCGAGCCATATTCGCGGCGAAGGCGCTGAAGTTGTTGAATCTGTGCGCGAGTTGATCGAGATCTCCGAGCGAGCCGGGCTTCCAGGCGAAGTGTTTCACCTCAAGGTTGCGCACCGCCCGTCGTGGGGCTTGCTCCTGGACTCGGCTCGAGTGCTCGTCGAATCTACCCGGGCGCGGGGTGTCGACGTAGCTGCTGACATGTACGTGTACACCGCCGGCGGTACCGGGCTTGAGGCCACGATTCCGAGTTGCGCTTTCGAGGGCGGAAACGATTCCCTCAAGACTCGCCTCGCGAATCCGCAGACGAGAGCACGTCTCAAACGTGAGCTCACTACCGGATCACGAGGCTGGTGGAATATCGTGGAAGCAGCCGGTGGATGGGGCGGCGTGGTGCTCGCAAATGCCCAGAATCCGAACAATACGAAATGGGTTGGTCAGACCATCGCGGACATTGCGAAAGCGCGGGGAAAAAATCCGGAGGACGCGGCACACCGGCGCCAAGGCTGGGCAAGTTCTGAGAGGGCAGGGGGCGAAAACTGGCAAGTAGCTAGATTGCAGGGATGGACGCGCACGCAACCACGGGCACAACCCCCGCACAATTCGATCACCGCACGACCCAAGTTCCCGAGCTCCTTGCACCGGCAGGGTCGCTAGACGCGGTACGGGCCGCTGTGGCCAACGGAGCCGATTCCGTTTACCTCGGCGCGTCTCTATATAACGCTCGCGACGACGGGGCGCAGCTCACACTCGACGAACTAGCTCAAGCCTGTCTGATTGCGCACAGCCGACAGGTGCGCGTCTATCTGACCTTCAACGTTCTGATCAAGTCGAACGAACTGTTCGACGCGCTCGTGTATCTCGGCGAGTGTATTGATCGTGGCATCGACG
>JBBSTN010000279.1:0-5058 GCA_038235845.1 Gemmatimonadales bacterium | reverse complement strand
TCCGGATGCATGGCAAACACCGAGGTCGCATCGATGGCCAACGGCGAGTCGATGATGACGGGTATCGCCGGAATCTGATCGTTGCGACGCAGCGCATGCAGGTCGTACACAAGCTCCTGCGTCCTCCCAACCGCAAACGACGGAATGATGAGGCGACCGCCCTTGGCAGCAGTCTCCCTAACCACGGTGGCAAGTCGCTCCCGCGCCCCGTCTACAGAGTCGTGGTCCCGGTTGCCATAGGTCGACTCGCAGATAATGACATCCGCTCCTCCGGTTGGCGGCTCCGGATCCCGGATGATCGCCAACCCATTGCGGCCTATGTCACCGGAGAAAATCAGCCGTCTCCGTTCACCCTTCTCCACGACTTCCACCACCACCGACGCGGAACCGAGTATGTGGCCAGCGTCGACAAAGTGGGCGCGGACGCCATCCGTTACGTCGAACCATTTGTTGTAGGGGACGCCAATCATCTGCTCTTGCGTTTTTCGCGCGTCCTTCATCGTATACATCGGCTCCGCATGCGGCTGTCCACGCTTGGCCAGATACTCGGCGTCCTTTTCCTGGATGTGAGCAGAGTCGGCCAGCATTACCGCGCACAGGT
Source organism: Gemmatimonadales bacterium (assembly GCA_038235845.1). Classification (GTDB taxonomy): domain Bacteria; phylum Gemmatimonadota; class Gemmatimonadetes; order Gemmatimonadales; family Gemmatimonadaceae; genus Gemmatimonas. Next base: position 4,457 of record JBBSTN010000279.1, on the reverse strand, counting down.
CGCGCGTGGCCGCAGTTGCCCAGATCGTGCGGGCGTAGCCTTCGTGGACGAGCAGCGGAAGCCGCCCCGCATGATCGATGTGAGCATGGGACAGCACCACAGCGTCGATACTGTCGACGGGTACCGGCAGGCGCACGTTCTTTTCGCGCGTTTCCGATCTCCTACCCTGGAATAGCCCGCAATCGAGTAGTACGGTCTTTCCGTTGGCGCGAAGTATGTGGCATGACCCGGTTACCTCGCGGGCCGCACCGCTGAATTCTATGTGCATGTCCCAACTTACCGCCCTGCAGGAAGCTGCGCCTCACCCCGCCCGGAGGTTTGAACTTTTGCCACGCGTCCGAGGCTCACCAGGATCGGTGGTCCAACCAGCGCTCCAGCGACGGCCAGCGAAAACGTCGCACAAAGTCCAGACCAATTATCGATCTTCGCTTGTAGGGTAGCTGGGCGGCAACGCGTTGCAGCCTCAACACCCGCACAGTTGTTGCGCGCGACTGATGCATCTGTCTGTTTCGCCGGATATTCAGCATTGCCACAACAATAATCGCCGCAAAGATTTCCACAATGGCTGTTGACAACGCTGTGGAAAGGCCTGCTATCTGCAATTCGAGTTCACAAATCAATAAGGAGATCGAATCGTGGCGCGTGGAATCTGGAAAGGAACGATGGGCTTCGGCCTGGTAAGCATTGGAGTTGAGCTTTTTTCTGCCGAACAACCCAATGAGCTGAGCTTCTCCATGCTCGATAAACGCGACCATTCCACGATCGGCTACCGGAAGTACAACAAGCATACCGGCGAAGAGATCGACGGGTCTGAAATCGTGAAGGGCTTTGAGATTGAGAAGGACAAGTTCGTGATTCTGTCCAACGAAGATTTCAAGGCAGCCAATCCACGTGCAACGGGAATGATAGACGTCATCGGATTCGTAAAGGCGTCAGAGATCGAACTTATCTACTTCGACAAGCCTTACGTTGTCGGCCCACTCAAAGGCAGCGAGAAAGCTTACGCGCTTTTTGTGAAAACGCTCGAGGATACCGAACGTGTCGGTGTGGCGCAGGTGGTCATACGTACCCGCCAGCATATCGCGGCGATCTATCCACACCGCCACGCCATCGTCGTGCAGCTTATGCGCTATCACGACGAATTACGCCAACCCACCGATCTTGGCATCGACGAAGACTCGGCGGCGCGGAAGGCGTTACGTCCCCAGGAGCTCAAGATGGCTGAACAACTCGTGGAGAGCATGTCGACCGAGTGGAATCCGTCGGAGTTTCACGACGAGTACCGAGACGACCTGATGAAGATGATAAAAGAGCGCGCTGCCGAGCCGGATGGAAAGGTTGCGGTCACTTCTGCCGACGACGATTCACCAGCACCCAAGGTGCTCGACCTCATGGCCGCTCTCAAAGGCAGCCTGGCCGAGAAGGCGAAAGAAAAGAAATCGTCAAAGACGAAAAGTGCGACCAAGCGTCGCAGCTCGCGCAAAACGGCCTAAGTATACATGCCCTCTCGCGCTTCCGGTCCGAACGGGCTTCAAGACAATAGCAAAGAGGGCCTGCTCTTCATGCCGGTGGCACTTGCCACACTTCAAAGTCGGCCACCGAGCGGGCCCTCATGGATACACGAAGAGAAACTCGACGGATACCGAATCGAAGCAGTGCGTACAGAAGACGGGGTGCAACTTCTGTCGCGAAATAGCAAAGACTGGACTTCGCGCTTTCCGGTCATAGCGGAGGGAGTGATGGCGCTGCCTGCAACTTCTGCGGTGTTGGACGGTGAAGTGGTCGCCGTTGATAAACGCGGAATAAGTTCATTCCAGAAACTGCAGAAGTTGCTGGAGTACGCCGAGATTCGCGATGTGCGTTATCACGTGTTCGACGTGCTCTGGCTGAATGGATCAGATCTTCGTGAGCTTCCACTTGCCCTTCGCCGCGAGCTGCTGGTAGAATTGCTTTCTTATCGGGATGCCCGTTCCGCTGTGCATCCAACTCGCGAGATCGAGCTGCGCAATGGAATTGCAGACCCGCTGGAGCAGGCGTGCGCCCTAGGCTACGAAGGGGTGATCAGCAAACGCAGCGACGTCGGGTATCCTCGCGGGAGATCACCGCTATGGATAAAATCGAAGTGCTCGAAACGACAGGAATTTGTGATCGTTGGCTACACCGATCCGCAGGGAAGCAGAAGTCATTTTGGCGCGCTGCTCGTAGCGGTTTACGACGGGGGTCGTTTGCGATACTCGGGTAAAGTGGGCACGGGTTTCGACGAAGCAGCGCTCAAGTCGCTTTGGCATGATATGAAACCACGTGAACTTTCAAGTACTCCGGAAATTGAGTCGCCCGCGTCATTCCCCCGCAATGGCATCCACTGGATCGACCCCACGTTGGTGGCCGAGGTAGCGTTTACAGAATGGACCTCTGATGGACTATTGCGACATCCCGTTTTCAAGGGCCTTCGCGCGGACAAAAGCGCCGCTGAAGTGCGGAGGGAAGACTGATGGAAATTGAAGACATCACTATCTCGCATCCCGATCGCGTTGTATATCCTGCCGCGAAGTACACCAAGAGCGATCTCGCGCAGTATTACGCAGACGTTGCGGATTGGATGCTTCCACATGTGAAGGATCGTCCGCTCTCGCTGCTACGCTGCCCGCAGGGGCAAGGCGGACAGTGTTTTTATCAGAAGCATTGGACAACGAAGTTGCCCGCCGGCCTTGGCCTGGTTGACATCGAGGAAGAGAACGATGAAAGCGGCCCCTATGTTTTCGTTAAAGATGCTCGCGGATTAGTGGCACTCGTGCAATACGGAGTCATGGAGTTGCACCTGTGGGGCGCGCGGGCCGACAAGGTCGATCGACCGGATCGAATTGTCTTCGACCTGGATCCCGACGAGGCAGTGGGCTGGCCGGAAATCATGGATACGGCCCTCCAGGTGCGCAGTTTGCTTGCGGACTGCAAACTGGAGAGCTGGCTCAAGACGTCAGGTGGAAAGGGACTACACGTCGTGGTGCCGATTGCCCGCCGAGTTTCCTGGGACGACGTTCGTGACTTTGCGCGGCTCGTCAGCGCCAGATTGATGCACGACAGCCCTGACCGCATCGTTGACGTGGCATCCAAGGCGGCCCGCAAAGGCAAGATTTACATAGACTATCTGCGCAACGGAAAAGGCTCCACGGCAATAGCGCCGTGGAGCAGTCGTGCGCGCGAGGGAGCTCCCATATCACTCCCTGTGAGTTGGGAGGATTCAGCAAAACTCAAGAGTGGTAATGCTGTTTCCATTCGCGACGCGGTGAGTATCGCAAACGATATGCGCGTCGACCCGTGGGCTGACATGCTCAAGTCAAGACAACGGCTAACATCCGATGCGATGGCCACTCTCATGAGCTGGTAGCACAAGTTCAGTCGGCGGGTTGCTCCTGTGCTTCTTCTTCTACTACCGATGGCGCTCCGTAGATAGTCAGACGTGACGCCAAACCCTGCCGCAGGCGAACACTTATGGCTTCTGGCCGCATAAGCTTCACACCGTCGGTCGTGCGTACATTCACTTCGCTTTCGATGAACACGGCATCCTTGTCACAGCGCACATCAACCAGGTGATGATCAGTATCACCGAGCGCGTCGAGATATTTACCGAGCCATTTCCGGACATTTTCCCGGCCAACCAGAAGTTTTGCTGAGCCCACCCGCACTGCGGCGTCTGCAGTAACCAGCGCCGCAACTCCATCGGCGTCACGCGCATCCATGGCTTTGCACATACTGTCCGCCCACTCGCGCGCGTTCAGATGCTCAGCCGACTCCTGCACTAGCGGTTCATCGTCCGGGCGATTATCCGCACGGCCTGAGCGCGTTGGAGTAAAGGATGGTGGATCGCTCGCCGGAAAGGATTCGCGAGACGCCTGTTCAACAACGCGTTCCGTTCGTACCGGTTGACTGGTCGAATCGGGTTTGATTTCCTCTTGCTCGCTCATCATCCGCTCCATGTGTTTTGTACGTCACCAGCGTGCACCGTAAAGAAATACATGCATGATCACGCAATCATCAATGCGTGGCGCATTTTTCGCACCGCAAGTGCCAGTAGAATCGATTTGATTCTTCAAGATCACATCGAATTCAAGATACATCTACTTTAAATCCACCAGCGACGGCGGAGATTACCACAGTGAATACTAAATCAGCCCCGGAAGCGAAGCCGGTTTCCGAGCCACAACCTCCGTTTCCGGCCCAGCATCAGAGTCGTCCGGGCCTGGAAAGTAAAACGGAGCCGCGCCCCAAATACAAAGCAGAGAATTATCGACCCGCCGGAAAACTCAACAATCAGGTTGCGCTAATAAAAGGCGGTGATTCGGGCATCGGACGCGCGGTTGCGTTGATGTTTGCGCAAGAGGGTGCAGACGTTGCCATCGTATATCTCCCGGAGGAGGCGGAGGACGCCGATGAGACCGCGAGTGCGATCAGGGAAGTAT
>JBBSTN010000278.1:0-5074 GCA_038235845.1 Gemmatimonadales bacterium | reverse complement strand
CGCGGAGTACGACGACCGACGCGACTCCCTTGTGCGGTCCGCCGAAGCTACCGTGCGTGAGCTGTGCATGGCCAGCGGCGCCGCCGGCGAGCTGACTGATGAGCGCGGGAGCGAGGTGCGGGCGATCCTCGCCGGGTTCCGCACCCGCTTCATCCCCGAGATGATGGTCGACGCCGCGCTAATCAAGGCGATGCTGGACGGCCCGGCGGCCGCGCGGACCTCCCGGTTCAGCGCGACGTAGACGCCGCCCGAAGGCCGGCTCGGTGACGGCCGCGCCCCCGGAAGTTCCCTCGATCCGTATAGGACCGACTACATCACGACATATCTTTCCTGCATGCACCCAGGCCCCTTGAATTTCCGTTTTTCCCCCGTCGTCCTCCGACCCGCGCCAGTCGCCTTAACGGTCGCGCCTGAGGTCGCGGAGGTGGTTGCAACCCACAGCCGTCGAAAACCCCGCCTGGGCACGTTTGTGGTGTCGCTGTCCATCGCGACGCTCCTTGCGGCCACCGCCTGCTCTCGCTCCGCCCCACCCGCCACTCGGCCCACACCGCCGGCTCCCGTGCCGCCCATGCCCGAGTCGGTCCCTGCAGCCCGATTCACACTTCCCACAACAATCGCACAGACGGTCTACGACGTGCGGGTAACCACCGAAATATCGCTGGATAACGCCGGCGTCTTCACCCGGGACACCGTGGAGAACACCGCCCGGGTGTCGCTCTCCCTCAGACGCGATGTCAGAGGTTTTCTCCGTGGACCCGGGCGGGTCGACTCGTTCACAGTCCGCGGGTCGAACGCGTCTCCACGGGTCACCACCGAGCGGCCTGTCCGGGCGCCCGGCGTACGGATGTCATCGGGGCAGGCGCAGCCCACCACTCCAGGACAGCAGCCGCAGTTCACCACTGTGGCGATAGACGCCGTGCTGGACAGCTCGTTCACGCGGGCGGTGGTCAGACCCCCGCTTGGCAACGAATGCGACCGCCAGGACGCACTCAAGGCCGCTGCCGCTGCCGTCGCGCGCGACCTGCTGGTGAGGGTGCCCGCCACGCTGGACGTAGGCGACCGATGGCGAGATTCGGTTGTCACATTCGTCTGCAACGGTGGCGTCCCGATGACGATGCGCACCATTATCGAATCGGAGGCCACAGGCACGCGGGACGGCAATCGTTCTCTGCTTGTTCATCGCGCGCTTTCCATGCGGCTGGATGGGAACGACCGTACACCGTGGACGCAGGTGACGATCGACGCCGATGGAGCGGGGGTCCAGGATGCGGTGATCGATATTGCCACCGGCGCCATGGTCGAACTAACGGGACGCAGTACACTCACGGTCCGGGTCACGAGTGGTTCCCAGCGTGACGCTCCCCGCACTCAGCAGGTAGTTCAACGGGTCACCACCACTGCCAAGGCGATCAGATAGTCTCTGGTTCGCCAGATGGTCGGGAGGACGGCGACCCGCTGACGGCGACCCGCTGACGGCGACCCGCTGACGGCGGGGCGGCCGCCCGGAGAGGACGGCGGACTGCTCTGCCCCACGGTCAATCCATCAACCGCAGCGGCATTACCAGGCAAAGGTACTTGGCGCTATCGGTCCAACCTTCCGGCTCCACAGTTGCAGCCCGCTCCGGCGCCTTGAACGTTAGCCGAACCTGCTCCGTGGGCATGTAGCGCAGTATTTCGAGCAAGTAGTTCGCATTGAAGCCGATGTCGAGCTGATCGCCGGTATACGTTATGGGCATTTCGTCCTGCGCTTCGCCCAGATCGGGGGTCGCCACGCTGAACTTGAGCATGCCGCTGTTGAAAGACATGCGGATGCGATGTGTCTGATCGGAGGCAATCACCGACATGCGCTTGAGCGCGCTGGTGAGCGACGCCTTGTCGACGATGCAGTAGCGATCGTTGTCCTTGGGAATCACCTGCTCGTAGTTGGGATACGGACCCTCCACGAGACGGGTGAACACCGACGTGAACGGCGATCGGAACCCGAGGTGATTGTCGCCCCTCGCGATTTCCAGATCTTCTTCTGCGGGGAACAGCCGCCGAATCTGTTCAAGGGCCTTTGGCGGCACGATCAGATCCCCCTGGGGTGCGGAGCTCTCTTCGATCGCAATTTCCATCTTTGCCAGCCGATGCCCGTTGGTGGCAACCATTCGCATCATCCCCTCGCGCAGCTCCCAGAGCACGCCGTTGAGAATCGGTCGCGACTCCTCCGTGCTCACAGCGAAGGACGTGTGGGATATAAGTTTTTGCAGCTCCGCCGATTTTACCCGCCAGGACTCGTTGAAACGAACACTTGGGAACGTGGGGAACTCGTCGCGGGGAAGGCCGAGCAGTTTAAATCTGGAACGACCACATTCGAGGGTGACCCGTTGTTCGCCGCTGGCTGCAATTTTTACGGGCGAAGGCGGTAGCTCCCGCGCGATCTCGCTCAGCTTCTTGGCCGGTACCGTGATAGCCCCCGCGGATTCGACGTCGGCACTGACCTCAGTACTTACCGCAATGTCGAGATCGGTGGCAGAGAATCGAATACCTCGCTCGGTCGTCTCGAGAAGGAGATTGGCCAGAACGGGAAGAGTCGTCTTGGCGGGTACTGCAGGCGTGACTGCCTGTAGGCCCTCAAGGAGTTTCTCACGAGAAATTGTGAAGCGCATGCCCTTTGTGTGGAAGAACTGTCGGGAACTGCTTTTAAAAGAGTCTTTTAGATAAAAACAAGCAGTAGTAGCAGGGAATGTTGGCTTGTCGAGAGACGCCGCAACGTACGCGCTGCGAAGGACTTTCGCCATGCTTTGTCATGTGTATTCGATGTCGAACGTTACCATTTTTACGCGCTCATCGACATAGCGCCGACCAAACCTTGTGGGAATTCGTTGATCGCTGGGGATTCAGACACCCATCTGTCCGGTTGTCCTCAGAGTTTCCAACATGCCTCTCAGCTTGGCCACACGGTCAGCAAACGTCTCGTCAACGCCGAGTTCGGTGGCGACGCGTTCGAGGGAATGGATGACGGTTGAATGGTCGCGTCCGCCAAAAGCATTCCCAATTTCCACCAGCTGCAGCGCGAGCAACTCGCGGCACAGATACATGGCCACCTGCCGCGGCACGGTAAGCTGTTTGGTACGCGTTTTCGAGCGAAGCCCTTCGGAGGTGACACCCCATTCGCGTGAGACAAGCTGTTGAATGGTGGCGACGGTGATCGTGGTTGGCGGTGCGTCGGCATAATCGGAGGACGATGAGCCTTTGAGTTTGTCCTTGAGTGCTTCCCTGGCGAGCTCGAGTGAGATGGGCCGGTTTTTGAAGGATGCGTAGGCCAGGAGCTTGATTATCGAGCCTTCCAGTTCCCGCACCGACGACTTCACATGTTGAGCGATGAACTCGATGACCTCGTCGGGAATAGTTAGCTCGAGATGATCGGCCATGGCCTTCTTTCGGAGGATGGCTATTCGGTGTTCGAGATCAGGCAGGTCGACGTTGGCGACCATTCCCCATTCGAATCGGGATACCAGGCGTTTTTCAAGACCGGCTATCTCGCTGGGTGGCCGGTCGGAAGTAAGGACGATCTGTCGTTCTGCTTCATAGATGGCGTTGAACGTGTGGAAGAATTCTTCCTGAGTGGATTCCTTACCCTTGAGGAATTGCACGTCATCGATAAGAAGGAGATCGATCTCTCTGAAGCGGCGTTTGAAGTCGCCCATGCTCTTGGTCTGGATCGCCTCGATGAACTCGTTTGTAAACTGTTCGCTCGACGCGTAGGCGATACGCAGTGACGGATTCCGGCTGAGCAGCTCGTGGGCGATGGCCTGCAGCAAATGGGTTTTGCCGAGTCCGGTTTCACCGTAGATGAAGAGGGGGTTGTAGGTTTTTCCGGGGGATTGCGAGGCGGCGTGAGCGGCTGCTGCGGCGACGTCATTGCTCTTACCGATGACAAACTGCTCGAACGTATATGTAGCGCTTAGTGGCGTTGAGGTGCGCGTGGGATGGTGCACTGGTGGCGCTAGAGGAGCAGGCGTCGGACGATGAACGAACATATCCATCTGCACTCTGCCCGCTCTCTCGTCGGTCACCCTGAAGCGAACATTGAGCGGATGGCCCAGGGCCACCGGCGCAAAACCGGTGAGCAAATCGGCGTGACGCGACTCGTTCCAATCGGCCGAAAACTGATCGGGTGCGCCCACCCAGAGCGTCTCGTTATCAGCTTCCAGTGCTTCGATTGGTTCGAGCCAGGTGCGATACGTCTGTTCAGGTAGCGCCAGTTTTGCCCGCTGGCGCAGACGATCCCAAATTTCAGCAGGTGAAAGCGACATCAGTGCAAACTATACCGGGACCGGGAGGAAGATCATGGAAAGAACGAGCAAAGAGGGGGGCGGCGAAGCTACCTCACGTGATGTGGATAAGTCAATGATAACGGGCACTCGAAACCACAGCGAGGATCAGCCGAAGAGCCGCCCCGCTTGACCTGAGTGGGCGCGCCCGCATAGGTTTCAAGGCTTCGCCAGAAACAGAATTTTTTCAAGAGTTTTAGAGAGCATTTTATGGGTAAGCCCACATATCGTCCCCGCAACACCCGCCGCATCCGCAAGCACGGTTTCCGTACCCGGATGGAAGACAAGTGGGGTCGCGCCATTCTGAGCCGCCGCCGCAAAAAGGGGCGCAAGCGCCTGACTGTTCAGCTGCCTTCCAAGTACGCCGGCGTCTGACGAAGGATCGCCGGCGCGGGTTGACACGACGCCGGCTTCAGCTCCGCAGCAGGGTCTCCCCCGCACTCGGCGAATAACTCGGCGCACGGAGCTCGAAAGAATACGACAAAAAGGGAAGCGAGTTCGCACGTCGTCCATCGAAGTGCGCGTACTCGCTTCCCTTTGCGCGTTTCCACGGGCAGGCTTTATAGTTCCGAAATATCGGCAAACCGGAGTGTCGCGTAACAAGCTCAAGCGCCGCCTCAAGGAGCTCACACGACAGGAACTTCTGCCGGTACTCCCCTCTATGGACATCGTTTTGAGAGTGAGCCCAGCGGCCTACAGGAAAAGTTTCGACGAGTTACACGCGGAGATCCTTCGCCTGCTCTCGTTGCTCCTTGGTT
>JBBSTN010000277.1:0-5075 GCA_038235845.1 Gemmatimonadales bacterium | reverse complement strand
TCTTGAGTTCGAGACACACTTCCGCTGGCACATAACTGATGCGGATCGTGGCGAAATCCGGCGCGCCACCTTCGAGAAGGGCCAGATCTTTTGCGTCAGTCTCAATGCCGCCGAGCGGACAGAGCGAGGTGAACTCCGCTGTCTCCATGGCGATCTCGTATTTTCGATCGGGATACGGGTTGGGAAACGTTTCGAGCAATTCGGGCTTTGGCATCTCCGAATCTAGCTCGTCGCGCGGGCGCTTCTCTACGCCCCTTACGACTCTCTGTCACGCAACTTCTTTGACCACTCCTTCAGCAGGATCTGCTCGGCCCTCGTAAGACTATCCATGCCTTCCGCCGCAATCTTGTCCAGCACGGCGTCCAACGCCGTGCCGTTAACGTGGTTCGGCTGCGGAGCAACCGGTGTCGAGGGCGATGGCGGTGGGCCCACTCGAGCAACCGCCGCTCTGCTCTGCGCGACGATGTCGTCGACCTCCCGATCGCGATGTCTTGGCGAGTTGCGAGGCACCGGGCGAGGTGTGTCATCACCGTAGTCGGGTGCAGAAGCGATACCCCGTCGAATTCGATCGAGACTTCCGGTGCCGGGCGCTCGCAGGTATATGAACGCTGCCGCCATGCCTCCAAGATGAGCGACGTATGCCGTGGTGCTCAATCCACCAGACTCCACGACTGCCATCACGATATTAACCGCCGCCATGAACACAACTAGCCATTTTACCTTCATCGGAACGACGCCGAAAAACAGCACTTCGTCGTCCGGCCATTTGGACGCGTAGGCCACAGCTACACCCAGAATGGCAGCGGACGCGCCAATCAGCCCAGCCCCCTCGCGCTCGAACATGTAGTGAAACGCCCAGCCGCCCAACCCACACCAGAGATAGAACCACGTGAATGTGCTGCTGCCCCACGCCCTCTCCACCCGCGGCCCGAAGAGCCACAACGTCCACAGATTCAGCGCGATATGCGTGAAGCTCCCGTGAACAAACATGTAAGTGATGACAGTCCACAACGATTTCGAGGACAGATCTCCGGACGCATAGCCAAGCGCGCCCGCCATGTTATTGTCGCCAACAATTGTGGCCTGCACGAAGTACACGCCGATGCAAAGCCCCATGATCCAGAACACGGATGTCGTGTTTCGCGACGGGGATTGAATGTCTTCGTAAGGAGCGTGTGTCATAGGCTACGTCGAACGCCTACGCATAATGGAAGCGTTCCCTTTCAAGGTTGTGTGATTCAGCGAATGCTAGCGAGACCGGCGTAAACGTCGGCTTGAGGCGGCGAGCGCAAGATGCACGATGCGCTCACAGAGATTCGGAAACAAGATGCCCGCTGCCTGAGCCGCACGCGGAATGAGACTTGTGGGAGTCATTCCCGGCAACGTGTTCGCTTCCAGACACCACGGACGACCCTCAGGATCCAGCCGAAAATCCAGACGCGCGTAACCGCTCAGCTTGAGCGCAACGAACGCTCGGCGCGCCTGATCAAACAACATGGTGTGTTCCTGCGGCGACAGTTCGGCTACAAACTCTTCCGCCATGCCAGGGGTGTACTTACACTCGTAATCGTACAGCTCCTTTACGGGCTTGATCTCGATGACGGGCAGATTGTCGTCGCCAACGATCCCCACGGTCAGCTCCCGTCCCGGAACGAAGCGTTCCACCATCACCTCGTCGTCGAAGCGGAACGCCTCTCTTATTGCCGCGTCGAGTTGACTCCCCTCGTACACTATGGAAAGTCCGACGGTACTGCCCTGTTTGGACGGCTTCACCACCACGGGCCAGCCGAGCTTGCTCGATACTTCCGCCGCATCGATCCCCTCGGGGGGTGACATAATCCAGTCGGCAGTATTTACGCCCGCTGAGCGCAGGACGATTTTCGACAGATGCTTGTCCATGGCCAGTGCGCTGGCAAGATGCCCACTTCCGGTGTAGGGCACTCCTACCAGATCGAGTAATGCCTGAATGGTACCGTCTTCACCTTGTCCACCATGTAGCGCAAGAAAGACACAGTCGGCGTCCAAGAGCTCCGGCTGAGCACCCAGCATTGGCGACAGCGAGGCCTCCGCGAGTCCCGCGAGAGCATCGAGAGAAGGTGGAGCAGAGCCTACCCCGGCCGAGAGAAGGCTGACTTCAGTTTCACGGGTAAGCACGCCTTCAGCGGGGTCGAGACAGGTGACCTGATGCCCCTTCTCCCGGAGTGCTGCGGCTATGCGTAAACCGGACGAGAGCGAAACGTCGCGCTCCGCCGACACCCCTCCAAGCAGTACAGTGATATTCATTTCAGGGGCCGGGTTGAGTCGCTTAAAGCCCCATCATGTGGTCGAGTACGTCGAATCGCGTAACGACCCCCTGAATGACACCATCTCTTCGCATGAGAACCGCGCGATTGGACCGCGACAGCAGCTTTGCTACGCTTTCCACAGGCTGGCCCGCCTCGACAATTGGGAATGGCTGATCCATGACGTCGCCAACTGTGAGATCGAGCGTTTTGGGATCGGCAAGACAGCGAGACGTCAACTGCGATTCGGCAATACTTCCAGTGCAGGTGTTGCCGTCCATGACCGGCAGCTGCGACACGTCGTGCAGCGACATGAGACCAAGCGCTTGGCGGACAGTGGCGCCGGCGCCGATGCTTACCAGTGCGGGGGCAGCACCGCTTTTGCGCTCCAGAACCGATTCGATGGTCGAAGTTGCCGCGTCGAGGAGCTGGTTTTCCCTCATCCACTCGTCGTTGAACACCTTGGACAGATAGCGCTCGCCGGTGTCGCACAGAAAGGTCACCACATAAGCGTCCGGGTCATCGAGACGACGAGCGAGAGAAAGTGCAGCGTGCGCAATCAGACCTGCAGACCCGCCTACAAACAGCCCTTCTTCGCGGGTGAGACGGCGGGACATGGCAAAGGCGTCCTTGTCGCTCACGGTGATGAACTCGTCGACGATGCTCATGTCGAGCGTTTTAGGCACATAATCCTGCCCAACACCTTCTACCTTAAACGGCGCTCCAGACGGATTACCGACGCCGTTAGTGCGCCATAATTCAGCCAGTACAGAGCCCATAGGGTCTGCTGCGATTATCTTGACGTTCGGGTTCCGCGACTTCAGGTACTTTCCCACCCCGCTTATCGTACCGCCGGTTCCCGCCGCCGCCACAAAATGGGTGATGCGGCCACCCGTCTGCTCCCACAGCTCCGGACCGGTTGTCGTGGCATGCGCCTCCGGATTTGCCGGATTCTCGAACTGTCCTGCCAAGACTGCGCCGGGCGTTTCCCTTACGATTCGCTTGGCTTTTTGTACGTAGTGCTCCGGGTGCTCAGGGCCGACCGCGGTTGGCGTGATCACAACCTGCGCACCGAATGCGCGCACCAGTCGCACCTTTTCCTGCGACATTTTATCCGGCATGGTGAAGATGCAGCGGTAACCTTTCAGTGCTGCAGCAATGGCAATGCCGATGCCGGTATTGCCGGCAGTCGCTTCCACGATGGTGCCGCCCGGCTTGAGGGCGCCCGAGCGCTCGTGAGATTCGATCATCTGCAAGCCGATTCGGTCTTTTACGCTGCCGCCCGGATTGAAGAACTCCGCCTTACCGTAAACAGGTGTCTTTATTCCACTTGCGACCCGATTCAGCCTGATGAGAGGGGTCCAGCCAATGGTTTCGAGGACGTTGTCGTAGGGTTTTCGGTGCCGAATGTGTTCGTCACTCATCGCCACCGATTCAGTTGAATCTGACAGTGAGCGTGACGCTTCGGCCTGGTCGGGGGTAGAAGTTGCGATGCTTGCGTTCATTTATTTTCCGGATAATCGCCTGCAATTCGAGGCCTGATGAGAAAAGTCCCGCGCCCGCTGTCCAGGTAAAATGTACACCTCAAGGATCGCGCCCGGGCTCGATGGGTGCCAGATTCGGAAGCCGAATGAGGTCTGTATCGTCTTTACAAACGTAGCTCCTTACCGCAGTCCCTCGCGCTCACCACTTCCCCGACCCGCTGAATGACTTTAACGCGTTCACCGCACGCTCTCATCGTTGCGTTTGCTGTCGGGTTCATAGCCGCGTGTGGCGGAGGTAAAGATTCGTCTACCACCGGCCCAGCCCCCGAGCCCGCTGCTCTACGCGCGCAGGGCGGGAGCTCGCAAACCGGCGCGGTGGGCGCCGCGCTCCCGACACCTTTGTCGGTTCTCGTAACCGACGGAGCGGGTAAACCGATTGCGGGGGCGAGAGTGGAGTGGGACGCAGCAGCCGGCTCCGGTTCTGTGAGCCCGTCCGCGTCATCCACTGACAGCCGCGGTGTCGCGCAGGCCGTTTGGACGCTGGGTACCGTTGCGGGAACGGCTCGCGCCACCGCGCAGGTGAGTGGCGTGAACCCGGTTGTCTTCTCTGCCATAGCGCTTCCGGGAGTGTCGGCCGCAGTCATAGCCTCTCCGGAGCTCGCCAACCTTGGCGTAGGCGACACCATTCGCGTTCGAGCAACTGTCCGAGACAAGTTTGGCAACGATCTCTCGACCGAGACAGTGGGCTTCAGTTCGCTTGAACCTGCCATCGCCACAATCTCGGCTGACGGGCTCGTGTCGGCGCTTGCCGTCGGAAATGCCAGAATCGTCGCGACGTCCGGATCGCGCGCCGATACAGTGCCGGTTCTCGTGCTACCCGCTGGCGCGTCAGCCTGCGGCACCCTGACACCGCGCGTCCTGGCTTTAGGTGAAGTGTTCATTCCCGGACCTTCCGCCGCTAGCGTGACCGCATGTCTAGGTGCTGCAGCTGATGTGAACGGCGAATATGCGCTCACACTCATTTCCACCGCGGCATCGTACTCAGCCACCACCCCGCTCGACGTTTATGGAGTGGGCGTCACGGGCCCGACGACTGTTCTTATCTCCGCGGGTGCAGCGGGAGGCGTATCCGCTTCAAGAGATTTCAAGGGCGCATTGGCGGAAGATTCCTTCGTGGGTGGCCTCGACCAGAGCGCCGATCCAGTCCAACTCGCGGAGCTCGCCCGTCGCACTCTCGAGCGACGCGAACTCGCACCCATGGCTTCATCCGCGCGCGATTGGTACCGGGAATCGCACACATCCACGTCGG
>JBBSTN010000276.1:0-5097 GCA_038235845.1 Gemmatimonadales bacterium | reverse complement strand
CGTTCAGCGCGTGATGTTCACCCGTGCGTACACATAGCGGCCATTGAAGCCGAACGGCGAGATGCCGCTGTAGGGGAAGATGCCACCGTTATTCGTGGCCGCGGAGTTCACGTCCGGATACACATCGCCCACGTTGTCGGCACCAATCGTGAGACGCACCGCCCGCGGGAGGTTGTACGACGCCGACACATCGGTGATGACCTTGGCGCCATACGTGTTGTCCAGAGAACCGTTGGGGTTAGTGCCGCGTGAGACCACTTCGCCGAAGCGCTGCGCACGCACGGTGAAGTCGAAGGCGCGCTTGCTCAGGTTCGCCGAGCTCAGGATGTTGCTGCGCGGCTGTCCCAGCTCTATGCGGCCTCGCTCCACACGGCCGAACAGCGCCTCGCCCTGTGTGCTGAGCTCGGCGGGAGTGGGCTTCACATACGTCACCTTGTTTTCGGTCACGTTGTATGCACCGGTAAGACGCAGAAACCCCAGCGCACCAACGTTCGTGCCGAAGTTGGCCACAAAATCCGCACCCTGGGTGCGTGTGTTGATGGCGTTCGTAAAATAGCGGCCGCCCGACACGCCGGAGAGTCCGTTCGCCTGCAGCAGGGCCGTGACCTGCGCCCCGGTAAAGTTCTCCGAAAAGACGACCCGGTCGCTAATGAAAATGTTGTAATAGTCGGCCGTAAAGGACAGGTTACGCGTGGGCTCCACGGCGAATCCGCCACTCCAGTTTATCGACTGTTCCGGTTTGAGCTCCTCGGCGCCCAACACGCGCGCGATCGGATCGGTCACGGGAAACGTGCGCACGTCAAACGGATTGCCGTCAATAAAGTTGGTGGCCGTGGAAGAGAACCACTGCTGATGCAGCGACGGCGCGCGGAATCCGGTGCTGAAGGCGCCGCGTAGCTTGAGCTGCTCCAGCAGCGAGAATCGTGTGGCAATCTTGCCCGTCGCCGTCCCGCCGAAGTCGCTGTAATTCTCGGCGCGTCCGGCTGCGGAAAGCAGCCAGCGTTCGGTGACATCGTTGGACGCTTCGATATACACGCCAACCGTGTTGCGGTTGTGCGAACCCGCATCGTTCGGGCGGAAGCCCGGGAACACCTGCGAGCCGAGCGCACCCTGACGCCCTTGGTTAGGGCCGTCGAGAATGCGCACGCCACCATCGCGGTACGAGTCCGGGTTGCCGGCCTTGATACCGTAGTTCTCGAAGCGGAATTCCACACCCGTGGCGATTTGCAGTGGACGACGAAGCCCTGCGTCGAAGCCTCGCGAGAGATCCAGATTTGTCGTGCTCTGGGTGAAACCAAGCTGTCCGGCATAGAACTGCGTGGGACTTGCAGCACCGATCGTCACATTGGCAGAGTGCACGATATCAAACGCAAACGTGTTGCGACCAGCCACGGTGCTCAGATCGTAATTCCACGACTTCGCCGTGCCCTTCATGCCGACCGCCCCCGAGTAGTCCCAGATGGAGGACGTGATGAGAGGAAGAAAACCATCCGGATAAATGGCGCGCACGGTGCGATCGTCGAGCGGGCGACGGAAGAAGCCCGCCGCTTCGCCATCGCGACGACTCACGCCAGCGAATGAATACACCTGTGCGCCATCAGTGAGCGTGCGTCCGAAGTTCATGAAGCCTGTCAGGTCACGCGTATCAGCGTCACCCTGCCGGTGGTTGATCGCCGGTCCGTTAGAGTTGCGTGCGTCTCCGGCGAAGTACTGCGTGCGTGTATCGGGCAGCGAGCGGTTGGTCGGCCCACGGTCCCGGAAATCCGCGCCGAGCGTAAGGAAACCGGCTCCGCCGAAATCGGTGGAATAGTTTCCGCTCAACTGCAGCACTTCACCATCGGTTAGCCGCTCCTTGAAGTCCTGTGTTGCCGTTGGTAACAACGCGTTACCCTTGAGCGTGGTCTGAGAACGTCCCACGGTGGCGGATAGCTCCGCTGGGGCGATGCCTTTGAGAATGATGTTGATGACGCCGGCAATGGCATCAGAGCCGTACTGTGCCGCTGCTCCGTCACGCAGAATTTCGATGCGATCGATCATGCTGGCGGGAATAGCGTTCAGGTCCACAGCGGCCTGTCCACGTCCAATCGTGCCATTCACGTTCACCAGTGAGCTCACATGACGGCGCTTGCCGTTCACCAACACCAATACCTGATCAGCGCCGAGTCCACGCAGAGTGGCTGGTCGCACATGGTCGGTGCCGTCACCTACCGTGGCGCGAGGGAAATTGAACGAGGGCGCCACCATCTGAATCATCTGTGCCGTTTCCACGCGTCCGGTGGCGCGCAGTTCGGAGGCGGTCAGCACGTCGATCGGCACCGGCGCATCGAGCACGGTGCGTTCTTCGGTCCGCGATCCGAGCACGGCTACTGCGCTGAGAGTCGTGGCGGATTTGACCAGCTGAAAATTCTTCACCACGTTCCCGCCCGCCACGATCGTGACCGAGTCCCGTACGAGCCCGTAACCCACCAGACGCACGCGGATCTCATAGCTGCCAGGGCGCAGCGCGATGCGGTAGCTACCGTCCGCGCGCGAGATCGCTCCTGATTGCGTACCGCTGATGAATACTGATGCTCCGACGACGCCTTCACCGGCTTCGGTCACGCGTCCCGAGACGGTGCCGACCAGGGATTGCGAGGCGAGGGTTGTAAACGGCAGCACGGCGAGCAAGGCGAACGCATATATCCAGAACGGTTTAAATCGCATGGAGGTTGCTCCTTTGAGTGAGGGCCGCTGAGGCCGGATTTTACACTGCAGACAATGTGGACCGGGAGCGCGTTAAGTAAGAGTGAAGAATGGGGAATCGAAGAGACCTCACTCAGCCGCGCCGCGACTCCGGCTCGTTCTCCCACCAAAATTCAGCATCAGTGACCGCGTCAGAAATACGCCGCCCCGCGAGCGCGACAAATCTCCGCTGATGGTCTGGTAGCTACAGCGCATTCCGGCCGGGGAACATGATCGTCTAAAGTAATAGTTCTTAAAAACGGCAGCAGTACAGGAACTCCACAATTGACCGGATACAGTCAGCCTGCGATTGTTAAATGATGAGTGAGCGTCAGTATGCATATGGCAACGTTGGCAAGATATTAGAGCAGCTCACGCCACCGAAGATGCTGGCGCCGTTGACCGCGTCTGATATCCAGGTGGCATGATCTACGACGCGATCGTCGTAGGTCTCGGTGCCATGGGAAGCGCGTCAGCATTCCATCTCGCCAAGCGCGGTGCACAACTACTCGGCATCGATCGATATCGGCCACCGCACTCCATGGGTTCATCCCACGGATTTACGAGAATAATCAGACAGGCGTACTTCGAGAGTCCCATTTACGTACCGTTGGTGCAGCGTGCATATGCGGAGTGGGAAAGACTTGAATTACTCGCAGGTACAAAACTGTTCACGCGCACGGGCGGCTTGATGATCGGGCACCCCGATGAGAGCGTAGCAGGCGGTGCGTTGAAGAGTGCCAAGCAACACGGGTTGGCGCACGAAGTATTGGGCGCAGTCGACATGCGCCGTCGGTTTCCGCTATTTAATGTGCCAGCTGACTATATCGCCGTGCTCGAACCAGACGCTGGCTATCTCGCTCCAGAAGCATGCATAGAAGCGCATCTCCAACTCGCGAATCATTTGGGAGCGCAGTTGCACTTCGACGAGCCGCTAATAGAGTGGCGAATTATGGGTTCCGAAGTCGAGGTGCGCACAAGCAAAGAACGCTACCGAACACGAAGGCTTGTGCTCGCCGCCGGCGCTTGGAACTCTAAATTGCTTTCGGCAGCGATTCCGTCTTCCGCGCAGGCGTGCACGCTGCCGCTCTCAGTCGAGCGATGCGTACAGCACTGGTTTCAACCCGATCCACGTGTTCGGAGCCAGGATCGCGATACGCGTAACATTCCTGTCTTCATCTGGGAATACGAGCCGGGTCGCGCATGGTATGGATTCCCCGAGCGCGATGAGGGCATGAAGCTGGCACTCCATCATCATGGTGAAGTGGTAGATGCGGACTCGGTTCGCCGTTCGGTATCGATCGCCGAGGTGGAGCGGATGCGTGAACTTGTGCGTAGATGGATGCCGAGCGCTGACGGGCCGGTGAGCAACAGCGACGTGTGCCTTTACGCGAACACTCCCGATGAAGACCTTGTCCTCGACAGTTTACCCGACGCGCCGCAGGTGATCGTTGCGAGCCCATGTTCAGGTCACGGTTTCAAGTTCTCGAGCGCAATTGGACAGATCGTCGCGCAACTCGTGGTTGACGGTGGTAGCGAATTCGACACCCGCGCATTCAGGATTGGGCGTTTCGCCGATGGTCAGCATTCGGAGTTGCATAGGGCTACTCCGATGCTGGAGGCTTGATGACACTGTTGCTCAGCGATGTCGATGTTCGGCGACTGCTACCAATGCACGAATGCATCGAAGTGATGGAGGCGGCGTTGATGCGCGTTGCCAATGGGTCCAGTAGGATGCCGCTGCGCACGGTTGTTCGCCTTTCGGACACTCCCAACGCCTTCGCCAGCATGCCGGCAGTCGATGGCTCAGGCGACGACGCGTCGATCGGAGCCAAGATTATTACAGTGTTCCCGGGCAATGAAGCAACTCCCTACGATTCGCACCAGGGTGTTGTGCTGCTTTTCGAAAGTGTCAACGGTCGTTTACTGGCGGTCGCCGACGCATCTTCTATCACAGCGATTCGAACCGCGGCGGTCAGTGGCCTGGCTACGCGGCTTCTAGCCCGGCAGGATGCGTGCGAACTGACGCTGCTCGGGGCAGGGGTTCTTGCGCTGCCACACCTGGCTGCGATCTGCGCAGTTCGCCCGATCCGCAGAGTGCGTGTGTGGAGCAGATCGTTTCCGCGTGTGCGATCGCTTGTGGAACAGGCGCTTGGTGACCGAAGATGGATGAACGGGCGAAGCGTTGAACTGATTGCCTGCGACAGTTCAGGAGATGGCTCGGACGATAGCGGGCGCGATACCGCCAGCGAGAGTGCGCGCGAGGCCGTTGCGAACGCGGACGTGGTGTGCACGATTACCAGTGCGCGTACTCCGATACTCCATGGGTCGTGGCTAAGACCCGGCACGCACGTGAACGCCGTGGGCGCATCGTTG
>JBBSTN010000275.1:0-5117 GCA_038235845.1 Gemmatimonadales bacterium | reverse complement strand
CGCAGGGCGCTGGCTTCTTTGTCTTTAATCTCAAGCATCATATCTACGTCGAGGCCGTGGAGGTGCGTGAGAAACTCGCGAACTGCAGCCGAGCCCAGGTCGGGCGGATGAGTCATGCCGTGAAATCGCACATATAAAACAACCCAGCGCTGATACGCCTCAACGGTGCGTGGACTGTACCTTCGCACAGCGGCGCGCTCGCGGAAGTCCCTCAGTAGCGTGGAGGCCATCCATCACATTCGCCGTACAACGCCCGATCACCGTCATCTATTCAACGCAGGCAGTTCTCAATTATTGCCGAACGAGTTCCTCGCACGCCATCGTCCATCCGCGGTCCGCCCGTGAATACACCTCCTTCAACGCCGCAACCCATTGCCGCCAACACTTCGCTCGCGTTTCTGCACTGCTCTGGTTGAGCGAAGTCGCCGCCGCGCCAAGACCATCCAGCGCGACGAAAAGGTCCGCCGCGGCGTCCTCCAACACGGCCTCAGCGGCCCGTCGAAATGGCGAGTCATCCTGCACATGTAGCGCTGCAATCTTCGAAATAGCGTCGCGCATCCCAGACGCCAACAGGTCAGGATTCATTGCAACAAGCTGTTGATCGACGTCGGTTACACCCTCCACCGCTCGGCGCGCACGTAGCAGCGGCGCAAACCAAAGATCATGCGCGTCACCCGGTGTTCCACGCAACGACCCTAACGATCGCAATGCCCGCGTCAATTCGGGAACGCGAAAGTCATCGCCATCGTGCATCAGCCGAGTATGGCGGAAACCACTGCGTCGGTATCCTCTAGGGTTTCGAACACCGCGGTGGGATTGTGCGTGGAAAGTTCGCTCACTCCATATCGACCCGTCGCCACACCAATTGACCGAACATTGAGTGAACGCCCGCACTGAATGTCGGCGGGTGTGTCGCCAATGATCACCATCTGTTCACCCTTTACATGTGTGCCCAGCAACTCGACCGCGCGTTGACGCGCAATTCCAGGTAGCTCCGGCCGATCGGCGTTATCGCAACCAAACGCATTGATGCGGAACCGGTCGAAGTCGATACCCACTGCCTGCAACTTGCACCTCGCACCCTTCTCGATGTTACCGGTGAGCAATCCCAACCGCACATCAGGGTTGCTCTCGAGTGCATCCAGCAGCTCGGGAATTCCCGCACACATTTTTGCCGCTTCAGGGTCGGTCGCAAACTCGGCATAGAGACCAGCTACATACTCGTCGATCACGTCGTCCATGCGCGCGGTTATCGACGGGTCATCCACGCCGGCGGCCAGCATCTGCTCACGTGCAATCTGCCGATCGGTCTTGCCATCATATCTGTACGAAGGATCACCCGTGAAACCAAAAACCTTCTCAAGCGCCTTCTCCATCGAGCGCCTTCCGGTGCCATCCGTCCACAACAACGTTCCATCGATATCGAACAAAACAATCTTCACAATCAATCCTGAGTTGCCGGGATAAGTGATCGAACAAGCGGAACCCGAATGCCCGCGGTACGCGACAGTAACAGGCCACCCATGATGAATGCAGCACCAACGATTTGAGCCGCCGTGGGAGTTTCATGCAGCAGCGCCCAGGCAACGAGCAGCGCAATCAATGGCTGCAAGTTGCCATACATCGCCGTTTTGGTTGGACCAAGCACACGAACCCCACGATAGAACAGCAGGTAAGCGATGACGAGAGCGCCGACACCCGCATACGCCACCGAAGCCCACTCGCTCAACTTTACGCTACCCCAATCGAGACGCATGATGCCCGGCATTGCGATGCCGACAAGCAACACGGCGCCGCTGCTCATGGTCAACGCAGAAAGGTGCAGTGGATGTGCCCGACGGGTATATGGAGTGAGCAATACGCTGAACAACGCCCACAGGATGCTGCCGGTTGCAATCATCGCTGCACCAATCAGCGCATCGCTACCGGCGTCGATGGCGCCCGCACTTCCCACCACAAACACGATGCCAAGCAACTGCAGCCCGATACCTGCCCATCCGCGTCTCGCAAGCTGCTCACGCCCAAGCAACCTGGAAATAATCGCAATCCATGCGGGCCCAGCAGCGATCACCAGTGCGGCTATGCCTGCTCGCGTTCGTGCCATGCCGAGTATGAACATCAGCTGATACATGCCGTTGCCCATCAAACCAAGTGCGGCAAGCGTCATAGCATCCTTGCGGGACGGGAATGGAACTCCCCGAACCGTGCTGGCAACCAGGATGAGGACGATTGCTGCGAGCCCTACGCGTAATCCGTTGAATGTGATCGGCTCGATCGACTGAATACCGGTTTTTACCACGGAATAGTTGACGCCCCAGATAACCGCCATCACGATCAAACCGATGTCGGTAGCGCCGAACCCGCCTGGCGTCGCGGATAAAATGGCTCTGTATTCTCCGGTGGCGGTCTCGCCTACTGCGGAGTCAAAAACAGCGGTGATATCTCCATTACCGGGTGAAACAGGTGACACGACAGTGGATACAGCGGGATTACTCGATGGCAGCATCACGAAAAGTAGGCACCTGCCGTAACGTCGTGTAGCTTCCGCTCATGCATGTTTCTTTTGCCTTGTTCGCCGACGCTGCGAATCTATCTCAGGAAGGAAAACTGAACGTACTGGGCGTTTTCGACGCCGTGCACGTAGCTCAGTTTCCCGCCTTACATCCCCGCGCCACTCTCGTTGTTCGCCTCAAGGGCACTCACAGCGACGCGGGCACTCATCCGATGACGCTGCGTTGGGTCAACGCCCGAGGTTCGGAGCTGTGGTCGTCGACGGCCGAGCTGTCGGTCGCGGCACCACAGGGGCCGCAAACCGACATGGATATGCCGATCATCGTTCAGATCGATCTGCCGCTGGACAGCGCAGGAGCATACACCATGCAGGTTGACCTCGACGGCAAACGTCACGCGGACGCAGTTCTGCATGTGCGAGGCGGAGTCCCACCGGCTGCACCGGCGGCGGGTCAGCTACCAAGCTGAACGTTACACCACTCGGCGGGCGCCCCTGAACTGCGCGGCGAGACCTGCCGCGACCACGGCGTCGACAGCAACCCCACCACGCGCCAATGAACTGTGGATCATGCGGAGTTCATCAACCGCGAGGCCCACATGCGTTATACGGCCATCGTCGCGATCGGAAAAGAACAACAGGTCGCCCTGTTGAATAACGTCTCTGTCGAGCTCAACGGCTTCGCCGCACCTAAACTGCTGCCACGCATCGCGAGGCAGTGAAACCCCGTGCAACCGGAAAACCCGCTGCACATAGCCTGAGCAATCACAGCCCCACGGCGTCGAACCGCCCCACAGATAGCTGGCGCCTTCAAAGAGCGTCAACGCGCTATCACAAATCGCCGACGCATGGCGAGGGAACTCCGCACCAAGTTCGCTAAGCGCCACCGCCCGACCCTCCACAATCGTGGAGGCCGAAGTGAGCCTCGCGCCAAATGGAAGACTGCGTTTTGCACCATCACCTTCCAGCACGTCGCAGCCCAACGAGAGGCAGGAAAAATCGTCTCCCGAATTCGGTGCTGCGAGATAACCCTCGTGCATCCAACCTTCGTAGCGGTCCTCGCCATGCACCCGAACCCAGTGTCCGCGAACTTCGAGTACGGTAACGGGTTCGCCGCGGAGTAATTGCGAGGAAAGCGACGCCGACGCGCGCGGCTCGGTAAGAAGCGGCGCAATGGTCGCGCGCACCACTCGGCTGCTCTCCACGTGGCTCGATTCGTCGTCGCTCGATTCGATGCCGCTCAACTCCACGCCGCCCGACTCACCAACCTCGTTCAAAGGGTTTTTCCCAACGTCGTTTTCAATGCACATTTTCCGACATCGCCCGGATTTCACCCGTCGAAAACAGGGACGGCTCGATACCACGATCATCTGGGTTACGCGAGCGAGATAAAGCGTCCGCCGATTCTCCGGAAGCGTCGCCCCGCGCCGACTGATCGAAAACCTCGCGGATACAGGCAACCGTACTCGTTGCTTCGCCCAGCTCGAACTGTGCAGCGGTACTCACAGCAACGTCCACCTCCTCCCCATCTCCGCACAGGATGCGACATCGGTAGCGCTGCGTCGCTCCGTTTCTCGCTTCCCCCGCACGTCGTTCGATTTCCGAATGCCACTGCTCCGGGGTGAGTGCAGACACCTGTTCGCCAATCAGCACCTCGCGACGAAATAGCTGGTATGCAGCCCTGTTGGCAAAGGTCACCACACGATCGAGATTCGAAATCACGATCGCTTCCGAAACTGTTTCGAGCACACGCAGATGTTGCTCCGCAAGACGATGCAAAGCGCTGACATCGACAAAGGTCACGACACAGCCACCATCCGGATGCGGCACCGCGCTCAGTTCGAACAATCGCTCACGTGCTTCGTCGCTGAGCAGATCGCTCACCGCAGCGCCCTCATCCATCGCCCGGTTGAGCAGAGTGTCGACGCCCTCAGGAGCACTCAGCGAATGGGCCATCGGTAACGACGTGCGAAAACGCGTTCCAAGCAACGTTGCAATCGACTTGTTGCACAGCTCCGCGGCTCGCGCATTGCAACGTCTCACTACTCCATTCTCGTCGACAACAACGATACCGCTGGCAATGCCGTCGAAGGCGATCTTCCACTCCCTCGTGGCCCGCTCGACCTCCTCGAACAACCTCGCATTCACGATTGCCACTGCAACGTGATCTGCGAGCCGCTGAAGAATACGAGCATCCTCGCCATCAAAAGCACGTTCCCGGTTTATGACGGAGATAACGCCAATTGCGTCGCCCGCTGCAATAAGCGGCGCGATTACCATTCGATTTACCGACGCAAACCGTTCGATCGAACGGTTTCGCTGGGATTCGCCGAGAAAATCGTTCGAGACTACAAGCTCGTTATCAAGCAAAGCCTTGCCGAGCAAGCTTCCGGATACGGGTAAATGCATACCTGCGAGCACTTCGGCGGCGCCGACCGCCGCAACGATATGCAGATAATCATCGTTCCGGAGTGCAATGTTGGCACCCTCGGCACCAAGCAACGCGACGGCATGACGAAGAATCAGACGCAACACCTCACCCAACCGCAGCGACTCCCCAACCGCACGGGCCACCTCGGCGAGCGCCTCAATCTGTCGACGTTCACGT
>JBBSTN010000274.1:0-5133 GCA_038235845.1 Gemmatimonadales bacterium | reverse complement strand
GTCTCCACGAGCCTCGAGGGCGCCCAGCGAAAGTGAAAACCCCGGTCGTCCGGACAAATTTCTGATTGATGATTCGGCAGGCTGAAGCAGCGGCAGCGCCTGCGTATCCAGTTCACGCGCCACACCCGCAAGCAGGGGGCGTTTAACAGTTCGTCCCGCGCTATCCCGATAGACTGCGTCCCAGTCGTTCCATTGCCCCGCTATACGAACTCGTACCATGCCGCGAACAACAGGGATGGCGTCGTCGCCAGCTCCTGAAACGGTTTGTGATTGGAGCACACCGGAAAGGAGAATCATGGCGGCGAGTGCTGTACTGATTTTCTTCAATTCAATCCGGGATATGCTTTTAGCGATTAGAGCCGGGTCCGTACGAACCTGCTAGATTAGCCCCGATCAGGTACACCGTCAACGAGACGGGCAGCGCAATCCGGCAAGATCAATCCAGATCATTCTAACGATTCGCTGGTCACACCCTCATAACGACCGATTCGTTCCGCGTGCAGATTCCGAGCGTGCCATGGCAGTTAACTGGCAACCACTGGCTGTCCATTCCATGCATTAATCCGGCCGACGGTGCAATCCATGCCATCGGCGTTTTACATCGTGGCGCGCGTGGGACCGTCGAGTTCGCGGGAGGCCCCGATTTCGCCCTGGGTTCGGCCGTTCCCCTCATGGTGCCCGTTCTTCGCGTTGATGGCGTGGTGCAGGCGCTAGCTGCAGGTGGGATTGCGTGGGAACGGTCGGTCGAATGGCTCCCGACCTTTACCTGCACCATCGGCTCACTGGTTGTAAGGGGAACCATCTTTGCGCCGTATGGACGCGACGCGGACATGGCTGGCGCAGTATATACTCTTGCGGTCGAGAACCGTGGCTGCGTCGACGTGTCGCTCGAGATTGCGCTTGAAGGGACGCTCGGACATCGCCAGCAGCGTGTTCGCACTGCCCGACCGTTTGACGATGCAGGTCTCGTAAGCATTGGAGCAGACGAGGTGATGTTGTTGGAAGGCACCGCAATTCCCGGACTATGCGCATTGGCGGTTGGGGCAGACGGGCCGGCTAAACTCGAAGCGCCGCCAGGCCCGTCGCATGAGCCGCTTAAATTCGCACTTCGACGCGAAGTTACCGCACCCGCCAATGGCGCCGTTCAGTGTGCATTTTACATGGCGGTTGGCCCCGAGCGTGATGGCGCGCAGGCAACCGTTGCGGTACTGCGTAGACGAGGATGGCGGGCGCTGCTAACGGCCACGCGCGAAGCGCTGACCTCGCTCGAGCAAACTACTGGAAGCGAGCGCATGGACAGAATTGTGAATCGCAACCTCCTGTTTGCTTACTTCTATGGTGTCGGACGGGGGCTGGACGACGCGCAATACTATCTGGTTCGAACACGGGCTCCGTGGCATTCCATTGCCTGTACAATTCGCGACTGGGAAGCGCTGATGTGGACGCTTCCCGCCGTTCAGTTAGCGGACACTGGTCTTGCGCGCGAGCTACTGGTTCGCATCTGCGAACTGCACGGCTATGCTCCCGGGCAAGGCGTTCACTACATGGACGGCTCACTATTCCAACCCGGCTTCAGCATCGAAGGGCCAGCGGCGTTTGCAATTGCAATCGATCGCTACATCCGGGATTCAGATGACGATCAGATCGTAGAGGAGCCGGTGGTTGCCGATACGATCTATCTCGCCTCGGAAGACATCGCATCGAGACGCGATGAACGTATCGCACTTTATTCCACCGAAGTCATGCCGTCGGGTGTGCCCGCGCCATATCCGTTTACCTTGCACGGAAACGCTGTTGTGGCGCTGGCACTCGAAATATTCAAGCGCACGCTGGATGAAGATGCTGCTACTTCGGTGGAAGATCCGGCGGCGGTACGCGCAGCGTTCCTGCGCCATTTTGCAGTGGATCGTGGTGGCAAGGCGCGCCTCGCGGTAGCGATAGACCTTGCCGGGAATCATGCGACGGACGACGATGCCGTTGGTTCGTTGCTCTGGCTGCCGATGTATGACGCTCTCGATCGCGACGATTCGCTTTATCGTCGGTCGGTTCGAGCGGCGCACGCCGAGCAGGGGGAGCCTGGAGCGTTGCTGCCGCAGCTTGCCCGCCTGCTTGGCCCGGACGCTGAGTCAGTGCTGGCCTGGTTAAGACGCGCACCTCTCGACAACGGTATCGCTGCAGAAATGGTTGACGAGAACGGACGGGCAATCGCCAACGGAGGTGATGCCGCGTTAGCAGGGCTGCTCGCGCACACGCTTTGGTACGCCGCTCACGCCCTCGGCCTGCGGGGGTAAGGCGCGCTCGCCCGCTTTCGTCGCGACTTGTGACGTTGACGGTCACGGCCGGCCCTTGACTGCTGTACTGGCATAAGGGCGGCAAGTGGGATAGAGTCCGGGTCAGCCAAACCCGGGTGGCGAAATTGGCAGACGCGAGGGACTTAAAATCCCTTGGCCGCAAGGCCGTGCGAGTTCGATCCTCGCTCCGGGTATCGTAAGATTAAGTTGTAACGATGTCCGATGTCGTCTCGCTCGCCACAGAACTTCTCTCTATCGAATCAACCACTGGTCGCGAACGCGACGCCGTTGATTTCGTCGCCCGCTGGCTGGTTGCCCGGGAGTGGAACGTCAACCTCCAGGAAGTCGAGCCAGGCCGCTCCAACATCTGGGCTACACGTCGAGGCGGAGGTGTCACTCTCTCCACCCACCTCGACACCGTACCGCCATACTTCCCCCCTCGCATCGAGGGCGATCGGTTGTACGGTCGCGGATCGTGCGATGCAAAAGGCATCGCTGCGGCGATGATGATTGCTGCCCAGAATCTTGCCACCGCCGGGGAGGATCGCGTCGATCTCCTTTTTGTGGTCGGGGAGGAGAAAGGATCGCCTGGCGCAAGAGCGGCTAACCGACTCGCGGCCACAAGCAAATGGCTCGTCAACGGAGAACCAACGGAAAGCAAGCTGGCATCCGGTGGCAAAGGCGCGCTCAGATTGATAGTGCGAATGCGTGGACGAGAAGCTCACTCCGCCTATTCTCATCTTGGAAGCAGCGCACTCGAACCAATGCTCGACCTGCTCCCATCACTTCGTAAACTTTCGCTCCCCACTGACCCGGTGCTTGGCTCAACCACGTACAATATTGGCGTGATGCGGGCAGGTACTGAGGCTAACATCGTCCCCGGACTGGCAGAAGCTGAACTGATGATACGGCTCGTCGGAGAGGCCGAACCGGTCAAGAGAATCTTTGAGGACTGGGCTGGCGACCACGCCGAGCTAGTCTGGGGTTCACTCACGCCTGCACAACATTTCCACGTCATTGAAGGATTCGAGGTCGAACCCGTGGCCTACACAAGTGATAGTGCACTCCTCGACCGGTGGGGCCAACCGCTTCTTTTTGGACCAGGTTCGATTCACGTCGCTCACACGCCTATCGAATACGTGGACGTCAATGAACTTGAAGCGTCGGTTGGAAGCTACGAAAAAATTGTCAGGCAGTTACTCGCATGATTGAAACCCTGAATGGAGGACGTCGCTGGCGAGTGGCTGTACTCGGCGCAACTGGCGCGGTGGGGCAGTCGTTTGTGCGATTGCTCCACAATCACCCGTGGTTCGAACTCGCTGAAGTTGCCGCGTCGGAAAGGAGCGCGGGAAAGAGCTATCGCGAAGCAGCACATTGGTTGGAAGGCGAGCTCCCGACAAATGTCGCGGACTTGGCTGTCACCATGTGCGATCCGTCTGTAGTAAAGTCTTCCATCGTATTCTCAGCGCTCGATTCTTCGGTTGCGGGCGATGTCGAAGCCGCTTTTGCGCGTGACGGCCGGATTGTACTGAGCAACGCGAAAAACTTCCGGATGACGTCGAACGTTCCGTTGGTGATTCCGGAAGTAAATGGTGACCACCTGGCATTGCTATCAACTCAGAGGACGCAACAAAACTGGATCGGAGGCATCGTGACCAACGCCAACTGCGCCGTTACAGTCATCGCGATGGCGCTCGCTCCTTTGCACGAGCGTTTCAACGTCAGACGCGTTTTTGTTTCGACCATGCAGGCTGTCTCGGGAGCTGGTTATCCCGGTGTTGCCTCGCTCGACATACTCGGCAACGTGATTCCATTTATCGGAGACGAGGAACCAAAAATCGAGACTGAGCTCACCAAGCTGCTTGGCAAGTTTGGGGGAGACCACATCGTTCCGGCAGATATAGTTACGAGTGCGCATGCGAACAGAGTCGCTGTGGAGAATGGACACACCGTGTGCATGTCGGTCGACTTCGAGCGCGCACCCTCCGTTGCAGAAGCGCTCGAGACCTTGCGGTCGTGGACGGGGCATCCTGCGGTTTCGGGCCTTCCGTCAGCGCCAACCCCACCGCTCATCGTACATGAGGCAAACAATCGCCCTCAACCGCGACGCGATGGACCGAAGGGAAGGGGTATGGCCGTCTCGATAGGACGAGTGCGACCCGACAATTTGTTTGACCTCCGAATGGTGGCGATGGCCGATAACATCATACGCGGCGCATCTGGCGGCTCGATTCTGAATGCAGAACTGATGGCCTCAACCGGCACTTTCTCCGGACTCACGCAGCGGTGATCGTTTGCAAGTTCGGCGGTACCTCAGTAGCCGATGCCGGAGCAATTCAACGCGTCACCGAAATCATACGCGGACGACAGGAAAAAAGTCCGGTAGTCATCGTTTCGGCGCTTGGCGGCGCTACAAATACTTTACTCGAAATTGCAGAGAAAGCGGCTGGAGGTCATCTTCTGGTTGCACTGCAGTTGATTGCAGGGCTGCGCGAGCGTCATCTGCGAGAAGCGTCTGCGCTTCTTGGTGACGGTGCGCTCGCCGACGAAATCTCCGTCGAGATCAGCGCAGAGTTCGATGATCTCGCGAATCTTGCCGAGGCGTTCCGCACATTGGGATACCTGACGCCAAGATCGCTCGACAGCTTTGCTGCCATCGGCGAGTTACTTTCATCAAGGCTTGTCGCCGCTGCGTTCAACCAAAGCGGGCTTGAGTCTGCTTTCGTCGATGCACGTACTGTCATGATTACCGACGACCATTACACGCGTGCTGAACCAGATCTCGTGGCGATTACCCAGGCTGCAGGGCGAATTCTGGTGCCAATCGTTGAAACCGGACGAG
>JBBSTN010000273.1:0-5152 GCA_038235845.1 Gemmatimonadales bacterium | reverse complement strand
TGCAACGCTATCCGCCGCTCGCTGCCGTGCCAGTGTATCGGCGCGCGCTCGACCGGCTGCGGACGTATCGATATTTGCTTTGGAGATCGAGTCGGCGCGCGCTTTATTGCGCAATGAATCGTCCTGAGCTCGTTCTAGCGGCGACTGCAACTTTACCACTGCAAGCGTCGTCGAATCGGGAAGCGCGACGATCGCGCGCTCCGGTGTAAACAGCTGCCCCGGCGCGTACGGCTTGTCGAATGTTACACGCAATGTTCTGCCGCTATCGAGTTCGGTGATGGCGCTGATACGAACGCCGGTTGTGTCGTGAACATAGGTGTACAGATCGGCGTTGGCGTTTTGAGTGACGGTAACTCGCAGCGTGTCCCACTGCTCAAGCGGTTCGAGCTCCCGGTTTCCGTTCCTGTCGAGTATTCCCCTCAGCAGGTAAGGCCCCGGAGGAAGGTTGGTTAACTGGAATCGCCCAGAGCTGTCCGCAAGTGCCTGATAGAAAGTCGTGTCCTTGGAGGCACTGTCGACCGTCAGCGCTTCCACCAAGCCTCGTGCAGCGCCCCGCGCAGAGACCCAATCGAAGATCGCGCCACTGATTTTGGTGTCTGGAATTGGCCCGCCGGTACTGAACACCAGTCTAATGACACTGTCGATTCCGTTGTTTCGGAGGTCCGTGATTCCCGGATTAATCGCGACAGAATAAACGGTGTTCGGCTTCCAGCCATCTGACGGTTTGATGACAATGCGCGAGCGTTTCCAGTCCACTTCCGGGAATCCACTTTTCGGACTGATAAATACCAGCGACGACAGGTTCTGAGCTCCCTTCGGAGTTTCGCTGATCACTTCGTCGAATTGGACAGTTACTTCCCGGACCTTTTCGACGATTGCGCCGGAGTCCGGCGAGATGCTCACCACTACAGGCGCGAGTTCATCCGGCGGTCCTCCCGGCGGCTCGGTCACATTGGCGCAGGCGCCGGCGTATGCAACTGACAAGGCGCACGCTGTGAGCACCGCCCAGTGCACAACCTTGTTCATCTTCTGTTTCTCGTGATGCATCAGCTGCTGAGCGATTCGAGTTTTCTTTTCAGTCCAGACAGCCGTTCACCCCATTCGGTCGCTTTCGCGCGTTCAGCTTCAACCAGTTCAGCAGGTGCTCTCGCGGTGAACTTCTCATTGGCCAGTCGCGACTCGAGCGATGCATGAGCCTTCGCCAGACTTTCGATTTCCGTGCTTAGTCTTCCGCGCTCTTTATCCAGATCGACCAGGTGTGCCAACGGAATTATGAGCTCATTTCCATTGCTCAGGAGGTGGTGAGCGGCGAGTAACGTTGGTGTGTTGCCTACCATGCTGAGCCGCGCACGGGTCATCGCCTCGATAGTAGGAAACTGCGTTGCAAGAAGTGCTTCGTTCTCCGGATTCCGCGCCGCCGCACCGGCGCTTCCAGACGCGACCAGCACGTCCATCGGAGCGCCCGGTTTCAAGTTGTATTCTGAACGTGTGTGTCTTATGGCCTGAATAACTTCCTGCGCCAGTTCAAACGCCGCAGCTCCGCGCTTTATCGACGAATCCGACTCGAACTGTTTTGACGGCCACCGCGCCGTTGCCAGGAACGACTTCTTCGTTCTGCTTTCGGTCGCGGTCGAGGAAGCTGTCGACGACGCTGAGGAAGATGCTGTCGAAAATGCCGACGGAGAAGTCGAGACCGTTGTCGACGAACGATTGTAATCCTCGTTTGACGTTGCGCGGGGTACGCGCTGCCAGAGCGTCTCGGTTATGAATGGAACGACTGGATGAAGCAACCTGAGCGCAGCATCGAAACAGTGCGCGAGAACTGCGCGCGCTACATCCCCGTCGGCTCCCCCCTGAGCGAGTCGTGGTTTCGATGACTCGAGATACCAGTCGGCGAGTTCATTCCAGACGAATCTTCGGGCGCTTTCGGCGTACTCCGACAGGCGCAACCCACGACGCCGATCCTCGTCTGTCCAAGCGTGTCCGTTCGCCGGCCTCGGCGGTCCGAGGGCGGTATCGCAGTCAGCGATGGCGGCGTCGAGTCGAGCAAGAATCCAGGCATCGGCAGCAGTGAAGGAATCCGGTGAAACAGTACTCAGCGGCAACACGTTTTCCGCGCCGACGCGCGTAAGCAGAAATCGAGAGATGTTCCAGAGTTTTGTGCAGAAGTTGCGTCCGGAAGCAAAAGAAGTATCCAGATCGTCGGGGTCGAGCATGACATCAACGCCAAGACCCAGCCCGGAAATCATCGTCCAGCGCAATGCATCTGCTCCGAACAATCGGACCACGTCGAGCGGATCGATCCCGTTACCAAGTGACTTGGACATCTTGCGATGTTGAACATCGCGAACTGTCCCGTGGAGATACACGGTGTGAAAGGGCGGCTTGTCCATGAACCAACAGCCAGCCATTACCATGCGAGACACCCAGAAGAACAGAATCTCGGGCGCCGTAACAAGAACGTCCCCGGGGTAGAACGCCTTGAGATCGGGAGAGTCTTCGTCGGGCCAGCCAAGGGTGGAAAACGGCCATAACCATGATGAGAACCACGTGTCAAGAACATCTTCGTCCTGATGAACACCCCCGCCACATGATGGACATGCCTGCACGTCCTCGCGCGAAACAATTGGCGGGCTGTCGCACTCGTCGCAATACCAGACAGGAATGCGATGACCCCACCATATTTGTCGCGAGATGTTCCAGTCACGAATACCCTCGAGCCAGTTGACGTATACTGCTTCCCATCTCTCCGGAAGTATGCGCAACTCACCCGTGCGAAACGCCTCCAGCGCACGGGCGGCGAGCGGCTTCATGCTCACGAACCATTGGTCGGACAGACGCGGCTCGACCACCGTGTTGCAACGATAGCAGTGACGAACGTTGTGCGAGTGCGACTCAGTTCGAAGCAGAGAGCCATCCGCTCGCAGCATCTCCAATATCTGCTCCCGTGCGCGAAATCGATCCAGACCGGACAACGAAGCCGGTACGCGACCGTTTGCGTCTTCGACTTCGCGCACGATACCTTCGGCGTCGATCACCACGGGCGCAGGCAGGTTATGGCGTTTGCCCACCTCGAAGTCATTGGCGTCGTGTGCAGGCGTGATCTTTACAGCACCCGATCCGAATTCAGGATCAGTGTACTCGTCTGCGATAACCGGAATTCGTAATCCGTTGACCGGCAGAATGAGGTGCTTGCCAATCAGCGCCTGGTAGCGTTTGTCGCCTGGGTGCACCGCCACCGCAGTGTCACCCAGCATCGTTTCGGGACGTGTGGTTGCTACTGTAATTCCGGGAGGGAGAGCTCCATCAGCATCGTCCGGCGCCGTCGCCAGGTTACCAACATCGTTTTCGTCGAGCGTATATCGAATGTGGTAAAGTTTTCCGCTGCTTTCATGAAACTCGGCTTCCTCGTCGGAGAGTGAAGTTCCGCAGCGAGGACACCAGTGAATCACGCGATGACCTTTGTATATCAGGCCGTCCTCGTGGAGTCTCACGAAAGCTTCGCGCACCGCGCGTGAAAGCTGGGGCGAAAAGGTGTAAGCCGTGCGCGACCAGTCAGCACTGGCTCCGATAGCCTTGAGCTGTTCGAGGATCTGTCCGCCGGTCTCCTCGACAAACTTCTCGACACGCCCGGTAAATGCGGCTCGGCCGACATCAAATCGCGTCTTGCCCTCCGTCACCAGCATCTTCTCCACCACGTTCTGTGTCGCGATACCCGCGTGGTCGGTGCCCGGAACCCAGAGCGCCTCGTCGCCGGACATACGACGCCACCTTATAAGAACGTCCTGCACGGTGTTGTTGAGACCATGCCCAACGTGAAGGATCGCCGTCACATTTGGTGGAGGCATCACCATTACGAATGGTTCACGTTCTGCGGCATCTTCCGCATGGGCGCGAAAAACGCCGGCATTCTCCCACTCAGCGTAAAGCGTGGATTCTATATCCGACGCGATGTAGACCGCCGGCAGTTCGACCGAGCCGGTCGCGAGATCGCTCCCGTGCGCGTTGTCGTGCGCGTTTTCGTTAGAGTGTTCGTTCGAGTTTTCGGGCTGATGCATTGGCTGTGGTTCGGCCATGGCTCCCATGGCGGAGACGTTTTCAGGATCTGGTGCGGCGAGGGTCATCTGTGAAAATACTATTCAGTCCGCGCGCATAGAGCCCGAATCTGGCGCGAGGGCAGGGGCCTCCTGTGCCGCCGCGGCTGAGGAAGGACCCTTCATTGGACTGGAGCCCCGCAAAGCGGCGGCAGGAGGCGGGCCCGCATATCTGCTGCCGCTGTGATCTCGCGCCGGCGCTCCGCCGCGCACCGCGAGACGGTCGATGACAGTCTTAACGTCAGGAACACCACCTGCCAGCGTGAGGGCGTGACCAATCTCGCCACTCTCGCGAACCCAACCGGTCAGCTCGATTGTACCGACTCCCGATGCGCAAATGTCGATGGCGCGTTCACGGAGGATTGGATCATTGATAAAGGCCTCTAGAACGCGGGCCTCGAGGGCAGCTTCGTCCGGCAGTGAGCGTAACGGGGTGGTCCGCACTGCTCTTTCCGCCGTCGCGCTGGCAGGGACCTCGCGATCGAATCCTCCCCGTCGGGACGATTCCGACGACATCCCGGCCTCGGTGCCAGGCCGGGGAAGAACCCTGTCACGAAGTTCCCGAACACGATTGGACATCCGCGAAACTGATCCCTCACTCGACCCGCCACTGCGAACATGCATATGCGCGATCGATTCCGGCGCCAGCTCCGAGTCGTCGTCGTCATACCCGTCGAAGACGTCAGTTGGCGGATCATCCGCACCCCAACCGCTCGAATCACGATACCGTCCGCTCAAGCTTCCGCTCCCGCCAGGTCGCCCGCGCCCAAGTTTGCGGAGTAGACCCTGAAGCCCCCCGCCACGTTCGGCAATTGCCATCCCCACAGCAACACCGGCAATAGCGCCGAGTGAGGCGTAGAGCACCGCGAAACGAACGCGATCGCGGCGGGTCACGCCTCCATTTACGGCTGAGATTGATCTGCGAAAAGTATCAAACATTGATTCTGACATTTGTCGATTCCAGGAAATGTGCAACGCGCTACTGGGAAACTACCTTGCTGCCGTCTTGATACATGTAGAAATCACAAAGGTGGCGTCGGTTTCAACGCAACGATAAC
>JBBSTN010000272.1:0-5218 GCA_038235845.1 Gemmatimonadales bacterium | reverse complement strand
CGAGCCCGCGAAACCGGCCAAAAAGTCTTGGACTGCGGTTAAGGGTAAAACGCCTAAAAAAGCTTCAGAAAAAGTCAGGCAGAAGGGTTCGAACCCTGCAAACAGTAGGTCGACAAAAGAAGATACCGGCAAGAAATCGGACGAAGAATCATGAAGCATGCGCGGCCGAGAAAATCGCGACTACCCGGCTTGCGTCTGATTCTGTTGGCGATTTTCGCGGTGTCGGTTGCTGGCGGATGTATCGAAGCTGGCCTTTGGCAACTCCGCAGGCTGAAGCAGCGGGTTGCCCGGAATGAGCTCATCGCGAAGCGCCGCGAAGCGCCGGCTGTTAGCATAAGCACACTAACTCGCGACGACACCGCTGCAATTCATTGGAGGCGTGTGAGCGTTCGTGGCGTAGCTGATTACAGTGCGGAAATGCTGCACGCGATGCGCTCGCAGAATGGTGCACCCGGAGTTTATCTGCTTACTCCGGTGCGAATTCTCGACGGCGCGTGGGGCGATACGGCAGTTCTTCTTCTTCGTGGATTTATCGCTGCCGCAGATGGACGTACGATAGACGCAAATGCCGCCCGCGAGACAGATACTCTTAGTGTCGAAGCGCTGGTGACGTCGTTTCCTCCACCGCGCGGCGGAAATGTCCGAATGCCGTCGGCCGCGAACACGGTGCGAGACCTAAATCGCGACACAAAGGCGGCAAAGATGGGGCGCCCGCTCGCACCATTTGCATTGCTTGTTCTGGGCGATACCGTAGTCCGGGACGTGACACTTCCGGCGCGCATTCCTCCGCCAACCCTCGATGAGGGGTCACACCGATCGTACGCGGTGCAGTGGTTCTCATTCGCCGCGATTGCAATCGGCGGTTTCGTTGTCCTCGCGATTAACGACCGCAAGGTAAGAAGTGATGGCGCGATTATGAGCGGAGACGAATCGTGAGATGTTGCGCTTGCACCACTGTCTGACCAGCCGTTCAACACTTGCTCGGCTCCTCTGTTTTCATCGAGAGCTCGTATAGAGCGCGCGGTATGTCGATTTCAGCCCGCGCTCTCATTCTCGCGCCGTAACCGAGCGGGCAATGTTGCCAGCGCGAGCTTCACGGCCCTGTAGCGCGGCACATCGGTTGCCCAGAGTGGATGGCAAGTAGAAATACAGACACGTGGCGAGCGCGCCACGACCATCACACTTTTTTTGGCGATTCTCAATGCAAACCCGCAGCGGCTCCTGGATCGGTCAACGCGATGAACCTGTCGTAAGACGTATTGGTTGGCTCACCGGAATGTTATGCGTCGTCACGCTCGGATTGCTGATGGCCGCGCTGGCTATGTAGTCGCCGAGCACCGACTGACGCGCGGCACTCGACACTGAACTTCTGTCGCTTGCCGCTTATGCTGTGCTGGGCCGCCCGACGCTGGCATAGCTGAACCCCGCAGCACGCACCTCCTCGCCGCGGTACACGTTTCGCAGGTCTACCAGCACCCGCTTCTTCATCAGCATCCCGAGCTTCTCCAGATCCAGCGCACGGAATTCATTCCATTCGGTAATGAGAACGACTGCATCCGCACCCTTCGCCGCGTCGTATGCATCCGTACACCAGGTTACGTCAGGAAGAAGCTCCTGGGCCTCGTGCATTGCGGCCGGGTCGTAAGCTCTGACGGTCGCGCCTGCATCCTGCAGCGCCGGCACGACCGAGAGACTCGGTGCTTCACGCATGTCGTCAGTGTTCGGTTTGAATGCGACTCCCAGTACCGCGATGGTCTTGCCGCGAACAGTACCATTGCACATCGCGATCACTCGCGACGCCATCGCACCCTTCCGTGTTTCGTTGACCTGAACAACGGTCTCCACCAGCCTTGCGGGTGCTCCAAACTCCTGAGCGGTACGAACCAGAGCGACGGTGTCTTTCGGAAAACATGATCCGCCATAGCCTGGACCGGCGTGCAAAAACTTCTTGCCGATCCGACCGTCGAGGCCCATTCCCCGCGCAACATCCTGAACGTTTGCACCAACCTTCTCACACAGATCGGCCATTTCGTTGATGAACGTGATCTTTGTAGCGAGAAATGCATTTGCTGCGTACTTGGTCAGTTCCGCCGTTTCGAGCGAAGTCATAACTATCGGAGTTTCGGCGAGATACAGCGGGCGGTATATCTCCGACATGACGGCTCTCGCACGGTCGGACTCCGCTCCTATAACCACGCGGTCTGGGCGCATGAAATCGACGATCGCCGAACCCTCGCGGAGGAATTCGGGATTTGACGCCACGTCGAACTCTGCCTCGGGGTTGTTGTCCTGAATTATCTTCGCAACACGTCGACCGGTTCCCACCGGCACCGTACTCTTCGTCACCACCACGGTGTAGCCGGACAGCGCTTTTGCAACTTCCACGCATGCAGCTTCGACAAAGCGCAGATCAGCATGGCCGTCGCCGCGACGTGAGGGCGTACCAACGGCGATAAAAACTGCATCCGCCTGGGCAACTGCAGCGGCGAGATCGGTTGTGAATTCAAGTCGACCGCTCTTGAGACCCTTGCGGACATATTCGTCAAGACCGGGCTCGTATATCGGTATCTCGCCGCCCTTCAGTCGTTCAATCTTCGACTCATCCAGGTCAACGCATGTTACGTGCGGTCCAAACTCAGCGAAACAGGCACCAGAAACGAGTCCGACGTAGCCAGTTCCGATCATTGCAATGTTCATTGTTCAGTCAGTCTCCGGAAGCTTCGATGCCATAGTACTCACGATACCAGCTCACAAATCTCTCAACGCCGGTCTCGATGGGCGTTTTGGGAGCAAATCCCACGTCCCGCACGAGATCGTCTACGTCGGCGAAAGTTGCCGGGACGTCCCCAGGTTGAATGTCCATCATTTTCTTTTCGGCTACGCGGCCAAGTGACTTCTCGATCGTTTCGATGAGGTGCATCAGTTCGACAGGATTATTGTTGCCGATGTTGTAGAGTCGATACGGCGCCTTGCTGGTAGCGGTGTCAGGCGCATCGCTGTCCCAATCCGGATTCGGCCTCGCTACATGATCGCTCGTTCGCACAACACCTTCCACGATATCGTCGATGTACGTGAAATCGCGTCGCATGCGACCATGATTGAACACCTCGATGGGCTTGCCCTCGAGAATCGCTTTCGTAAACAGAAACATCGCCATATCCGGGCGACCCCACGGTCCGTAGACAGTAAAGA
This sequence comes from Gemmatimonadales bacterium, assembly GCA_038235845.1. GTDB lineage: Bacteria > Gemmatimonadota > Gemmatimonadetes > Gemmatimonadales > Gemmatimonadaceae > Gemmatimonas. The sequence goes on along the minus strand of JBBSTN010000272.1, from coordinate 2,026 downwards.
ATCGAAGGCCCGTTGTGGGAAGTCCGTAAAGATGACTGTAAGTGTGCGCCATCAGCTCGTTCGCTTTCTTGGTCGCCGCGTAAAGTGAAACCGGGTGATCGACGTTTTGATGCACCGAAAACGGCATCGCAGTGCTGGCGCCGTAAACGCTGGACGACGAGGCGTAGGTAAGATGCTCCACGCTGTTGTGTCTGCACCCTTCGAGGATGTGCAGAAAGCCCACCAGATTGCTCTCTATGTACGCATGCGGATTGGTAAGCGAGTAGCGCACTCCAGCCTGTGCGGCCAGATGAATAACGCGGTCGAACTTCCCCTCGGCAAAGACCTTTTCAACGTCCGCTCGATTCGACAGCTCTCCCCGCACGAGTCTGAAGCCAGGCTTGCCGGCGAGACGCGCGAGACGCGCTTCTTTAAGCGTCGGATCGTAATAATCGTTCACGTTGTCAAACCCCACGACCTCGTCGCCACGTTTCAGCAGCCGCTCGCTGGTGTGATAGCCAATAAATCCGGCGGCGCCTGTGACAAGGATCTTCGTCATGCAACTCCAATAAGGATTAAGGTCACCCGGATGGTGTCCTTCCACGCTCTGGACGAATGTAACGTCCAACCCGGCACGTTTCTGCCGGCTTCAGGGCCCTAGCAAGGTGCCGCTAAGCACCACGTAGGCGACCGAGAAATAGATGCTGATCGCCGAAACGTCTACGAGCGTAGCCACAAAGGGCGCAGAGGCACTCGCCGGATCAAATCCGAGTCGTCTGAGCAGGAAGGGCAGCATCGAGCCCGTGAGTGATCCAAACGTAACGATTCCCACGAGTGACAAGCCAACCGCGAGCGCCACCAGCAATGCGTGCGGCCCATAGTCGTAAAGGCCGAGCAGCTGCCAGACCATGATTCGAGAAAAGGCGAGTGATCCCAGCAATAGTCCGAGGATCAAGCCCGCAGGAAATTCTCTCAGCACGATGCGCCACCAATCGGCAAGACGCACTTCATCGAGCGCCATCGCGCGAATTATCAACGAGGTGGCCTGAGACCCGGAGTTGCCCCCCGAACTCATGATGAGGGGGATGAACTGCGACAACAAGGGCACTCTGCCGATCTCGGCCTCGTAATTCGCCATGGCGGAAGCTGTGAGCATTTCGCTCAATGCCAGCACCGACAGCCATCCGCCACGTTTACGGACGTTCTGCCAGAGACCGATCTGCATGTACGGCTCTTCGAGCGCCTCCATGCCGCCAAACTTCTGCGCGTCCTCGGTTTGCTCTTCCTGGATGACATCGATTACATCGTCGACCGTGACCACCCCCAGCAGCCTCCGGTCGACATCGACAACGGGCAACGTAACGAGGTCGTAATTGGAAATCAGTTGAGAGACCTCTTCCTGCGGAGCGTCGGGTGTGACGCTCACAACTTCCGTCCATGCCAGATCGGAAACCCGGGTGCCCTCTGCGGCAGCCAGCAGCTCCCGTAGCGAGAGCACTCCGCGCAAACGACCCTGCCCATCGGTGGTGTAAATCGTGTACATCGCCTCACGTCGCCCACCACGCGCCATGGTTCTTACCGCGCTCAGAGCTTCCTCAACCGAAAGCGAATCCTCCACCGAAATGAATTCCGTGGTCATGAGACCGCCGGCGCTGTACGAGTCGTACTGCAGCAGTCGCTCGGTTTCCGCCTTCTCCCGGGGCTCGAGCTCGGACAGAATTTCGTCGGCTGTCTCTTCGTCCAGTTCGTCGAGCGCATCCGCGCGCTCGTCGGGAGTCATCTCCGCGACAATCGACGCCGCTTCGCGAGCGGTAAGCTCCTCCAGGAACTGGGTGCGGAGGTCGTCGTCGAGATACTCGAGCACTTCTGCCGCTCGCTCCGTTCCCAGCGCCGCGAGGAAGGAGCGAACCGACGCTTCCGGCATCGCTTCCGCTATGTCGGCGAGATCGGCGGGGTGGAGCTCTTCGGTTTGCGGACCGACGCTTTCCGGCGCCTCCTCCAGCAACTCGAGCAGGTCGGGTACCAGCAGCGCCGCGAGCGGTCGTTT
>JBBSTN010000271.1:0-5225 GCA_038235845.1 Gemmatimonadales bacterium | reverse complement strand
TCGCGCCCTAAAGACCGGCTGTCCCGCCGGAGGCGCCGTAGCCACCGCAGAAATACAATGTATAGACTGTCAATGCCGCTGTTGTAGGTTGTCCCACAAGCGGAAGCGTCGCTCTGCTGCGCGGTCGCGAAAAAAAGCAGTATCGCCGCCACGCCAAGAGCCTTCGTTTTTCCCAGAATCTCACGCAGAGCACTCTCGCGCGGCGTTCCTTCGGCATGCTCTATGAGCACACACCGGATCGCCTCGTCCACGTCTTCGCCTGCTAGATGTGCCAATTCCGGCACGATATCTACAGGCAATCTGCGCTTCTGTCCTCGAATCTGACTTATAGAAGATTCGGATAGATTTATGATTTTCGCGAGCTTGTAGTAGCTCCCGCACATTTCCGCGGCCTTGTCAATTAGGGAAAGCGAGTATTGCATACTGTGCGACTTGCAAGGTAAGCTTCGTATCACTGTGCAACGTGCACAGCATCAACGGAGCCACCAATGATCAAGTTCATAGTCCCCAAGGTCGAAACGCGCTCGATGAGCGGTACAAGCAAGACCAGCGGAAAACCTTATAACCTCGAATTTCAGACTGTCTACGCCGCCTTGCTCGGCCGGGACGGCAAGCCGGGACTTTACCCGGAGAAGACGGAAATTATTCTCGACCGGGATAAGGACGGTACACCGATAGTGTACCCCCCTGGCGAATACACCCTGCACCCCGCCTCGCTTTACCTGGACCGTCGGGGGAGTCTCGCGGTGGCTCCGCGCCTCCAGCCAGTCCCGAAAACAGTCTGACGGGGTGCACCATGCACAACGAATATCAGGCCAACGGCGCGCTGCATGCGAGGTCGCCGGTAGGTAATCGGCGGTTTATGACCGCGGCAGAAGCCACGGCCGAAAGCGAGCGCTACGCCCGCAAAGCTGTTCGGCTCGCGCAGACCGCTGTTCGGTGCGGGGAAGAAGGAGATCGTCACGCCGCCACGTGCGCACTGAGCGATGCGCGGTGGTGCGCGGGGCAGTCAGAGCGCCTCGCCGGCTATGCCGCGGTGCAAAACTCCTTCGAGGGCGTTGCGTGGTAACGCCGGACCAAGTTCAGGCCGCGCGGTTGGCGCTGCTCGAAGCGGCGATGCTGTCGCTCCTTTCAGAAGCGCAGCTCACGGGAGACGATGAGCTTTCAGCGACGGCTTCGACAATCGATGGCGTATCGATGATCGAAATCGTGTACAGCAGGGGCGGCAAGCCGACGCACGGGGAAAGTCTGTGAGTTCGGCTGATCTTCGCGCCGCAGGCGCGGGGCTTGTCTCATTTGAAACAAGTGTTCAGGCCCCCGGCAGTATCGAGCTAAAGCTTGATAAAGCGACGGCCGCGTACCGAAGGGTTTCCCGCCTGAAGCGGTGTGTTTGGGCCGCTGGCTCCTGGCTTTCCCTGCCTCGCAAGGGCCATCGGCCCGACGTACCGTGGTTTGTCACGTTGACGTACGCCGATCCGGACGGTTGGAAGGGACGCCATATCTCCGATGCGTTGCTTCGCTACCGGCGGTTTTGCGCGCGCAAGGGGTTCACGTGTCGCTACACGTGGGTATGTGAGATTCAGCCTGGGCGGGCGCTTGAGTCCGGCGACGAGGTGCCGCACTACCACCTGATCGTGTGGCTTCCAGAGGGTGTGCGCATGCCCATGTGGGACAAGCAGCAGCGCGGCAGGCGTGCCTTCTGGCCGCATGGTTGCACTCATCGCGATATCAGCACTGCCGGCGTCGGCTATCTGATGAAGTACTTGTCGAAGCTCGGCAAGTTCACCAACTTTCCAAAGGGCCTGCGTCTTTACGGCGTGGGCGGACTCGATGAACAAGGCAAATGCATCCCGCGCTGGCTCAGTCTTCCCGAGTGGGCTAAAGCAAAACATGGAGTGGGCGACCTCGTGCGGGGTGCCTTCGGTCTTGTGGTGCGCGCAACGGGGGAAATTCTCGAAAGTCCTTACGTCGTGTCCATCTTGCCCGGACGCCTCGTGCTGCGAGTCGTTGGCGACGTTCCTCAACCATTCCACGACGGGCCGTATTCGTCCATCGTGGCAAGGAGCTGAACGTGCAGCGTGATCCTTGGAGCACGCGCCGGACGCAATCGAGCTGGTGGTCTGGCTTCGTACTGCGGCGCGTCGTTGGCTCGGTGATCTCTCGTGCGGTTGGGTCGGTTTGGAGGCTCTTTAAGTGACCGACGTCGTGGTGCTCGTCATTGGCTGGGCGGCTCTCATAGCGGTCGCAGTTGTGGTTGCGCTTTGGGTGTTGTTCAGGCGATGAACGGCGCCGCGTTTCTGTGGTCTGTCGGCCTAGCGCTGGCGGTTGTTTGGCAAGCGCTTGCGGGCCTGATCAAGGGGTGATATATGGACGATGAAAGTGAAGACGCCTCGGTATATCAGTGTCCGGAGTGCGACAGCAGGAGCAGCGCCGACGAGGTTGAGGTCGAGCACAACCGGTTCGAGTGCCCCAACTGCGGCGCTGAGATTGACCCGGAGGGTTTCGGTTCATGAATTTTCTGACGTGTGCCGTGGCGACGAATCCATGTCCTCCGGAAAGCATCGAGTCGCTCCCGTTCGTTGAAACAATCGATTGGGTGGGTATGGGCATCACGGCAGATGCGATTGTTGCGGTGGGTGGGTATGGCTTCGCAGCCGTATTCGGTGCCTGGGCAATCGGCTACGGCGCAGGCATCGCGTTAGCTGCGGTTCGCAAGCTATGACAGCGAAAAACGTCGCGTGCGGCGCTTCTCGCTATCGGCTTTTCGGTGGCGTGGTTCTTCAATTCAACTAGGAAATCAAAATGTACTCTCTCGCTCGCAAATACGGCGCAAAAGCCGCTTCGCTGGGTAGCTTCGCGCTGCTCGCACCAGCCGCGTTCGCACAGACGGCTGGCAATCCGATCACCGACGTTCTGGACAGTATCTCGCTGGCCGGAATCACTGCTGCCGTGCTGGCAACAATGATCGTGGTGGTCGGCATTGCGGTCGCCTTCAAGGGCGGCGATGTGGGCAAGCGCGTGGTGCGCAAGGTCTGATCGTGGCTGCTGCTGCCATGCTCGCTCTGGTGTGGGCGCTAGTCGGCTGCATCGGGGCGGCATGCGCAGTTGCGTTGATTGCAGGCATGAGGGCCGGCACGTGATAGCTCGTCTTCTGATCCTGTGGGCGCTTTCGTGGGTGGTGACGCCCTACGCGGGCGCTACCGCCGTGGGCAAGAGCCATAGCCTGGGCTTTAATACACCAAACGGCAAAACGAGCACCGCAGACTTCGGTACCAACTCCGGCGGGACGCTTCTTAAAGACCTGATCAACAAGAACCCGACCCCAGCAGCCGGCACTGGGATGTTGCTCGAAGACCTGTTGAAAATGCCCTTCACGCCGAAGGACTTCATTCCCGATAAGGCTACCGTTAAGTCGTTTCTGACGCCGTTGAACATCGCGAAGGCGTTGCGCGGCGCAGGGGGTGCATACATCGCCGGCGAAGCCATCGAGGGGCTGCTCCGAACGGCTTGTGTTCGCGGTATGGGCGGGACGTACGAAATGGGTAGCGGGGGATACGAAGTCTGCAACCCGGCTACTCAATCGGACGGCTACGAATACCGGAACACCGTCGGCACGGTTATTCCGTGGAACCCCGATCCGAATGTCGCGTGCAAGGCGAATATGGATGCTAGGAAAGCGCAAAACGTCGCTACCGGAAACTATGCGCCGCCGAACGGTTATTACAACGTGACTGGGTTGACGTGCAACACAACGACGCTTACGGCGGCGTGGCAGTACGATGCAAAATTCTACTGGGGCCAAACTGCCAGCGGTACAGGACAAGATCAGATTCAAAAACAGGTAAAGGTGAACTGTCCGGCAGGGCAGTGGGTGCTTCAGGACGGCACGTGCAGCGGTACCAAGCCAGTTGACGCATATACACCAGGAAACGATGCCGCCGTCGAGGCGAAGATTCAGGACGCAATAGCGTTGCCGGCGAACGCCTCCAAGGTGGCGTCAGCAATAAAAGAGCTGCTCGACAAAGGCCTAACGGTGGAGGCTTCAGCACCCACGGTGACTGGCCCTGCGGCTTCTCCAGTGTCCACGACTGTCACAACGAACGTGAATAACGGTGTGACGAGCACGACGACAACGACGAACGTCACGAACTACGTTTACAACAATTCGACTGTCACGGCGACGCAAGTGACAACGACGACGGTTAGAGACGCGGCCGGGAACGTTACCAGCACCTCAACGACGAACGGTCAGCCGGTTGCGACGCCCGGGACTGTCGATACGCCGCCGAAGTCCGACGAAGGCGCGCCGGCAGATACGGCGCTGCCGCCTGTGCCGGACCTCTACGAGCGCAAATATCCCAACGGGATGGAAGGTATCTGGAATGAGTACAAACCCCAGTTCACGAACTCGGGCATTGCACAGCTCGTCAACAAGCTTATGCCGACAGTTGTTGATGGAGGCACCTGCCCAGACTGGCAAGTAAATCTGAATTTCGGTGGCATTTACAACTACCAGACATGGAGCGTTGCGCCGCCTTGCTGGATATGGCCTATTGCTGCGTCAATCCTGCTCGTCAGTGCGCTCCTGATGGCGCGTGCACTCATCTTCGGAGGCTGATCGATGATCGCTGGCTTCACGATGCTGCTGGCGAAGATCGCCGCAGTGTTGACCTGGATCGGGCAGCTGTTCGTAAAGTGCTGGATTGCATTGTGGGATTGGGTGCGCGACGCCTTCTGCTGGCCGTTCGAGCAGGCGATGAAGATCATCAAGAGCACGCTTGACGGCATCGACGTTTCGAGCATGGAAGGCTACGCCGCTTCGGCCAGCTCTCTCCCAGCGGAGATTATGAACATCTTGAGTTTGCTTCACGTCGGCACGTGCATCGCCATCATCGCGGCGGCAATCGTCATTCGGTTCATTCTTCAATTGGTGCCGTTTACCCGGCTTGGATCATGATCAACGGCCTTGAAGGAATCCCAGGATCGGGCAAGTCATACGAGCTCGCAGCGTTCCAAGTGCTGCCAGCGCTTCGGGAAGGGCGCAAGGTCATCACGAACCTTCCTCTTGAGGTTGAGGCATACGCAGCCATTGACCCGTCGTATAGGGCGCTCTTAGAGATACGATTCACCCCGGCGCCTATCCGCGGAACCTGGGATGTCACCAGGATGGACGCTGAGACAGGGCAGGGCGAGGCCTTCATGCTCTTTCAGGATGGGCATACGGA
>JBBSTN010000270.1:0-5237 GCA_038235845.1 Gemmatimonadales bacterium | reverse complement strand
GAAACTCTACCGACGGGACACAGGAGATCGTGAGGCGGGCGGCCGAAAGAGACCACAGAATTTCCCTAATCTCGGAAGATCCGCTTCCTCCAGGATGGATTGGAAAGGTCTGGGCGCTTCAGACAGCTCTCCGTCACGCGCGCGGAGAGTGGATTCTGGGAATCGACGCTGACACGGTGCCATCGCGAGGAATGATCGGCGCAGTGGTGGGAGCTGTCGAAAGCGAGCAACTCGATGTCGCGTCCTTTGCGCCAGTCTTCATCGACCAGCAGCGCACGGAGCTATGGGTGCAGGCAGCGATGCTGGTGACATTGATATATCGGTGCGGCGCGGCGGGGGTGAGCACTCGCGCCCCCGAGCGCGTTCTTGCCAACGGTCAGTGTTTCATGGCGCGACGAGACCTTCTCGAACGTCACGGCGGCTACGCGGCCGCAAGGGCGTCATTCAGCGATGACGTAACGCTAGCCCGGCATCTTGCTTCACGCGGGGCGCGGGTGGGTTTCCTTGACGGCGCCGAGATCATTGCAGTGCGCTCGTATTCATCCTTGCGCGAGATGTGGCGCGAATGGGGCAGAAGCTTTGATCTCAAGGATGCAACGCCGGTGTGGCGGCGCTGGTTCGACGTGGCGCTTGTGTGGAGCACTCAGGCCCTACCTCTGCCGATCATCGTGCTCACTGCAGCGCTTCTCGGAAGGGCATCGTTTGTGAATGCAGGCGACGCAATCCTGGCCTTGGTGCAGATACTATTCGTGGTGAACCTGACCGCATTGGCCATTCGCATCATGTTGCTCGTAGCAATCCGCGGCAGCTACGCCAATCGCGGCGTCGCCTTCTGGCTGTCCTGGCTGGCGGATATCCCTGCAGCATGGCGGCTTACCACCAGCACGTCGCGTGTGCCGCGCCTGTGGCGCGGCCGGCGATATAGCGGGCTCGCCGTGGGTGAAACGTGAAGTTTGTTTTCGCCGGGTATGGTCGACCACTGCCGTAGCAGAACCAACAGCACAATCCGCTAAGCGCTAACCCTGGTTGTCGAGGAAGGCGACCATTGCCGCGCCAAATCGCGGGAGGTCGCCCGGCACTCTCGCACTCACGATATTTCCATCAGTTACTGTCGGCTCATCAACCCACCTTGCGCCGGCATTCACCAGATCGTCCCGAATGCCCACGGTGCTGGTGAGTCTCCTTCCTTGCACAATGCCGGCAGATATGAGAATCCAGGGGCCGTGGCATATAGTTGCCACCAGTCCGCCAGCCTCGTGAACGTCCCGAACAAGGTCAAGCACCCGCCTGTCGCGACGAAGTTTGTCGGGCGCCCATCCGCCGGGTGCGAGCACTCCTGCTAGCTGGCCAGAGTCGATTTCTGATACGTGCTGATCGACGGTGGCGGGGTATCCCCACTTGCCCGAATATTTTGCTTCACCGATTCCAACCAGCGGTGCGTCAAATCCAGCTTCCTCGAGCCGAAGTTTCGGATACCAGACTTCCAGATCTTCATACTCAGGTCCAACCAGAATCGCGATCGTTCCTCGGGACTTGGTTTCGCTCTCTTGATTCATCATATGCCGGGCGGCCTCCGCATGCTGTCAACGCAACAATTCCTATGATTTTCTACCAGAGTAGAAAAATATCCGATTGGCGCCTAACTCAGCCGCACAGTAGCGATGACAGGTTGTAAAATGAAAAGGGCGACCGAGCGGTCACCCTTGATGAGACTGTCGATGCGACGTTCCACTTCCCACTAAGCAGTCTTGCGACGGCCGCGGAAATAATCCTGAATCCATGAAATTGGAATCATGAACAAGGGTGAAAGGAACAAACTAAGCAGAATGTTGATCCAGATGAGTGCCATATAGTAGGCCGTCATGCCAAGCGATGCCCAGATCGTACCAAAAGTACCGTGCGATTCCACAAACAATCTCCGCTAAAACTTTCAGGAACCCCTAAAATTGCAAAGTTCGGCCGCAGCCAACTTCACAGAGTCACGCGCGAAGTGTAGCGAGTTCCAATCCGCCGAGGAAGGGGGCGACGGCTCGGAACGCGGTGATTTCCCGATATCAAGCTTGCTGGAGGCAGCCCTCGCGGTTGCACTGGCACGTTCTGACCACCCGATCGTGCTTGCGGTTTCCGGGGGCCGCGACAGCATGTCGCTGATGCATGCAGTTGCGAGGTGGGCGCCTCAGCGCATAGCGACCGTTGCCACCTTCGATCACGGCACTGGCACTTACGCGGCCGACGCTTCTTCGCTGGTGGTCGCTGAGGCCAGGAAACTCGGTCTTACCGTAGTGAGAGAGCGCGCGAGGACACCGGGAACCACGGAGGCGCAATGGCGCGACGGGCGCTGGAGTTTCCTGGACCGGGTAGCGAGGGCGTATTCCGCTCGAATTGCGACCGCGCACACGCGCGATGATCAGATCGAGACGATAATTATGAGAGTAATGCGCGGGGCGGGTGCGAGAGGTATCGCATCGCTCGCTGCGCCGTCGCCGATCATTCGACCATGGCTTGGAGTGGCCAGGGGTGAAATTTCGCAGTGGGTGAGCGACGAGTCAATTCAGTACATGGACGACCCCACCAACGCATCATCGCGCTTCCTGCGGGGGCGAGTCCGAAACGACATGCTTCCGGCGTTCGAAGCTGTGGCTCCTGGCTTTGGAGAGGCGATGCTGGAGGTAGGCGAGAAAGCCGGCCAATGGCGTCGCGACGTGGCGCGGATTGTTGATGGCCTATCACCCACCACGCTTCGACGGGGAATCCTGTGGGTGGACGCAGAGGCGCTTGTCGACGCAGACGAGGCGGCACGCGCGGTACTTTGGCCAGAGCTTTGCTCGCGTGTTGGAGTTGTGCTCGATGCACGAGGAACCCGGGCACTGGTACGGTTTACGAACTCGTTACGGTCCGGAGCTATGCTCACGCTTCCCAAACGTGCGGTCGTACTTCGCGTTCGATCGGGCAAGCGAGATGGGTTTGAGGTGCGTGGTAAATCGCTTCCAGAGCGGCGACGCATAGCGTGGGCTGGGTTGGGCGCTTCGTTTCCCACAAGGGTGGCTGGTTTTCGCTTTCGCCGTATGGAGCGTCCCACGCGCGAGCTGATCGAGGGTCAAGGTGTAACAGATAGAGCGGGACTAGGTAGTGTTGCAGACCGTGCTGAGAGCCCTTGGCACATGGCTGTACCGGCGAATTCGCATGTCGTAGTTAGAGCCTGGAAAGCTGGTGATAGAATTCAAACGTCACCTACGGGTCCGGGACGGCGTGTGGCACGCTATTTTGTAGAGGCAGGGATTCCGTCGCTTGACCGGCAGGGGTGGCCAGTCGTCCTGGTCGAGAGCGAGATCTTGTGGGTGCCGGGAGTTTGTCGCAACGTTGCGGCTTTCGCGGGGCCACGGCGGCCAACCGGGCCGGACCTTATCTGGTATAGGTGTGAGCGTGAGCACGATTGAAGCACCCAACGATCCGAGACTCGACGGTCGCGCGGTAAAACGAGTCGTGTATGATGCACAGGATCTCCATTCGCGAGTCAGCGAGCTTGGAGCCCAAATAACGAAGGCGTACCCGGATGGCGATTTACTGGTTCTCGGACTTCTCAAGGGAAGTTTCATATTTCTGAGTGACTTGGTGCGCCAGATCGAGCGGCCGCTTCAAGTCGACTTTCTTGTCGCTTCATCCTACGGCGATGCCATGGTTTCGAGTGGCGTCGTTCGATTGGTCTACGATCCGGAGACAGAACTGGAAGGAAAACACATTTTGCTTGTCGAGGATATAGTCGATTCCGGGCGGACGCTCAATCGGCTAATAGATACTCTCAAGGCGAGATCGCCACGGTCTCTCGAGATCTGCGCGCTGCTTCACAAGAACATTGCCGTCGAGCTGAAACATTCTGTTCGGTTCGTTGGTTTTGATGCTACGAACGAATTTCTGGTCGGATACGGTCTCGATCATGCCGAGAATTTCCGACATTTGCCATATGTCGCAAGCTTGCAGTAGGAGGACGGCGAAATAAGATGACTGCACCAAAAACTCCCAACACTCCGAAGAAGCCCCACAACTGGGGGCGCATTTCGAAGAATCTGTCGTTCTGGATTTTGATACTCCTCATACCGATTGCATTTCTCAATTACAACGGTGGCAAGGAAACGCAATCTCCAGAAATCGATTACACCATGTATCGAGCTCAGCTGGAGGGCGGCGCTATTCAAGCGGTTGTTTTCCAGCCTGATAACGTCATGGCCGGTACCTTCAATCGCGACGTCTCGATTAATAATCGCGATGTCCGGAAGTTCACGGTCAGACTGGTTCCCGGGTCGGCGCCCGACGAAAAAACACGTCTCTACGATCGAGGTGTTCGTATCTCGGCGCAGGAGGCGCGCGCGAATTTCGTAAGCATTCTCGTAAGCCTGCTTCCTTACATCCTTCTCATCGGTATCTGGGTCTTTCTGTTCCGACAGATGCAGGCCGGCGGCAACAAGGCTTTTTCATTCGGCAAGAGCAAGGCAAAGTTGCTGAGCGGCGATACTCCGAAGATTACTTTCGCGGATGTTGCCGGAGCGGATGAAGCAAAAGTTGAGCTCCAGGAAATTATCGAGTTCCTGAAAGACCCGCAGAAGTACACAAAGTTGGGTGGCCGACTGCCCAAGGGTGCATTGCTGGTCGGTCCTCCAGGTACGGGTAAGACGCTTCTGGCAAAAGCCGTTGCAGGCGAAGCGGCGCGGCCATTTTTCTCCATGTCGGGTTCAGACTTCGTCGAAATGTTTGTCGGCGTCGGTGCTTCGCGTGTCCGCGATCTCTTCGAACAGGGCAAGGCGAATGCTCCGTGCATCATCTTTATCGACGAGATCGACGCGGTCGGTAGACATCGCGGCGCTGGTCTCGGCGGCGGGCATGACGAGCGCGAGCAGACACTCAATCAGCTACTGGTTGAGATGGACGGTTTCGAGTCCAACGACGGCGTGATATTGATCGCGGCGACCAACCGCCCTGACGTCCTCGATCCAGCTCTTCTTCGTCCGGGTCGCTTCGACCGTCAAATCGTGGTCGACGCGCCAGATCTTCGCGGGCGCGAAGGAATTATCAAGGTTCATATTCGCAACAAGCCGATGGCCGACGATGTGAGCGTTACCTCGCTGGCGCGTGGAACCCCAGGAATGGCTGGCGCGGATCTCGCAAATCTGGTAAATGAAGGCGCACTTCTCGCCGCCAGGAAAGGTCACGACAAGATCTATATGAGCGATCTCGAAGAAGCT
>JBBSTN010000269.1:0-5240 GCA_038235845.1 Gemmatimonadales bacterium | reverse complement strand
TCGGGAAATATCCCGCCTCGGAAATCAGGTACGAAGCACCGATTTTCGGATAGTATACTGCCCGGAAGTCCCTACCGAACGCACTGGCTGCGTCTCTACGAACACCACCGGTGATGAACAGCTTATCGTTAATCGAGAGAACCTCCTCGGCGTAGTAGCCGAGGGTACGCTTCTCAGATGTTGCTTCCGACGAAGTGCGTGTTGCTGCCGCAGTAAGGGTGAGAATTCCGGGAGGAAGACCGATTCCATTGGCAATCGTTCGCGCATCAAGGTTACGGATGTACTGCATACCCACAGACGTTTTCGTCTGCAACCACGGTAGCGCTAGCCAACTTCCTGTAGCACCAAGATCCACTGTCTGCTGAGAGAGTTCGGTGCGAACATTATCAACGATACCAGAACGTGTCTGACCAGACCGTGGCCCTTCACCCGCAGCGTTGAACGATTTGTCCACCCGAGCGGTGTAATCGATACCTACGATTGCACGCGTGTTGAGCCAGCTGAACGGGTTGTATTGCGTGGCAACACTATTGATGAAACGATTGATACCCTGCGTGGTCGTGACGGAGAGAATGTCACCCATCGGATACGACCGATATCCCAGCAGTGGTGTGCCTTCCGCATCTTTTGTGCTCTGGTCCCACTTACCGCCAAGCGCGTCCACCATCAGACCGGTGCTGTTGTCTTCGTTCTGTGGAAAGCGCGTGATGCTGTTGATGTAGCCGGAAGATACCTGAACAAAAAGGTTGTCGCGAAGGGTGGCTGAAACGTTCGCACGAAGCGTGTTGCGACCGAGCGCGCTTGGTCGGATCTGATAGCTCGGAAGCGAGCTTACGCCGCGTACGGCCTCCAAACGGGCAATTTCACGGGCCGGCATTTTGTAGACACCAAGCTCGTTTTCCGTTTCGCCGGCAACGAAGAACTGCACGCGGTCGGTACCACCGGAAACCTGAGCCCCATACTGCGACCGCTTTCCCTGATCGATCGGCGTGAGCGAATCGATATTCAGGATTTGCCCCGAGGAAAGCGAGTCAACCTGAGAACACTCCGGCGGTTTTGTGCCGGTCGGAAGGGTATTTGCCAAAGTACAGATGCGCGGCTTGGCGCTTGCGGCAGTGCGTCCCCAGAGGGCGAACATGTCCGGATAGCTGCCTTTACGAGGATCGACGATGAGGCCGTTCTCCGCATACAGGTTGTAGCGCGTGGCGCCGCTCTTTCCCCTCTTGGTTGTGATGTTGATCACACCATTGGCCGCCTCGGTACCATATAGAGTTGCGGCGGACGGTCCTTTGATGATTTCGATGTTCTCGATTTCGTCGGGGTTGATGTCGTCAAGACGCGATGGTCCTGAGCCACCCACGCCGAGCGCCAAACTGCCGGTACTCGAGTTGATTCGAATGCCATCGACGATGACGACGGGATCATTGCTGAGGGACAGCGACGACGTTCCGCGAATACGAATTCGCGAACCGCCGCCGGTCACACCCTGGCTGACAACTTGAACGCCCGACGCTCGCCCGTTGAGCACCTGCCCCAACGTTGATACCGGCAACTCGGCGATCTTATCGGCAACAGCAATCTGCGCCGTCGTGTTGGCAAGTTCGACCTTTCGCTGCTGACCTGTCACTGTCGTCACAACCGCAGCCAGCGAAAAGGGAGCCTGGGCAATCGTCACATTGGCCGAGACTGAGCCATTTGCAGTAACGGTGACCGGAATGCGCTTAGCCACATATCCGATTCGGCTAACCATCAACTCGACCGAGCCGCTGCTGATATTGCGCAAAGTGAACCGACCATCGTCGCCCGTGAGAGTACCCAGCTGGGTACCTGAGATAACAACATTCACCGATGAGACAGGGGCGCCGGTCGCATCATCTGTAACTCGACCGATAATGGTTCCGGTCTGTCCCTGCGCCGAAACGTCTCGGGCCACCGGTAAGAGCAGCACGACTGAGAGAAACGGCGCCAGCCAACTTTGCCGAACATGTGACAGAAATGAACGAAATCGCCCAGATCTGCCTGAATGTGAGGGTGTTACAAATCGCATCTCGTTGATCTCCGAGGTGGGAACAGTTGCCTGACACGAAGGTGTGTCAGACATCGCTTGTCTACGCGATGCTCACGAGTACGTGAGACGAACACGCGGATAGGCGCGCGAACTTGGGGAGGCTAATCGTGGAGGGGTTGAACAACGGACTCAATCTGTGCAGGTGCGCACACCTTCTGTAGTCCCACCGTGCATTCAATTTTTATCCGTTCCCGCAATCCGTAGTGATTAAGGATCAATTACACCGATTGCCGGATGAGCTGCAAGAGGATAATAACGAGTGAATCTGGGGCAGTGGGTTGTCGATGGCGAGCGTTTCTCCAACTAGTCGAGCAACTCGTGCATCAACTCTCCATGAATAGCAACAACGCTCGCTCACCTCGCGTCACTACTTCGGATCAAAGACTGATTTCCCGACTCGGCGAGCGACTTAGCGGTACGAAACGGTATTCGTGTCAACCTTCTTCATCGTGTCGACCTTCGCTCTGAGGGTATCAACCTTGGCGTTGAGAGTGTCCAACTTCGCCTTCAGGGTGTCAACCTTGGCCTTCAGACTGTCGATCTTGGGAATTGAGTCGGGCGGAAGGAAGTGCAGTACAGCCATGCTCATCGCTACAGAGTCCGGAGCGACGGCCTTGGGGCCCGCAGGTACGCCGTTGAGCTTCAAAATATACGCCATCGAATTGGCATACTCATCCTTCGTCAGGCCGCCCGGGTTGTCGTCCGGCATCTTGGTGCTGACGTAGTAATAGAAGTCATAGAGCGTCTTACCATTCCACTTGTCGCGGAATTTCTTGTTCGTGTAGTCGGCGTCTTCGTGACAATCGGAGCAAACCTTCTTATAAAGCGCTGTTCCGCTGTCGAGCTGTGCCGCCGTATATAGTGGGATGGTATCGACAAAAACCCGACCCTCACTATTCGAGTCTGCTGCCATTGCCGGGCCACGTACAACCGCGAAGGAGAGCGCAACTGATGCCGGAATGGCAAATAAGACGGAACGAGCATTCATGGGAGAGCGGGATTTGGGGTAAAAACTCATTTCTTCATACGCCAAACCTGCATCGGCGAATTTGAGCTACTCCGAGCAGGCAGTACTATATACGCTAAGCGGGGAATTCTGTTCGTTAAAGTGTATGATTTGAATCACACTTGGATCACATTTTGTTTCGCCCTGCCACAAGACATTTGTAGCGACCGAACGTCTCCGCACATCCACCAGGCGGCAACGTGTCAAAGTCAGAATTGCTGCGTGCTCCTCTATACACAGTGCATCCCCTTGTCCTGACATCAACCAGAGCAGCTACATTAGTCCCAACAACAACCAAAGCAGCGCCCGTCAGGCGCTTGCGACGCGATCTTGCCGAAGTTATTGCAACTTCCGTGCAGCGATGAAGCCGTCTGGGTGGCTGCTGGGCCTGTCACTGCTCACCGTGCCGGTCAATGTAGAGGCACAACTGGAGTCGGCTTCACGCTCGACCACTATCGTGCTGCAGGGGCGGGTGACCGAGACCAGCGGTCTGGCCGTGGAGGGCGCGCAGCTCGTGCTGCGAGGGGGCTCTGCAAAGGCTGAGACAAGCGTTGATGGAAAGTTCAGAGTCACGCTGATTCTGGAATCAACGGATAACGGTGGCTGGATGTACGTGCGACGAATCGGTTTTCGCCCGGACAGTGTCCGCGTCAGCAGGTCCGAATCGCCGGCGCCAGAGGTCAACATCGTTCTCGAACGCGCGGCAGTATCGATCGCGCCAGTTATCGTCTCCGCGAGACGCACTTTTGACGGCCCAATGGCTGGCTTTCATAAACGCAAAGAAACTTCCTCCGGACGATTTTTCACGAGCGCCGAAATTACCAAGCGGAATCCGGCGCGCCTGTCGGACCTGTTCAGGATGGTCCCGGGCTTTCGGGTCGCGAACGGCAATACCGCGCCCAGCAGCATGAGAATTCGCGGCAGCCGCTGCTCACCAGTGTTCTGGCTGGACGGGCAACCGCTCAGCGGGATGGTGGACTTCGACTTTGACGCCTTCGACCCACGATCGTTCGAGGGAATCGAGATTTACAGCGGTCCCGCAAGCGTCCCGGTGGAATTTCAGCGGGATCGATTCGGCAGCAGCAGCTGCGGTACAATTCTTTTATGGTCGAAGCGCGGTGAACGGCGCATAAGCGCCAAAAAGAAAACCGATAACTCGCCTGCCAGCGAAGTTGCTATGATGGTTGAGAAAAACACCGTGTTTACCGACCGGGACGTCGATTCACCGGCCATTCCCGACTCCATGACTCTGGTGCGCCCGAGCTACCCCGATTCGCTCTTTCAGGCGAAAATTAGTGGGCGCGTACTCGTCGAGTTTGTAGTGGATGAGAGCGGAAAGGTGCAACCCGAAACGTTCAGCGTGGTCACAGCAACCCATCGTGCCTTCATAGAGCCGGTCAAGGAGGCGATTTTACAGCAGCGCTATATCCCCGCAAAACGGGGAGGCAAAACGGTTTCACAGGTGGTGCAGCAGCCATTCGAATTCGCGCCCGAAAAACGAGGCGGGCTAGATGTTGTCGGAAGCTCTTCGCTGGAGCGCCGCGACGGCCGCTGAATCATCAAGCGTCATCGAGTACCCCGCGAGCACCGCCTCAGGAAACGAATGCTGCTCAAGCGTCGCATCGGGACGAAACCAGATGCACGATACCAATGAACCTTCCATTTTGGTAACAGCCATTGCGGGGCCACCGGACCTGAGCTGCACCACATCGCCGGGCGAGAACGTCGTATCACTCGTGTTACTCACTTGCGCATCGCATCTTGCTTCCGAAGCTGTGGAATGACTGCTGCGTCAACGCCAACGGATCCCTGCAACAATCCTGGTGTTCATTGCCCCCCCAGGTTTCGAACCTGGAACCTCTGCATCCAGAGTGCAGCGCTCTGCCAGTTGAGCTAGGGGGCATCGTTAATTCCGAACGAAGCAATATAGACGTCAATCAGCGATCGCGCACCTTGGCCCAGCTATCCCGTAGACTCACAATTCGATTGAATACCAGATGGCCGGGAGCCGAGTCTTCCTCGTCGCTGATAAAATAGCCCACCCGTTCGAACTGGGAGCGCGACCCGATGGGGTCGCCGGCCACGCTCGGCTCGATTCTGGACTTGAGAACGACCAGCGAATCCGGGTTCAGCGCTGAAAGGAAATCTTCCCCCTCGGCGGCATCG
>JBBSTN010000268.1:0-5241 GCA_038235845.1 Gemmatimonadales bacterium | reverse complement strand
CTTGGCAACAAGTTTCTCCAGAACATTCGCGAAACTGACGCCATCGTGCATGTGATACGCTGCTTCGACGACCCAGATGTCACTCATGTCATGGGGAGTCCGGACCCCGCGAGAGACAAGGAAATAATCGAAATCGAACTTGCGCTTTCAGATCTTGCGACCGTCGAGAAGCGACTCGAGAAGGTCAAGCGCGCAGCTCGTGCCAATGACAAGGACGCTGTTGCTGAATTGCCGGCGCTTGAGGCAGCCCAGAGCGCTCTGGCTCAGGGCACGCCTTTGGCGAGAGCGGGTCTGTCAAAGGACATGCTTGACCGTCTATCAGGGCTCCAGCTGCTCACCGCCAAGCCGGTGCTTTACGCAGCCAATGTCACTGAGGCCGAGCTTGCAGGCGAGGAAGGGGATTACCTCAAGGGACTGCGCGAAACAATCGCGGCGAGCGGCGAGCGGGCAGAAGTGGTGCCGTTGTCTGCCCGAATAGAAGCGGAGCTCGCCGAGCTGTCGCCAGACGAACGTCAGGAGTTTCTCGCATCGCTCGGCATCGAATCTGCCGGACTAGATCGCCTTATTCGTGCTGGATATCAACTTCTAGGTTTGGAGACATATTTTACCGCGGGCGAACAGGAAGTGCGGGCGTGGACGATTAGCGCGGGAAGTACCGCACCGGTCGCGGCAGGGGTGATTCACAGTGATTTCGAACGCGGCTTCATTCGCGCAGAGACGGCCTCCTACGACGATTTCACAACTCTTGGCGGGTGGAAGCCGTCCCGGGAGAAGGGAGCGGTGCGCAGCGAAGGCAAGGAGTACGTAGTTAAGGATGGAGACGTACTGTTGTTCAGGTTCAACGTTTAGCGCGTCGTTATGGGAAGTTGCGCGAAGTTGCGCGAAGTTGCGCGTTGCTTGGTAAGCGTGTGGGATGTATGTGCTCGGGGGCCCCTTTGGCGCAGGGCGGTGTACCTCCATCCACAACTCAGCTCTAATGTCAGTGAGCAGTGGTCTGCCAATGTCGATCGCGACTCTGACCCAGCTACTTTTTCATGGTTATTACGAAGTCAGTGCAAACATATGTAAGTCGGCTTTTTCCGCTCGTCGCGCTTCTGCTGGTGGCGGCGAGCTTTTCCGTCCCGGCGCGGTCGCTTGACGCGCAGCCGGATATTTCCGGCGAGACGTTACAGGAAAGCGCTGCCAAACTGCCCGCCGCCGCGGCGAAAGTACCATTCTTTGTTGGCGAGAAGCTGGAGTATGAGGTGAAGTTCGGTTCGCTCAAGGTTGGAAGCGGAACGATGGAAGTTAAGGAGATCGTCGATGTACGTGGCAAACCGTCGTGGCATGCGATGTTCAGCTACAGCGGCGCGGTGCTCTTTTACAAAGTCAATGACGTGCACGAGTCGTGGTTTGATGTCGAGACTCTGAGCTCGCGTCGCTTCCGTCAGGACATTGACGAAGGAAGCTATGAGCGGAAGCGCAACTTCGAGATATTTCCGGAGCGGGGGATGTTCAAGGAGAACGACAAGCCGGAGGAGCCGACGCCACAGAATCCTCTGGACGACGCCTCGTTCCTGTATTTCGTGCGCACCCTTCCGCTTGAAGTCGGGAAGACCTACGAGTTCTCCCGCTATTTCAAGGCGCAGGGGAATCCTGTGCGGATAAAGGTATTGCGGAAGGAGAAAGTCAGCGTGCCTGCCGGAGACTTCAACACCATCGTTCTGCAACCAACTTTCCAAACCAATGGTCTGTTCAGCGAAGGTGGAAAGGCAGAGGTTTTTATCAGCGATGATAGCAGTCGCGCAGTGATTCAGCTCAAGTCGAAGCTGGCAGTGGGAAGTCTCAATCTCTATCTCAAGTCACACAACACGGTGGCTGGCAAGTAGAGTTCCGACGGGGCTGAGCTATCGCCCCATTGTGCTGACCGCTTTTTCGGTGCCTTCACGCAACCAGACTGTGATAGCCTGAACCAGGCGGGGCAAAAGCTCGTCCACCATCTCGCGTTCGTCCCTCGGCATCGCGTGAAGTACAAAGTCCGCGAGATTGCCGATGCTCCGACGGTCGTCTACGGGCTTGATGCCAATACGGAGACGCGGATATTTTGACGAGCCAACCTGGTTTTCGACGCTCTTGAGGCCGTTGTGCCCGCCGGGACTTCCGAACGGCTTGAATCGGTACTCACCAACAGGGATAGCAACTTCGTCCACGACGACCAGTAAGTCGTTAGCCGCTGTAAAGCCGGGTCGTT
The DNA here is from genome assembly GCA_038235845.1 of Gemmatimonadales bacterium. GTDB lineage: Bacteria > Gemmatimonadota > Gemmatimonadetes > Gemmatimonadales > Gemmatimonadaceae > Gemmatimonas. Next base: position 3,011 of record JBBSTN010000268.1, on the reverse strand, counting down.
TTAGTACCGGGCGTAGCGCCGCACCGCTCAGGTTCATGAACGTTTGCGGTTTCAGAAGGCGCACTCTGATGCCATCGACCCCGCCTTGTGCCGCGAGGCTATCGCCGTCACGACGCCATGGGTCGAAGTGCCAAAGCGTTGCAAGATGTTCAACCAGCCACCACCCAACGTTGTGACGGGTATGCTCGTACTCGCTACCTGGATTTCCGAGGCCGGCGATCACCTTGATGGGAGGAAGAGGAGCAGGGCGCGGTATGCGCCAGCGCGGGGTTACCACGCTAGCAGCATTTGAACGCGAGTTATTTCAATCATACTGCGCCCTGCATTCACAGCTATTCCTCGTCGTCTTCTTTAGCCTTGCGAATGAGCTCGGGCTCGTCTTCGGTGGGCTCCTCAGTGGCGGGCTCGACTCCTGCCTTGGACACTGCTACAACGCAAACGGTAAGCTCCGCGTCATCGAGTACCGTCACGCCCTCGGGCATGGTGAGGTCGGACACGTGCATCGATTTGCCGAGTCGCAATTCGGTTACATCGACATCGATATGACTCGGGATGTTTGCCGGCAGCGTTTCGATGTGAAGCTGATGCATTACCTGGTCGAGAATACCACCCTCATTACGCACGCCTTCGGGGGTTCCGATATAGACGATCGGGCAGTACACGCTCACTACTTCGCCAGCCACGAGTTCCTGAAAGTCGATGTGTATGATGCTGCGCTTGAACGGATGACGCTGGATCTCGCGAATTAGCGAGCGGGAGACCTTGCCGTCGATACTCAGCTCGATAACTGTTGCACCCGGCGTGATGCGCTGCAAAAGACGATCGGTTTCCCGTGCGTTCATTGTTAGCGATTGCGGCTCACGAGCATGCCCGTAAATCACACCGGGAATGCTTCCGGCCTGTCGGATCTTTCTTGCAGCGCCCTTTCCACTTTCGGTGCGGACAGACGCGTTCAACATTGCTGCTTCCATAAAACTTTCCTTTATAATGGTGGCGCGGGAGTAGCACCTGTTGCCGTCCCGCCGCTCAACTTCATGTTTCGACTTCGAACTACGCAATACACCTGCGAACTACTCACTACACCTGCGAACTACTCACTACACCTGCGAACTACTCACTACACCTGCGAACTACGCGCTACACCTGCAAGCTGCGCTGGTTATTCGAACAACACACTCACCGATTGATCGGCATGTGTGTACCGGATTGCTTTTGCCAGCAATTCACCCACCGACAACACGCGCAGCGAGTCAAATTGCTTTTCCGGTGATAGATGCACGGTGTCAGTAACCACTACCTCCGTAATCGGCGCGCTGCTCAGCCGTTCAACCGCGGGACCACTTAGCAACGCGTGTGTGGCGCAAACATAAATTTCTGTTGCTCCAAGACGCTTGAGTGCCCGCGCCGCCTCGGAGACGGTGCCAGCAGTGTCGATCATGTCGTCCGGAACAAGACATACCCGGCCTTCCACTTCTCCAACCACATTCACGACTTCCGCAACGTTCGCACGCGGCCGACGTTTATCGATAATTGCAAATGTTGCATCAAGTCGCTTCGCAAAACCCCGTGCCATCTTTGCCGAACCTACATCGGGCGCAACTACACACAGATCCTTCAGGTTCTTCTTGCGGAAGTAATTTGTAAACACCGGTGCTGCGTAAAGATGGTCGACCGGTACATCGTAGAAGCCCTGAAGCTGGTGCGCATGAAAGTCCACTCCGAGCACTCGATCGGCGCCCGCCCTTTCCACGAGATTCGCCATCAGTTTTGCGCCAATCGCAACCCGCGGCTGGTCTTTTCGATCCTGTCGAGCGTAGCCCGAGTAGGGAATAACCGCCGTGACCCGCGCCGCAGATGCACGCCGCGCCGCATCGATCAGCAGTAGCAATTCGAGCATATTCTCGGCTGGAGGATTCGTCGATTGAACAACGAATACGTCCTCGCCGCGGATATTCTCATCGATTCGGACGAAGATCTCACCGTCTGCGAAGCGATTGCATGTGACTTTGCAAACCTCAGCTCCTAAGGAGCGCGCAACCTCCGCGACTAGAGCAGGGTTGGACGTACCGGAAAGAATCTTGAACCCACGCGACCTGGACTGCCCGTCCATGCAAATACCCGAAGAGATGCGGAATCAGAAGCAACGGAGATGAAAATGGGACGAGGTTGCCGTAAAAGCCCGTCCAGCAACGCCGTCCCATAACAGCCTTTAAACATAGGCGGGAACCCGGCAAAACGGGAGCCGAAATTGCCTTCTTCGCCACTGTGCGCGTTCGTTCCGATCAGCACGGAACGTCTCGATTGCCCCTCTTGGAATCGAACCAAGATTCGCGGCTCCAAAGGCCGCTGTCTTGCCGTTAGACGAAGGGGCAGAACTGCCTTTAATTGCCCGAGAGCCGTTCTCAAGGGCCCGACTTGTAGCACGGATCGCGAATACTAACCGGTTCTAGCTGTCGGAGGCAGATCCAAATTGGCAGTTACTCCTTCTGCGGCCATCGCGAGGCGGGTTTCGGGCATCGTCACGTAAACGGCCAGCGAGGCGGCAATACAGGCTGTCACGTACCAGTAGAACCAACTCTCGTGGCCAACGCTCTTGAACCAGAGTGCGATGTATTCTGCGGTGCCGCCAAACAACGATACCGCAACCGCAAAGGGAAGGCCGACGCCAAGAGCACGTATTTGAGGGGGAAATAGCTCTGCCTTGACGACCGCGTTGATCGACGTATAACCGCTGATAACGGTAAGTGCGAGGGCCAGTAGCCAGAAAGCACCCGAGACAGAGCTCGTGCTACCAAGCGCGGTCAGCATCGGCACAGTGCCAAGAACTCCAAGAACGCCAAACGCAGTCAGCACGGGACGCCGTCCAACCTTATCCGAAATAGCACCCACCATTGGCTGAAGAAACATGAACAGCAACAGCGAACAGGCGGAGGCGAGAGTTGCATCGGCTTTGGAGAAACCGGCGGTGTTGACGAGGAACTTCTGCGCGTACGTGGTAAAAGTGTAAAACG
>JBBSTN010000267.1:0-5259 GCA_038235845.1 Gemmatimonadales bacterium | reverse complement strand
TTCTACCCGGGTAATATTCGTTGTGTCAAGGTGTGATTGAAGAACGCGACGACACCCGTGTTCTATATTCGGAACGTCTGTCGCCCGGCAGGGAAAATGTCCAACATCGTGAGTACGCTTTGAGCGAAAACCCAGAACATGAACTCGAGTCGCTTCGTCAATCGCTTTGTGAGGCAACACAGTTTCTCGAGCGCATTGCGGCTAATCGATCGCTTCTGGTGAGAGTGCCGGAAGACGAACGTCTCCGGCTGTTGAGCGTCGTGGCCGAGGTCTATCATCCCGACGCCAAATCTCGTCGCGACATGGTGAAGGCAACTGTCCGGGCACGTAAGGCAGCGCTCGCACAACGAGACGATGAAGTTCTGCACAACACCGGTATTCGATCGTTGCGTCGACAGCGGGTGTTCACGACCCCAAACCACTATCGTCTGCCCGGTTCATCGGAATCCGCTCCGCACGGTGTAGAGCCGGCCGCGCTCAGTCCTCAGCATTGCTATACGTGCAAGGGAAAGTTTACCACGGTACATCATTTCTACGATCAACTTTGCGACTCTTGCGCAGAGTTGAATTACAGCAAGCGTAGCGAACTGGCTGATCTCAGTGGTCGCTGCGCATTGATTACGGGCGGTCGGGTAAAGATTGGCTATCAAGCCGGTTTAAAGCTCTTGCGCTCTGGCGCACGTTTAATTGTGACAACACGGTTTCCCCGCGATTCTGCTGCGCGGTACCAGAGCGAGGTGGACTTCGATGAGTTCAGCAGTCGGCTTGAGATTTATGGACTCGATCTTCGCCACACACCGAGCGTGGAATCGTTCTGCGACTATATGCTCAACACACAACCGCGACTCGATTACATAATCAATAATGCATGTCAGACGGTGCGACGACCGCCGGACTTTTACAAACACATGATGGACGCCGAACTTGCTTTGTCATCCGCGTCGGAAGTGAACTCGTTGCTGTTGAGCCACGCAGGAATCGAGCAGCCCGACAACAGCGATCAACGAGTGCCGTCAGCCTCGCTTTCACAGCTGCGATTGCTCCCAGAGGAAGCAGTCCCGCAGCTTCATCTTTTCCCCCAGGGCCAGCTCGACCAGGATCTTCAGCAGGTCGATTTGCGGGACGTGAACTCATGGCGCTTGACGCTTGCCGATGTGTCGAGTGTCGAGCTGATCGAAACGCAACTGGTTAATGCGATTGCTCCGTTCATAATCAACGCTCGGCTCAAGCCATTGATGATTCGAACTTCCAACCGTGATAAGCACATCGTCAACGTCTCTGCCATGGAGGGACAGTTTTACCGCAATAACAAGACGACCCGTCATCCGCATACGAACATGGCAAAAGCTGCGTTGAACATGATGACCAGAACGTCAGCGGCGGACTATCAGCAGGATGGGATACACATGAACAGCGTCGATACGGGGTGGATTACCGACGAGGACACAGCGGAGTTGGCGGCGCGGAAGGTAAAAGACCATCGATTTCATCCACCGCTCGATATCGTGGACGGCGCAGCGCGGATACTCGACCCGATCATCGCGGGCACCAATAGTGGTGAACATTTGTGGGGGCAATTTTTGAAAGACTATGTGCCCACGGACTGGTAGCGCTATTCTCTGCGCAAAGCGTTGGCTGGGTCGATACGGGCGGCACGCAATGCCGGTATCCAGCAAGCTCCAATGCCAATAAGGCCCATCAATGCGGTGACCGACACAAGCGTGAGTGGATCATTGGGCTGAATACCATATAGCAGACGCTTAACGACACCCGACAGCAGTAGTGCACCCACAAGGCCAATCGCCAGCCCTGACAGCACCAACGTACCGCCTTCCGACAGCACCATTCTCTGCACGCGGCCGGAGTCTGCTCCAAGGCTCATCCGGATTCCAATTTCATTGGTTCGCGCGCTTACGGAAAACGCCAGTACAGCGGCAATTCCAATCGCAGCAACGATGAGAGAGAGAATTCCGAATGCTCCTACCAGCATTGCATTGAGTCTCCGGGGGCCGACGCTTTCGTCGCGTATCTGATCGAGGGTGAGCAGCTTTTCGATTGGAGCCTGTGGAGCGATCGCTCTCACCACTCTCGTGGCCGCAGAAGCGAGCGATGCAGCGTTGTTGTTCGCGCGAATAACGAAGCCGCCGGAAACGAAATCGCCCTGTGTAAATGGTGCAAAAAGCGCGGGAATCGGGGCGGCGTCGAGACCTCCATCGCGCGTATCGCCAACCACACCTACAACGGTTCTCCAACCGTCGGACACGCCAATGAAACGAAGCACGTCACCTGTCCATGCTACGCGTTTTCCCACGGCATCAGACCCGGGAAACAGCCGATCGGCAAGCGTCTTGTTAAGGATGACGACACGAGCGCTTCTGGCGTTGTCGGTTGCAGAAAACTCTCGCCCTGCCAGAAGTGGAATGCCAGCAGCGTTGAAGTAGCCCGGTTCTGAGGTGCGATACTCCGATTGTGGTGTGGGTTCGCCGGGGTTGATCGCGCGACCCTCAGCCTTTATGTCGAGCACGATACCCGCGCTACGCAGGGGCACCGTCGACCCCAATCCAACTTCGCGAACGCCTGGAAGCGCCGCCAATGCATCGCGCATTCGCTGATAACGTGCAATGGAAACCGCGCTGCTTTCAGCACCGAAGTCGATTGGAACCTCCATCGTCAATGCGTTGGATGCGTCGAGCCCCGGATCGACCTGCGTGAGGCGTTGCATGGTACGCGTCAGCAATCCGGCTCCGGTGAGGAGCATCATCGTGACCGCGATCTGTGCGATGACGAGGCCCTGCTGCAGACGTTTTCGCTTTATGCCTCCGCTTGTGCGCTTGCCTCCAGCTGCCAGCGCCTCCCCAAGCTCACCTTCCCTCGCAAGGCGAGGTGTGAACGAAAGGATAACCGCGACACCAACCGACAGTGTGATTGCAAAGGCCAGCACTGGAAGGTCTATTTGAATTTCGTTTGCCCGCGCGCTGTATCTTTGCGCAAACGATACGAGAAGGCGCACGCCGCCAAATGCAATTGCCAGTCCCAGCAGCGCTCCCGCTATCGCAAGCACGAGGTTCTCCAGAAGTAGCAACTTCCTGAGCCCGGTGGTGCCCGCGCCGAGTGCAGCTCTCACCACAAACTCATGTTCTCTTCTCACACCGCGCATGAGCGTGAGATTCGCGACATTGGCACATGCGATGAAAAGCACAAAGGCAGCTGCACCCATGAGCAGCAGCAGTGTGAGTTTTGCCTTCTCACCAAGCACTTCCTGAAACGGTGTTACAGTAACGCGAAAGCGGGAGCCAGCGTCGTAGGCTTCCGGAAAATCGGAGTGTACTCTGGATGAGATTGCGTCGACTTCTGTCTTCGCCTGTGCAACCGAAGCGGTTGGTGAGAGTCGCGCAATCATTTCGGTCATTCGATGTGTTCGGCCCGTAACCATGGTGGCACTGACGTGGTGCTCACTGTTCACCATGTTCATCAACACGTCCATGCGATCAGGAAAGTTCGGCGCCGCCTGCAACACACCGACTACCGGTACGGCTTTGCCGTTGACGCGGAGCGCGCGGCCCAGGATGCTCGAGTCGCCACCGAATCTGCTCTGCCAGTACTCGTGTGTGAGGATCATCACGGGGGCCGCACCGGGGCCGTCGTCGGCGTCTCGAAATGCACGCCCCAGAATGGGTGTCAGGCCCATCACTGAGAAGTAATTGCCAGTTACGAGACCTACGTCAATTCGCGCTGGATTGTCGTCGTCCACCAGCGTCAACGTGATTGGCGAGTACTCCGCTATTCCTGCGAGAGTGCGGGAGGATGCGCGGAAATCGTTGACTTCGGGTACCGAGAAGCGAACGTTTTCGCCTCCCGGTCCCTCCATCGATTGCCGTAGATAGAGCAATCGATCGCCGTGGGAGTGAGGCAACGGTTTCAGCATCACTCCGCGTATAGCGCTGAATATCGCTGTGTTCGCACCGAGCCCCAATCCAAGGGTGAGAACGACAGCTATGGCGAAGCCTTTGGCGTGCAGCAGACTCCGCAGCACAAAACGAAGATTGCTCATGGAGCCCTGCCTCCCTGTTAATCGATCTTACTGAATCTGGATGTACAGCGGCGCCGGCCAGAGTTTGAGGATTGCCTCGCGCGTGGTCGACGGATTGTCATTGCGTGGCTTGGTGAACTGCTTCCAGCCGGCAAACTGCACCGGTTCTTTCTTTACATAGCTGAAGTACGAATCTCGCTTGAGCCAGGGCGCACCAAATCCATCCATGTGCATTACGATCTGTACGCGCGGGTCCAGCTTGATGTTCGAGTAGTTCGTCACTCCCTTCTGAGTGAATCTATGCACCACCAGAATCTTCGGCGGAAGTTTGTATTTGTCCACCAGCTCCTGCAAAAATCGGGAGGCATAATTGATGTCGGCAGCGTCGTATGTACCAATCTTCTTTCCTGGGCGGGTTCCGTCCTTCATCGAGAACTCCGGATCGATGCCAAGATGTACTTCGGGACGTTTCAGGAAACGTTCAAGCGCAGGCAGCTCCTGCTGCAGCGTGCTCAATCCAACCTGGACGTCCAGAAAGAGAATAGCGTTCCGACTTTTCGCCCACCCGTAAACTTTCTCGATCAGCACGCTGTCCATTCGCGCACGGTACTTCCCGTCGCGGCCCTTATCTCCCTGGGCTACCACCGCGATGAGGTGTAGAGCAGGCTGAACCGGATGTGCCGGATCGAGCCTGTTCCAGGCGGCAACTTCTGCGTCGAGCTTCTGCAACATCTCGGGCGCATCGAATTCGCCGAGGATACCCATCCGTCGCGATAGCGGATTACCGTAAAAGGCGATGATTCGCTTGGCCGGCAGTATCGAGCCGGGAAGCGTCGCCGGCATTTTCGGTGGCCAGAGCGAATCGAGCGAGCTGCCTGTTCCGCGAAACGCAAGGTGATTGTCTCCCGACGACGGGCCAAGCGAGCCACGAACTCGAGCTTTGGCGGTGGTATCCGGCTTCGTGGTGGCAGATTGTGCGTCGAGCATTCCGAAAGCGATAGACAGGAATGCAAGTGAACCAATTGCACTACGGGAGGTGCTTTTCAAAAGCAGCGTGCGACTTCGGCTACGTGTCAACGTTTTATTCCTTTGTGTGCGTGAGAATTTTTAGCAGGAAAAAAGATCAGAATCTCGTTCTCGGACTGCGCTAATCGGATTTACGACCTTTCACGGGTATCGCGCGATCGATATTTAACGCAAGCGTGCCAGTTGCTTCGGCGCGAACAACA
>JBBSTN010000266.1:0-5267 GCA_038235845.1 Gemmatimonadales bacterium | reverse complement strand
GTATTCCACCAGCGCGTCCTTCTGGCCCCACGAGCGATAATGAATCGTAGCGCGCAACTGGTCGAGATCGTAAAGATGATCCTTCCACTTTTCGTCGATCACGTTCAGCATCACGAGCGCGAGCAAACGCTCTGCGAACCCCTGCCCATTCTCGTCGGAGACAGAGTTAAGGCTCTCCTGTTTTGCGGTAAATGCCGCACGGGCCGCTTCAATGGCGGCCGCCTGCGCTTCTTCCACAGTCTTCGGACGATCATCGTTGGTGAACTCCGGAACCTGCAGCATGTAGTGCATGAGCAAGTCCTGCTGCACATAATCGAAGTCCCAGTCTTCCTGCGAGACGAACGTGGCCAACGCCTGTTCAACACGTCTTTCTGCTCCACGATCAATCATCTTGAGCGCTTCGCCTTTGAGCTCTTCGCCGCCCTCTAGCGCAAACGCGCGCAGCGAATAAATAACCTCGCGCTGCTGGTTCATCACGTCGTCGTATTCCAGCAAACGTTTACGCGACTGGAAGTTTTGCAACTCTACGCGCTTCTGCGCCTGCTCGATTGACCGTGTTATCATCGAGTGAGTGAGCACCTCGCCTTCCTGCGCACCCATTCGATCCATCAATTTGGCGATTCTCTCCGACCCGAACAGCCGCATCAGATCGTCTTCGAGAGAGAGGAAGAATTGCGATGACCCGGGATCTCCCTGACGGCCGGCACGACCACGCAACTGCCGATCGATGCGTCGCGACTCATGTCGCTCGGAGCCTACGATGTGCAAGCCACCAATCTCCATAATGTCGATCGGTTTACCATCCGCATCTGTGGCACTTGATGGCATCGAGTGGGTAATGCCACCACCAAGTTTGATGTCAGTTCCGCGGCCGGCCATGTTGGTGGCAATTGTTATTGCCCCCGACTGTCCTGCTCCAGCTACGATTTCCGCTTCACGCTGATGATACTTTGCGTTCAGCACGTTGTGCTTGAGTCCACCTCTTGCGAACATCTTTGCAAGTGTCTCGGACGACTCGACGCTTGCAGTTCCGACAAGCACCGGGAAACCAAGGTCGTGAAGACGTCTCGTTTCCTCGACGATAGCATTGTACTTCTCGCGCCGTGTCTTGAACACCAGATCCTGCCGGTCATCGCGCGCTATGGGCCTGTTTGTCGGTATTACTGAAACCGAAAGTCCGTAGATGGTATGGAATTCGGTTTCTTCAGTTTCCGCCGTACCAGTCATTCCGGCAAGCTTTTCATACATGCGGAAATAGTTCTGGATGGTGATGGTCGCCATGGTTTGCGTTTCACCCTTTACCTGGACTCCTTCCTTTGCTTCGACTGCCTGGTGCAGACCTTCACTCCAGCGTCGTCCCGGCATGGTGCGGCCCGTGAACTCATCGACGATAAGCACCTGGCCCTCCTGTACGACGTAGTTCTTGTCGCGTTCGAAGAGTGCGTGGGCGCGAAGCAGCTGATGAATGATGTTGAGACGCTCGCTTTTCATCGCATACTCGCGATCGATGGCACCACGTTTTTCGAGGCGTTCCGCTGCGCTTAGTTCGTGATCCCTGTCGAGAGCACCGATAAGAAGCGAGATATCCGGAAGTACAAATGCATACGGGTCATCGGGTGAAAGCCACTCGACACCCTGATCAGTGAGATGCACCGTGTGGCCTTTCTCGTCGAGCACGTACAACAAATCGTCCTCGAGATCACGGTATGTCTGCTTTGACGCACTGAGCTTCCGGTCCGCGATGTACTTGAGTTCCATCGACTGCACAAGCTGCTTGACGCCCGATTCCTGGAGTGCCTTCATGAGTCTCTTGTTCTTCGGACCACCCAGCTGCGCCTTGTAAAACTGCATACCGGCGGCTTCGGTTTCACCCGCTTCGAGCGAGCGTTCCGCGTCGCCGACCAGCGAGTTCACCAATTCAGACTGGCGTCGAGCGAGGCGCACGACACCGTTATTGTACTCGGCGTACTGCAGATCGCCTTCGTTGCCGACCGGCCCCGAAATGATGAGCGGAGTTCTCGCCTCATCGATCAGAATCGAGTCGACTTCGTCGATAATCGCATACACATGTGAGCGTTGTACACGTTGATCGAGCGCGACTACCATGTTGTCTCGCAGATAGTCAAAACCGTACTCGTTATTCGTGCCGTATGTGATGTCCGCGTTGTAAGCCGCACGGCGTTCGAATGAACCTGGTTCCGTATCGTCGAGACAAGCGACCGTCAGCCCAAGCCACTGGTAGAGATGACCCATCCATTGTGAGTCACGTCTCGCGAGATAGTTGTTGACCGTAACCAGTTGCGCGCCCCGGCCGGGAAGCGCATTGAGATACAGCGGAAGGGTGGCAACAAGAGTCTTTCCCTCGCCGGTCGCCATTTCCGCTATCCGACCAAGATGAAGCTGAATGCCACCGATGAGCTGGACGTCGTAGGGAACCATGTCCCAGGAGATCTCATTGCCAAGCACCTGAAGCTTGGTGCCGAGCAGCCTTCGACATGCCTCCCGAACGGTGGCAAACGCTTCCGGCAGCAGCTCATCAAGAGTCTCCGCAATCGTCGCGCGAAATTCGCCTTCCGCTCCGCCCCGGCCGTCATTTCCACCCAGCTCGGTGTCGAGACGTTCGCGCTCGGCTGCATCCGAAGCGCCGCGCTTGGCGGTCTTGAGCTCGTCCAGACGAACCTGGATGGGAGCGGTGCGTTCTGAGATAATGGCGCGGAACTTCTGCGTTTGCGCCTGTAGCTCCTCGTCTGACAACGAGGAGAGACGAGATTCAATTTCCGAGATTTCCGCAATTATCGGCAGAACGCGCTTTCGCTCTCGATCATGCCGCGTGCCGAACATGCGACCTACAATTCTATTTAACACGGTATTTCCTCACGACGACGAACGATAAATACAAGCAAATACAAGCGATTGATGGCAGAAAGTCTTATGGAACTGCTAGTTGTACAACCCTGTGGATTCGATGTACTCAGCTACTGCATCTGTAACGAAACCACGAAGGCTCTGGCCACTCCTGATACGCGCTCTGATTTCAGTGGATGAAACATCCACTATGCGCGTATTCAACTCGACAATGTCCCCAACCAGCTGAAGCGATGCAGCGTCCGAGCGGTCACCCGACACGGGCAAACCTCTCCGCATGACGACGAGACGGACCATGCTCAGCAGCCTGTCGATGTCGCGCCAGCGAGGCAGCGATTCGACCACGTCTGCGCCGATCAGAAGGTGAATCAACGCAGAAGGAAACTCCCGACTGTGGTGCTCCACCGTGTCAACCATGTAAGATAACCCGCCTCGGTCGATCTCGACCGGATCGACGAACATACCCGCAACGCCGCCGAAGCAGCGTTTTGCCATCGCCAACCGATGCTCCGCGCTGGTTGTGTGTGACTTCTTAAGGGGCTGGGTAGCGGCGGGCACCACTATCAACCTGTTCAGTTGAAGCGCTGCAATAGCGTCCTGCGCTACCAGAAGATGCCCGACGTGAGGTGGATCAAAACTTCCGCCAAGAATGCCGATTCGCATTGTCGCCGACTCGAGTTGTCTGTCGAGCATCCCGGGACGGTCAGCCGACCGAAGTCACAACAGGGCGGTCAAAGTGGCGCTGGGCGCGCGAGTTCCTGGGTGGACCGTACTGCGCCTGTTGTATCCACGGGCGGTGGTGGCGCGGGCGTGGGTGCTTCACCGCAAGCCTCCATCACTTCGGGATCGCCCGGGTAGGTCTGACGCATGGAAACACAGGTTTCCTCCGCGTCGTCCTTCCAACGGATTTGCGTGTAGAGCTCGTGCAGCCGCAACCAGGCCATCCGGGCGGCCTTCGTATTGGGATAGGTGGTTACGACATCCTTGAAATAAATGATGGGCGAGTCAACCGCACGCCTCACCCGCATGTAGTGAATGCCGGTGTCGTAGTCCTTCTGCGCAAACCACTCCTCGAGCTGCGTTATGCGCTCTTTCGCTTCAGTCGTCTGGGGGGCATCAGGATAGGACGAAAGGAGCGCTCTGAGGATGGAAATTGCCTTTTGCCCATACTCGGGATCAAGCGCCGGCTTTCTCCATTGACGCTGATAGCTGCGCCCCACGCCGAGCATCGCGCCCGGCGCCAGGGTGTCGTCGGGGAAACCGTCAGCTACTCGCTGGAACGCCTGCGCCGCGAGAAGAAATTCCTTTTTTCGCTCGTGCGTGAGCGCAAGATAGAAATATGCCGGCGCCAGCAGGGGATCTCGACCAGAGAGATCACCCGTGAGACGCTCGAATCCCATTTGTGCATTGTCCCAGTTTCGCCCCTCGAATTCGAGTAGCGAAGCCCGAAACAATGCCTCAGGATTTGCAAAGTTACGCGGTTTGAACGACGGCGAGCAGCCGGCTAATGCCGCGGCAACACTCAGCCAGATCAAAACGCGCCAGTCTACGTGGTACGGGCGATAGCTCATTCGGAAACTTTTACCCGTCGAGTCGCCAGCTGATCCGTTACCGAATCGACACTTTCCGGCAAAGTAGTGAATAGAAGCGCTTGCCCTGACTTCACTGGGCCAAACCCTTTTCGAAACGGTTGCCGGATGCGAGGCCGATAATGCGGGCGCGCCCGCTCTTCGTTTTGGCGGTGACGTTCCGAGTGTCCACCAGCAGAGTGGCGTTGTCCACCACGCGCTGATAGTCGACGTTTGCATGGTCTGTAACTACAACTACGGCGTCGGCCCACCGAAGCATCTCATCCGACATCTCCACTCCCTTTCTGACATGTCCTTCCTCGCGGAATTCATGCACAAACGGGTCGTGAAACTCCACGTGCGCTCCTCGGGCTTCCAGCAGACGAATCACATCCAGCGCCGGGCTTTCGCGCACATCGTCGATGTCGCGCTTGTAGGCCACCCCGAGCACCAGAATCCGGCTGCCTCGGACGGCCTTTCTCACCTCATTCAGGGCCGCGGCCACCTTCTCGACGACCCACTCCGGCATGCCGGAGTTAATTTCGCTCGCGAGATCGATGAATCGGGTCTTGTAATTGAGAGTGCGCATTTTCCACGCGAGATAGTGCGGGTCGAGCGGAATGCAATGTCCGCCGATGCCGGGGCCAGGCGTGAATTTCATGAAACCGAACGGCTTGGTTGCGGCGGCATTTATCACTTCCCAAACGTCCACACCCAGTTTGTCACATACAATTGCAATTTCGTTCACCAATCCGATATTCACAGCGCGGAAGGTGTTTTCGAGAAGCTTCACCAGCTCGGCCGCTTCCGGGGAGGAAACGGGTACAACTGTAT
>JBBSTN010000265.1:0-5300 GCA_038235845.1 Gemmatimonadales bacterium | reverse complement strand
CTTGATCTCGCGGGTTTTGCGCGTACCTCTGGCGACATTGCAACTCTCAACGACAATAACCGCGCGGATCTTGACTCGTTCACGGCGCGTGCCCAGGAGTGCTTTCGTATTGTCGACGACGAGGCAATCCCGGTCGAACTGATTACAAGCCGCAGCATTATCCGGTTTTCCCATGCGTGGAAATCGCTTGTGATGATCGGCGTGGTGTCTATCTACGCGCCCGTAGTGAGTGCGAATGCGTTCTCGCCACAACAGAGTTCTGTGACTATCGATATGGAGGGAGGCGAAAGTGAACCGTTGAGCGAAATGACGCAGGCCGTTGATGCATATCAGCGCCGGATGTTCAGGGAGGCTACACAGAACTTTGGCGACCTGGCGCGTGCCAATCCCGGCAACGTAGACGTGCTCTTCAACTGGGGAACCGCCGCGTGGGAAGCTCAGGACACGGTCACCGCGGTAGTCGCGTGGCAGCGCGCAGCTCGTCTCGACCCACTGGCCGCCGATATTCAAGAGCGTGTCGTCATGCTACCGGCGGGTGCGCGTGGCGGCATTGCGGATGTCCCGATGGTACCCGTACGCGCGTTTGCAGTAGCAGCGGTCGTGCTCTGGGTGTTTGCATGGATGGGTTTTGCATTTCTGGCTACTCGCATCAGCTCTTCGATGCGACATGCCAGTGTCTGGCGTGTGGTTTCGTTTTTCTGCCTGGTGCTCGCACTCGGTCTTGGAGGTACTGCTTGGTGGGGTACACGTGCGCTTGATCCCCAACCGCTTTCCGTATTACTCAAGCCGGAGACGATGCATGTCGCGCCCGGGGCTGAGTCTGATGCAATGGGAGGCGTGGCAACTGGCGACGTGGTAAGGCGACTCCGGGTAGATGGTTTGTGGACTCGCGTCGAACACTCCGATGGTCGACTGGGTTGGTTGCCTACGTCGAGGTTGACAAATCTGGTGGCAGATGTGGTTGACGACACAGGTAGGCTGATTTCGCCGGCGCCCTCGTGGGAGTATCCTCGCACGGAAGGCCGATAGGTGTCGGATCAGCTGTCGACTGAATGGTCAAGCGAGCTATCAGGAGAGCTTGTGAGTGATACGGCGCCTAACGGGTCATCGAAGCGCCGGCGAATCGCGGTGCTGCCGAGCGCAGTGGCTGACCAGATCGCTGCGGGCGAAGTTGTCGAGCGTCCGGCTTCGGTCGTGAAAGAGCTTGTCGAAAATGCTCTTGATGCTGGCGCAACCACGATCGATATCACAGTCGAGGCGGGTGGACGTACTCTCATCCGGATTGCGGACAATGGCTGTGGAATGAATAGCGAAGATGCGCTGCTTTCGCTCGAACGACACGCCACATCGAAAATTACCCACGCTGAGCAGTTGGTTGGTGTTCGAAGTTATGGTTTCCGGGGCGAAGCGTTACCGGCAATTGCGTCGGTGTCGCACCTTGAGATCGAGACGGCAATGGAGGACGGTGCGGGTGCGCTTGTTCGCGTTGCCGGTGGCGAGCTTGCGGAGACCCTCCCGGTCGCGCGCCAGCGAGGAACGACGGTTACTGTAAGTCGGCTATTTTACAACACTCCTGCGCGTCAGAAATTCCTGCGGGGCGCACGCTCCGAATGGCGGGGAATTCTGGATGTTCTGCAGGGAATATGTGCGCTTCGACGTGACGTCCACTTTACCGTTCGCCATGATGGCAAGCAGGTTTTGCAGTTGGCGGCTGCACGTTCATTGCGCGAACGCATTGCCGCACTCTGGGGCCAGCGTGTGGTTGAACGATTTGTCGATGTAGATGACGTGCAGGGGCCTGTGCACGTCGTTGGTCTCGCGGAACGGCCTGCCGATGCAGGAACCGCCACCCGACGTATTCTGCTCATGATAAACGGTCGTGTTATACGTGATCATGGTTTGATACGCGCCGCGGAGACCGCTTACCGCTCAACGCTTCCCTCCGGGGTCCGTCCTTCGCTGGTACTCCACATCCAATTGCCTTCTGGGGACGTGGACGTCAACGTGCATCCAGCGAAGTCCGAGGTGCGATTACGCGATCGGTGGCCTGTAGAGCGCGCCGTCGAAGCCGCCATTAGACGATCACTTGGGCTTCATGATGCCAGTGCGGGAATGGGTTGGCGCTCGTACACGCCCGGGGGGGCGTCGCCCGCCGCCGCCGCGTCGACGTTTGCCAGTTCGAGACTCGAGCCTGGTGCGCTGAGGGTTGAAGCAGATCACGGTGCGCTTTTCGTGGGAGGCGACGCACATAAGCAAACCTCAGACTTCGATTCGTCGCTGAGTGCCGCTGAGGCTGAGGGTGCAGCGGGTGCAGCGGGTGCGGTGAGTGCACATCGCGAAGCTGAGGCGCCGCTCTGGGTACCTCCGCTCACACAGCTACGAAAGACGTACATGTTGTTCGAACACGATGATGGTGTCGTACTAATCGATCAGCATTCTGCGCACGAGAGAGTTCTCTATGAGAAATTCATGGGAACACTTGAACGCGGAGAGTCTCCTTCGCAGCGATTGCTTTTCCCGATGACATTGCATCTGGGAATACATGAGACGGATGCTTTCGAGGCCCATCGCGCACTTTTCGATCAACTGGGATTCGAGATTGACCACTTTGGCGGCAACACATTGCTCGTTCACGCTGTCCCGATGCCGCATCCACGGTTCGACGCGGAGCGGTGTCTTCGTGAAACAATCGCAGCACTCGCCGGTGATCGCATAGCAGGCGATGCGAGAAAGCATGAAAGGCTTGCCGCGACTTTTGCGTGCAAGGCGGCAATCAAGTCTGGTGACGGCCTGTCGCTGGGGGAAATGAGAGCTCTGTATGTTGCGCTTGCCGAGACTACCTTACCGGCGCACGATGTTCATGGGCGTGCAACAATCGTCCGTCTTGGCTGGGATGAACTGGACAGGCGATTTGGCCGAAGCTGACGCCAGCGTTCCAACGATTCGTGTGATCACCGGCCCAACGGGTGCCGGCAAGTCGATGATCGCCATGAAACTTGCCCATCAACGCGATCTTTCGATTATCAGTGCGGATTCGCGCCAGGTTTATCGCGATTTCAATGTCGGCACCGCCAAACCATCGCTGCACGACCTTGAAACAGTTTTGCATTATGGCGTGAATATCCTCGATCCATGTGAAAGCTACTCCGCTCATCGCTGGGCAAAAGACGCAACCGATTGGCTGGAAAGCCTTGCGATCAATCGTCGCACGGCTCTTATCGTAGGTGGTACCGGTTTCTACATTCGCGCGCTGACGTCTCCGTTGGACCCGGTGCCAACGCTCGATCCGGTGCGTCGCGAAGCGCTCGCTGGGTGGATGGAGTCGATGGACAGTCGGACGCTGGCGGAGTGGTGCGAACGGCTCGACCCTTCCCGCGCAGGGCTGGGCAGAACCCAGCACATTCGAGCGATAGAGACCGCGTTGCTGACCGGAAAACAGTTGGGGAGGTCGTTCGAAGCTCGTGCTGCACACGAAGTCGCTGACGGCACGTCTTCGCGACCATCAAATCGGCGTAACGTCCACTATCTTGTGATCGACCCGGGCCCTGTTCTCGCTGACCGGATAGCCCAACGTGTGAGGCGCATGCTCGCGGAAGGGTGGTTGGACGAGGTGAAGTATCTAGTCCGGCATGTTCCACCCGCTGCGCCAGCGTGGAAGGCAACAGGTTACGAGAGGCTGAGAGCGTGTGTGGACCTCGATCAAGTGCCACGACCGGTTGTAGAGAGACTCGTCATTGAAACTCGTCAGTTCGCAAAACGTCAGCGCACGTGGTTTCGTCACCAATTAACCGATGGAACAGTGACGAGGCTCAATCCGGATGACGAGAACGCGCTGGCAAAAGCGGTCGAGTGGTGGGACAAAACAGACAGGACAGACAAATGAATATCGGCATTACATGTTATCCCACATACGGCGGCTCCGGTGCGGTTGCAACGGAGCTTGGCATAGCCTTGGCTGAAAAAGGTCACGAAGTACATTTTGTGACATACCAGCAACCCTTCAGACTTCCAAGCTTCCTTCCCCGTGTTTGGTACCACGAGGTGGAAGTTGGCCGTTATCCGTTGTTCGAATATCCACCGTACGATCTCGCGCTCGCTGTTCGAATGCACGAGGTGGTGCGTGAGCATAAGCTGGATGTGCTCCACTGCCACTATGCGATTCCACATGCAACCAGTGCATGGATTGCTCGCGAAATGTTACGCGAGAACAACCGCAACGTCCGCGTGGTGACAACCCTGCACGGGACAGACATCACCATAGTTGGACAGGAACGATCGTTTCATTCCATCACCAAGTTTTCGATAGAGCGTTCGGACGCGGTCAGCGCGGTTTCCGAGTTTCTCAAAGACGAGACCTACCGGGCATTCGGCTGTACCGGCTGTGATGTCGCAGTTATTCCCAACTTTATTGATCCCGACCTGTTCAAACGTGAGCGCCACCGTTTTCCGATACTGCCGGAACGTATCGGTGGCCGACGAGTCCTGATGCACATATCCAACTTCAGGCCCGTCAAGCGTATTCGCGATGTTGTCAGAGTTTTCGCCAAAGTAAACGCGGTTGTCCCGTCTACCCTCGTCATGGTTGGCGACGGGCCTGAGCGCGTTGACGCTGAAGTAGAAGCGCGCGAGCTCGGCGTGGGCGAACATGTGCTCTTCCTCGGCAAGATCGACGCAATTGCACCGCTGCTCGCCGGCGCTGACCTGTTCCTGCTCACCAGCGATCGCGAATCGTTCGGTTTGAGCGCGCTCGAAGCGATGGCGAGTGGAGTACCTGTGCTTGGCTATGACACCGGTGGTTTGCCCGAGGTTGTGTCCAATGGCACCACGGGCTGCCTTCGTGAGGTTGGCGACCTGGATGGTCTGTCAAATGCCGCGATCGAACTGCTTACTGACAAAACGAAGTGGCAGAAGATGAGCGATGCTGCCAGTACGGACGCGCGTGCTCGATTCTCCCAGGACAAAATCGTTGTGCAATACGAAGAGATGTACGAACGAACGCTTGCAGCGCCGCCTGCAAAATAGACTCACAACCAGAATTTGATGACAGTCTTTCAGGCGCTCGTACTGGGCTTGGTTCAGGGGCTTGCCGAGTTGCTGCCGATTTCAAGTTCCGCGCATCTTGCACTGGTGCCCTATTTCTTCGGCTGGAAAGACCCGGGCTTAGCGTTCGACGTGGCACTTCACGCGGGCACACTGATAGCGCTCTCGTGGTACTTTCGACACGAGTGGTATCGAATGTTTCTCAGCGCATGGCGAATCGCTACCACGCGACGTGTCGAAACGCTTGACGATCGAATGCT
>JBBSTN010000264.1:0-5304 GCA_038235845.1 Gemmatimonadales bacterium | reverse complement strand
GGCGAGACCTTGTCCATGCGCGCAATGCGATACATGACATCTCCGCCAACCGCAGGATCTATTTCCTTTAGCACCGCGGCCACATGCGCAGGGTCGAGGTGTGCCAGCACCAGTGCCACGGTCTGGGGATGCTCGCCGCGAAGAGTAGTGCCAAGCTGTTGAGGATCGGCCTGCCGCAAACGGCCGAACCGATCGCTGTCGGCGATCTGGTTGTCGATGCGTAAAAGAATCTCGCCGGCGCGATCAGCGCCAAACGAAAGTTCCAGCACTTCACGAGCGAAGTCGGCGCCGCGTCCGCTCAGGGAGTCGCCGCCAACGGTTAATTCGAGCCACTCGCCCAGCACGGCGTCCACCGCTTCCGGTGGCACTCGGTCTAGCTGAGCCATCTCGAATGCAACCGTCTGCACTTCCTCCGGCGTCAGGCCCCTTGTGATCTTTGCCGCATGTTCGACTCCGACCGCCATGCATACAATTGCAACTTTTTGTCGGCCGGTTAAACGATCGAGCGCAAAGTTATTGGAGTTGCTGGCGCGAACTAACGAGGTCATTTACGTGGAGCTCTAGGACGGATCAGGTGCGCAGCATGTTTCGCGTAACTCTGACTGCTGCGTCGGGCCGCTGATCGATTGTGGCAATAGCCTGTTCCCGTTCCGGCGTCGTGGATAGAGGCGGAAGGACAACCCCACGTCGCTCGCCGGAATGCGACTGAAGCTGATCGAACTCGGCGTGCATCTGTGCCTGCATTTGTGCCTGCTCACGAGCCTGCTCCACAGCGTTCTTCATCGAGGTTGAGGCAGGTAGCTCGGCGTAGGCTGGCGATGTTTGCAGCAGTGCCTGTTCATTCGCTGACTTCTTTCCAGACTTGAGCGCAGAAAGGGTTACGATTGCCACAAGCAACAACACCATCAAAGATGCGAGTGCCACGATGGGCTTGGCATTGGCGGTAAGCTTGTCTAGCAGTCCCGGCGTAACGATAGAATCATTGGCAACAATGGCGACGGGGATGTCGAATGGTGCGCTCACAACTGAAACCATGTCGCCCCGGGTGGAGTCGACACCCAGCGCGTTTCGAACGAGTGTCTCAATTCGGGCGATCTCGTCAGCGTTTCGCGGCGTGACAATGGGGGCCACGGGCGCGGCCCGAGAGTCTGGCGAGACACCCACAGCGGGTGCACCAGGGCTGACCTTGTCGGCAATGAGTACGGCAACCGTCAACCGGGTGAGATTGCCGATCGCGCCGGAGAATGTTTCGACACTTCGGGTGTTTTCGTACGTGGTAGCAACTGTGCTGTAGCCGGCACCCTGTTGCGGCGTTCCCGGGGTCACTTCCGCACGTTGCTCCGTCGACATCGCCTGTTTGTCGGGGTCAACCGCCTGCGTTGTGCGCTCCACTTTGTCAAAGTTGATTGACGCGGCAACCTGAACACGTGCGTTGCCCAATCCTACGAGACTCGAGAGCAGTGTGGAAGCCTTCTCTTCAAGATAATTTTCCACTTCGCGTTGCAATGCGAGCTGACGGTTCGAAAGGCCGGCTAGCGAAGTCTCGTCATCCATCGCGAGCGCCTGCCCGCGCTCATCGAGGATGGTTACATGCTGTGGATCGAGACCGCCAACGCTTCCCGACACCAGACCCGCGATGCCGCGAACCGTATTCTCATTCGGTCGCAATCCATCGCTCATCATGAGAGTAACCGACGCCTTTGAAGGCCTCGCATTCTGCTTGAAGATCTGATCGTCTTCGAGCGCAAGATGAACCTGTGCGGACTTGACGCCTACGATCTTGCCAATAGAACGTTCCAACTCTCCTTCGAGAGCGCGGCGGTAGTTGACCTTCTGCGTGTAGTCGGTCATGCCCCACGTGGGCTTGTCAAAAAGTTCAAGACCTGGGCGTGCGCCGGACGGCAATACCTCACGTGCAAGTTCTACTCGAGCGCGCGCAACATCGGTGCTCGCTACGAGTATAGTCGATCCGTCTCGATCGAGTTGATATGGAATAGCGACTTCGGTGAGCTTGTCGGTCATGCTGTGCACGCTTTCGATCGGAAGATCGGCAAACAATGGCACCATGGTAGGCTGAGTGGCCCAGCGCGACACACCAAATACGAGCGCGGTAACGATAATGCCAACGGCTATGATTCCCGCCTGTTTCGCACCGCCTACGCGCCCGAACAAACTTTGCATTGCTGTTGACATTGGATCAGGACTGCATGTTGATCATCGTCCGATATGCTTCCACCAGCTTGTTCCGCATCTCCACCAGCATATCAAGCGCAAGCCCGGCTTCTTCAGTCGCGGCCATTACCTGATGCAGTTCGACATTTTCTCCATTGGCGAAGCGCGTAGTAAGATCCGAGCTTCGGTCGCGTGCGTCCGACACTCCGTTGAGCGCACGAGTGAGAGTACTGCCAAAGGTGTTGTCGCCATCGCTGTCGCCAACAACAGGAATCTGAATTGCCGAGTTATCGCGGGCGCCGCCGAATTCGGGCAGCGAGCGAGTGAGTAGGTCAAGCCGTGTTTGCATTCTTGCTCAGGTTATCGGTGAGATGCAAACGGATTCAGGCGCGCACGTCGATGCGAACGCCACGAGCTGCTGGCGGAGCCGCGTTTGTGGCCGCTTTCATTCGTCCGTAGGTAAGTGGACCCATCGATGCGCTCTTTGCGAAGAAGCTTCTCTCGTCCGCCGTGAGCACGCTCCAGAGAGAAGGATCTGTTCCTGCCGGTGCTTCAAGTGGTACCGACGCATTTGCAGTCGTGCCCGCAATCGGAGTCTGCGGCCGCAATGCTGTACGATTTGCAGTGTTTGCCGGAGGGGGAGCGATGCGCTCGCTTGCACCGGTACGGTCGCCATTCGTCCGCGATACATCATTTCGAACTGCGGAGCCGAGTGAGGACGGAAGGTTACTGCTGATGCTGTTGTTGATACCGTTGATGCTCATCTGATGTGTCGGAAGTTCGTGCGATTGGACTATCGGGAATTGAATCGTTGCTGCAACGCGAGCCGGAAATCGATGTGCATAGGAGGAGGAAGAAGAGGTCACACCGATTCCCGGCACGCGTCACATCAGTCGTAATGAACTATCTGAAGTGTTGAAATTTCTCGAGTCGCTAGATGTCGAGCGAAGCCCTGAGAATTGCTTTGGCGGTCTGAAACACGGATGCATTCGCTTCATACATTCGCTTTGCATCCATCAGTGCTACCATTTCCTGTGCTGTGTCTATCGCGGGGTATGTCACATATCCGCTTTTGTCGGCATCCGGGTGTCCGGGCTCATAGACCTTTCTGCCTTCACCCTGGTCTTCCGCAAAACCAGCCACTCGCACACCGTACTCGCCGGAGTACGCGCCCGGTGCGCCTGGAAGTACACCAATTGCAGCGCCCCCGATTGGCAGCACCGGTACTTCAATCGACCTCGCCGAGTCGCTTGCCGCGGACCCATTAAACGATGCCGCGCGACCTGCGTTTGCAGCCTGTCCGATTGCACCAGCTGCGCTTCCGGTGTTGAACTCGGCATTTTGCGCGGTAGCCGATTCGAGCACGACGCTACGCCGTTTGTAGTGCGTACCGTCCAGACCACGCGTAACGTCCGCATTGGCGAGGTTTTGGGCGATGGTTTCCATGCGCTGACGTTGCGCAGACAGTCCACTCGCAGCGATGCCGAGTGAGCGAAACATGGGCCGGAGTGGGTTCTGCCCGGGTACGGGCAGGAGGGCAAGCGGGCGGCCGGGAGTGATCGAGGACATTAACGTTCACCCTTGATAGCACTTCGAAGACTGGCGTACGTTTTTTCGAGTAGGCGCGACGTAGCGAGGAACCGAAGCTGTTCGTCACCCAGTGCAACCATTTCGGCTTCGACGTTCACGGCATTCAGTTTGGCGTTGGCGGTTCCGCTGGTGGCCTTGAGTGAAAAGCCGTCGCTATTCTGCGAGGTGGCGTTTGCGACACGGTCCGCAGTGACTCGCAAACGGTCGGCGCTCTTATCGAGCGCTGCTTTGAGAGGTGAAGCGGAACTGGTGCGTTCGATAAATCCGAAGAGCATCGACTGGGGACGGTTTGAGTGAGTGCGCGGGTGCGCTTTCGTCGTCCTTAAAAGCAACGGCTGGGCCAGCTTTGTCGAGAGGGGAACCCTTATCCGTTCAGACTGGGCCTCCGTCACTTAACTCGTTGTGGTACTGCAACTTACCGGATTGTCGCGGGCGCCCGGCGAGGGCTTATGGCTCGTCACGGGCGTCAACGCGCGACGAAATCACCCACCGCAGCGGCACGTTTTGCCGGGGGGACCCGGGTCGGTATTGCCGGGTCTACTCCTCTTCTCCCGCTCCGTCTCGGTCCGCTCCCGGACCGTTGAGCTTGTTCCTCAGCGTCCGAACGCTGATTCCAAGCAGCTCTGCGGCCTTCGTACGATTGTTGTCGGCGGCCTGAAGCGCGCGCTGGATGAGTACCCGCTCCGCATCGGCAACGTTGAGCGTCTGCAAACTTATGGCGCCGGCGTCGCCGGGCGTAGCGAAAGCACCGTTGGCAAGGCCCGAGCGAGGCGTCGGAACGTTGTGGGGAATCAGCCTCGGGCGGATAGACGGCGCGCCCAGGGAGTGCGCGAGGCCAAATCTCGTTCCCTCCAGGCAATGGGGCTGAATCATCGCGTCTGGGGTGAGAATGACGGCCCTTTCCATGACGTGCTGCAGCTCGCGCACATTTCCCGGCCAGGGATAATTCTGAAGCGAGTCAATCGCATCCGGCGAGAGACCCTCTATTCGCTTGCCGATCTCTGCCGCTGTCCTCAAAGCAAAACGCAGCGCAAGCACCGGTATGTCGTCGGGCCGCTCCCGCAAGGGCGGTATGCGTACAGGAATCGTTGACAATCGATAATAGAGATCCTGTCGGAATGTGCCACCGTCTGCTTCCGCAGCCAAGTCGCGATTGGTTGTGGCAACTATCCGGACATCGACCTTGATGGGCGAAGTGCCGCCCACGCGCTCAAACTCCTGTTCCTGCAGCACGCGCAGCAGTTTTGCCTGCAGGTCGAGCCGCATCTCCGAGATTTCGTCCAGGAGCAGGGTTCCTCGGTTGGCTCTCTCAAAGGCTCCTTCGACTCTCTTGATGGCGCCGGTAAACGCGCCCTTTTCATGGCCGAACAGCGCACTTTCGACCAGTCCCTCCGGGAGAGCTGCACAGTTGAGCTTGATAAAAGGCTTATCGCGGCGATCGCTCTGATCGTGAATAGCCCGGGCAAAAAGCTCCTTGCCGACGCCTGACTCGCCCTGAAGCAGAACGGTTGCCCGGGTGGGTGCCGCCATGCTCACGGTTTG
>JBBSTN010000263.1:0-5305 GCA_038235845.1 Gemmatimonadales bacterium | reverse complement strand
TGATCAGAGATCACCTGCAGGCTCGACACGACATCACCCAGGCCGGTTATCATCAGGTGTAGCTGCTGCCACGCCTCTGCTGTGGGTTGAATGACAGGGGGAAGATTTCGGTCTACCCGCCGGCGGTTGCGGTTGTCCCCTGCTGGAGATGGCGTGCCGCGGTGAACGATGACGCGCGCATGTGAGATTCGCTCCGCTTCCGGCACGTCTCCAACCGTCGGTCTTCGCATTTCGCGGACGATTGCGCTGGCGAATCCGAAAGCGAGACCAATGACCAGTGCGGCGAAGAGCATCGCCAGCGGCGGAATGGAAAGCGCACTTCGGGCGCGAATAGCTTGTCTTTGCTTTTCCAGCCCGTCGTTGGCCGACGACGCCTCGGTAAGTGCACGTTCGAGGCGGCTCACGGTGTCCGCAGCGGCATTCACCACACGAGCGAGGGTGCTTTCGGCAAGTGGGGACTGCACTGTGGGAAGGGCCTGCTTTTCCTCAAGCGTTGAACTCAGACCTGCAGCCGACGTGATGTCGTTTGCAGTTCCACCAGAAGCGGTGCCACCCGTCGGGTTGGCGGCAATTCGAGCGGTAAGTCGCTGCCTTCTCTCCCGGTCATAGCTTTCGAGCCGCGCCTCCCCAATCCGGATAAGACGCGCACCAAGTGCGGCCAACCGCGTTGTGAACGACGCGTATCGCGCATCGGGGCCACCGAGCGCCGCGTACGCCTCACGCTCACGGTCGAGCTGCTGGATTGAATCGACCAGTTCGCGAAGCCTCCCATCGCTGCGCAACAGACGGGATTCAGCCAGCGCGCGATAGCTCTCCACCAGCGGCGCGGAGCGAGCGCGGGAAATCTGCTGTTGCAGTTCTACGCTTAAGCTGTCGATTGGCAGGGGCACGCTATCGGCTTCACCTATCGCGGATGCCACGACTGTTGCAGCCGCTGAGGCGGGTGCGTTTTGTCGGGCGGAGTTAGCGAACGCAATGGCAGCCACGCGCCGCTCGCGAGCGCGGGCCAGAGAATCCACCAGTGCGGCGGTGTCCTGAGATTGACTTAGTGCGTCGAGCTGCGCGCGCATTACCCGGTTCGCCTCGCGAGGCAGGGATACAAGCACGAGAAGCGTGATAATGACGGCCGCGGCACCGATAGCTGAGATGAACACGACGCGTCGTGCAGCATTTCGCGCCCGAGCAGACATCCAGGATGCCCGCGCGCGGGCGCCGGAACGGCGCTCACGCAGTGCGCCGGCTCGATCGCTTTGCGCGTTGCCTGAGGGATCGGTCGGGGGAGCACTAACCACTTCAGTAGGGGCGATGCTGGGTTCACCCAATGGCTGCGACGAATCCATTATTGAGAGTTAATCAGCTTGTGAGCACACTCATACAAGTTAGCGCAGAGGGGCGTTAAGACTTTGCGTCCGGCTGTCATGAAATACAAATGGGGGCTGACGCGTCTGCGCCAGCCCCCATTTGTATGTCGCGCGATTCGATACTACTGAACCGTGATTACACCCTTCATGCCCATCGCGAGATGCGGTGTGCAATTGTAGTGGTACTGCCCAGCCGGAAGGCCAGCAAACGAAACGGTGTACGTCTCGCCTGGGGCAAGCAGCATCCTGCCGGACAATTCACCCATCTGCTCCGGCATGTTGGCCGAAAGCTGATCTTTTGCGCCGGCAGGGATCATCGAGGGATCAAATGCCACGTTGTGCGGGCCGCCGCTTTCGAAGGTGAACTTGACGCCGTCGCCCGGCTTGACGGTGAAGTCTGCCGGCTCAAAACGGAAGCCAGCTGCATCTCCGATCATCTTCACTTCGTGCATGGTGCCGGTAACAGGCGCCATTGCTCCACTGCCCATCATTGCGTTGCCCGCCATGGCGCTATCGCCCATTGCCGGGGTCATGGAGTTTCCAGCCATGGCGTTGGTAGTATCCGCTGCCGGTGCCTTGTCTCCACCACAGGCGCTGATCATAAGTGCCGCGCCAGTCATTACTGCAAAACCGAGAAACCGCATGTCGAGAGGCCTCCAGAAGCCATATCGAAGAATTAATTCTATCTGCAGGACTCTGGTATGAGTCCAGGCTCCCAGGGCCCTGGGAGCATTGTGAACTTATTCACAAGCGTGTTTCG
Source organism: Gemmatimonadales bacterium (assembly GCA_038235845.1). Taxonomy (GTDB): domain Bacteria; phylum Gemmatimonadota; class Gemmatimonadetes; order Gemmatimonadales; family Gemmatimonadaceae; genus Gemmatimonas. The sequence goes on along the minus strand of JBBSTN010000263.1, from coordinate 3,184 downwards.
TCGGTAGTCCCCCACACCCACTCGACACCGGAATTCACGGAGAAAGCGGTCAAATTCTGCGGTTGGGTTCGCTTTGGTCTCTTGACGGGGCCCCGGCTGGTCGCTACCGTCAACGAAATGACGCCCGGCACTCTCTCTCTCCATCATCGGCACCACAACCACGGTCTTTCGGGCCTGTGTCTGGTGTGCTTATGCGGATAGTCAGAGTTCCCAACTAGTCGCCACAGCAGTTCCATCACGGCCCGTCCTCCAGAGGATGGGCTTTTTTGCTTCTCCGATGCTCTTCTCATCAACATTTCATGCTCCGTATAGCGCTGCCAAATAAGGGTCGATTAAGCGAAGAAACCCGCGAACTGTTCAACGACGCGGGACTCGAGGTTCGGTCATCTGGCGAACGAGCGCTCACCGCATCCCTAGGCGGCGAGTTCGAGGCAATCTTTGTAAGAGCACAGGACATCCCCGAGTTTGTCGCCGATGCCGCAGCCGACGTGGGCGTTACCGGCTGGGACCTGGTGAATGAATCGCAGAGGAAGCTCAAGTCGCATCTCGACCTCGGATTCGGGCAGTGCCGACTCGTGGTGGCCGCTCGCGACGACTCGGGCATCACCAGCGTTGATCAGATCGGGTCGACCGGGAAAGCCGCTCGAGTGGCGACCGTTTTTCCGCGAATCTCCCGAAAGTACTTCGAGGATCACGGTCGGAATGTCGAAATCGTACCAGTTTCCGGTGCCGCGGAGATTGCTCCACATCTTGGAATTGCCGACATCGTGGTTGATCTTACGTCCACTGGCTCGACGCTGCGCGTAAACGGTCTCAGGGAAATTGAAACCGTCCTGCACTCAAGTGCACACCTGGTGACCGCTGCAAACGGCCCCCGCAATGGTGATCCTTCGCGTGCTCAGGAGCTGGATGACCTGGTTACCGCGCTCTCGTCGGTAATTCGCGCCCGCGGACAGCGTTACCTCATGGCAAATGTGCCGCGCAGTTCACTCGACGATGTCAGGAAAATACTTCCAGGGCTTAATGGCCCGACGATCATAGACCTGGCCGAGAATGGAGCATTTGTGGCTGTGCATGCAGTTGTCGAGGCGGCAACTATTTATCGCACCATCTCACAGCTACGCGCCTTCGGCGCGGAGGGCGTACTTGTGACTCGCATCGAGCGTTCGCTACCATGAGCGCGCAGGGCGTTGACACGCCCTCGGCGCTACGCGCCGTAGGCGCGCTCCGGCAGTTCGACGCAGAAACGTTGCGCGCGATTTGCGATCGGGGCGGGGACGTGAACGACGATGTGCAGGCTCGCACAGCCGAAATAATCGAGCGGGTTCGAGTCGACGGAGACAACGCGCTCCGCGAATTGTCGTTGCAGTTTGACGGTGTCGCGCTCTCTTGCATCGAAGTACCGAAAAGTTCATGCGAGCAGGCGCTGTCAGAGCTCGATGCGCCGCTCCGGCGAGCGCTTGAGCGTGCAGCCCGCAACATCGCCTCGGTACACTTAGCGTTCATGCCAGCTGCTGTCGAATGCTCGCCAGAGCCTGGCATTACCATCGGCCGGAGGCCCGACCCCCTGCGTCGGGTGGGAGTCTACGCGCCCGGCGGTCGCGCGACGTATCCCAGTTCGCTGCTCATGGGAGCCATCCCCGCACGCATCGCAGGAGTTGCAGAGGTCATCGTCTGTTCTCCACCTGACGAATCGGGATTTCCCTCCAAAGCGGTGATGGCAGCAGCAGCCCTGGCGCAGGTTGATCGTGTTTTTGCAGTGGGGGGTGCAGGTGCTATCGCAGCAATGACTTTTGGTACCGGAACTATCCCGGCAGTTGATCGGATTGTTGGGCCGGGCAACGCGTACGTTGCTGAAGCAAAGATCCAGCTCGCTTACAGGGTGGGCATCGATTCACCAGCGGGGCCGTCTGAACTGCTTGTTCTTGCAGACGACAGCGCAGACCCGGACCTGATCGCGCGCGAGCTCGTGGCACAGGCCGAACACGATCCTGATGCCGCTGTGATTGCACTTCTGATTGACAGCTCGGACGATCGCGTATCCCTGCGGCGTGATGAGATTCTTGCATGCCTCGAACGCAGAGTTTGCGAAACTCCACGACGCGATATCGTTCGCAGCGCATTACGATCACGGGGGGCGATAATTTCGTCGACGGATCTGAAGCAGGCCATCGATTTTTCCAACGAGTGGGCACCGGAGCACCTGATGCTGCTGTTGAAGGAACGCGAACGCGAAGCTGCTCTCTCAAGCCTGAGAAACGCCGGCACCATATTCGTCGGCGCCAGTAGCTCCGTAGCATTTGGCGATTACATGACAGGAGCGAACCATGTGTTGCCAACCGCAGGCGCGGCGCGACGATATTCCGGCTTGTCGACACTCGATTTCGTGCGCTGGACGACATGGCAACGCGTCTCCCGGGACGCGGCCGCGCGAATGGCGGAGGATGTGGGTGTGTTTGCTGACGCTGAAGGTTTGACTGCGCATGCGACAGCAGCGCGCGCATGGGGAGTTAGACAATGACAAAAGCACCCGAAGGCACGGGGTCAGACGTCATACGCACTTCATCAACTTCCGGGCTTGCGAGTCCGGCAAGACTGTCCATCGCGCGCGAAGCATACGAATCAGTGCCGTTTTACGACCCAAAGCGTTCGCCGGTAGCCTTGGACCTTACCGACAACACAAATCTCTGGGGAATTCCCACTGCTGCTGAGAGGGTGCTTCGTCACTTTGCCGTTTCGAGTGTAACGCGATATCCGACGTTGTATGCTGCCGAGCTCAAACAGGCCTTGGCAAAGTACAACGGCGTGGAGGCCGACATGATCGTCACGGGCAACGGCTCCGACGACATTCTCGATTGCGCTATGCGCGCGATTGTGAATCCCGACGACCTCGTGGCGGGCTCAGAGCCGTCCTTTGTCATGATCCCCATTTTTGCGAAAGTGAATTCGCTAAGATGGCAGTCGTTTACGGAATTGTCGTCGCATCAGCCGGACATAACATCGTTGATCGCGGCCAATCCGAAAGTGATTTACCTCTGCTCGCCCAACAACCCGACCGGTTCGTTGATCGCTCGCGAAAACATTGAACGTGCGCTGTCAGAATGCACCGGCGCGATATTCATTGACGAAGCGTACGCGGAGTTTGCCGGCGTCTCGTCCATCGATCTCACAGCGAAGTCCGACC
>JBBSTN010000262.1:0-5313 GCA_038235845.1 Gemmatimonadales bacterium | reverse complement strand
TTGGATCGCACGCTCGCGGAGCGTGGATTCTTGATGGCCTCAACTCGCTGCAGGAGCTCACCCCTGCGGTTGCAGCGAAGTCCGCGCATCTATTCAGTCTGCAGCCAGCGTGGCAAATACGGACAACCAATTTGCGTCCCCACGCTGGCGACATGATTTTCCGGGGAGAGAACCCGGCCAACGGTGCGCTCGTGGATTACTGGTTGGCGGCCGACAGCACAGATTTAATGTTGACGGTTCATGATGCCGCTGGCACGCTCGTGCAGACGTTGCGTCCGAGTTCAGAGCGTGGTGTGAATCGGGTGGTGTGGAATCTTCGATATGATGACATTCCACTTCGCGGTGGCGGCGGTGAAGATGACGACGACGCTTCTCGTGGCAGCGGTACGCCGGGACCACTCGTATTGCCGGGCACGTATCGAGTTCGACTGGCGAGTGGTGGCGCAACGATGGAGCAACGAGTCGTAGTCAACGAGGATCCACGAATCACGGTCAGCGCCGCGGATCGTCGCGCGTGGACTGCATTTCAGCGTGAGATTGCTGCACTAACCGCGTCGTTCCAGCCGCTCGCAGAGCGATTGCGTGCAGCGACGCCCGGAGACAGCACGGCGGCTGATCGTCGACGTCAGGCTCAGGAGCTGTTATCGCGTATTGGAACGCTCTATAGCGAAACGGGTCGGTGGACGGGACTTCCAACTGCCGATCAGCGCAGTCAGCTCGAATACTATCAGCGGATGGCGCGGGAGATATCCCGTTAGCCAGTCGTGAGCGAACTGCCGTCACACGTGGATCAGTAGCAGGTGTCAGCTACGGTGGTTCGCCCCCACATGTACGCGGTCGCATACTATTTCTATCAACTATCAACGATCAACTATGAACTAACTAGAGCACCCCCGGGTTGTGCCCTCACACCAGTTCTTTCTCCCCCCAAGCATTCGCCTAAAACGCACCTTCACTTCTGCCCTATCCACCGCGCGATTTCCCGTATCCCCGGTCGCTTGCCGTACATCAGCAGACCCACGCGATATATGCGCGAGGCCACCCACACCGACGCAAAAGCACCGATCGTCACCGATAGTAGCGCAAGGGCAATTTCCAGCGGCGGAACCGGTGCAACCGTCATCCGTAGCGGCATGATTATTGGCGCCGAAAACGGCAGGATCGACATCGTTCTAGAAAGCGTTCCGTCGGGCGAGAGAAGAACATTCTGAACGAAGATGATACTGCCGACGAGGAGTAACACCACTGGCATCTGAGCCTGCTGCGCTTCCTGCTCGCTGTTGACTGTTGCTCCGACCGCTGCAAACAAACCGGCATAGAACATGAAGCCCATTACAAAAAATGCGAGCAGCATAATCGCGGTTACAAATGATATTTGCGGAAGATTAAAACCAGTTTCGGTGATTCCAAATCGCGCCAGCACGGGTGCGCGAATCTGAAAGAGCACATAGCTCATGCCAAGCCAAAGCACCAGCTGGGTGAAACCGACGCCACCCACTCCTATCACTTTTCCGGCCAGCAGTTTACCGGCCGGCACACTCGAGATGACGACTTCCGCGACCCTCGTCTGTTTTTCCTCCATGACACCCCGCAATACATTCAGTCCATAAATGAATATTGTCATATAGAGCAACATTGCGACCGCCAAACCAAAGACGAAGTTGATCTGACCACTTCCTCCACGACCTTTGCTTGTGAGTCGCTCCGTGCTCACGTTGACGTTCATGGTAGCTATCTGTCGGCCGACATCCGGGTCGATTCCACTGCGCTCGAGCCGCAGCGACATTACCTCACGCTGCACCCCACGTTCGATCAGGTTCATATCGATGAGCGCGGTCGTGTTGCTGCCCGAATACCGCGCACGCTGCCCCGCAACTGTCGACGAATCGACCACGAGATAACCCTTCACCTTCTCCGCCATCACATCTGCGGTGGCGAGCGATTCTGCCGGCGCAATCGAGTCAGGGTTCACAACCCGTACCTGAGTGAGGCCGGAACCTCCTGAAATCCCTCCCGACAAGCGGCCCGCGATTCGATCGCCAAGGTTTGTACCCGTTGCGTCAACGATGATGATCTTCGCCACACTGTCGTCTCCCTTGCTTCGGGATGCGAGTAGAGCCGGCAGGAACATGAGCAATCCGAACAGAACCGGACCGAATATCGTGGCGATCACAAACCACTTGCTCCTCACACGCTCGAGATACTCGCGACGAATAACAGCAAAAAGCTTATCCATGTCCGCTCATCCCCTCTTCGATACCGGTTGCACCGACTCGTTCCAGGAAAATGCGGTGAAGTGAAGGTCGCACAACTTCGAATCTCTCGATATCGGCGCCCGCAGACACCAGCGCTGCGAGTAAATCCTGCGGACGGGCGTCCGGTGCAAGTTCAATTTCCATGGTTCTATTGTTGTCGTCGACACTGGCCACAAGCGAGCGGTTTGCCAGCACCGTGTCCACCGCTGTCGACCGTGCCGATACGAGACCAAGTGCAACCGTGCGTGTGGTCCTGTTATCGCGTACTTCGTCCACTGCTCCGTCCAGAACCTTCCGACCACGCGCGATAATGCACACCGAATCGCACATGCGTTCCGCGTTATCCATGATATGCGTGCTGAAAATAACCGAGCGGTTCTGCTTCTTGAGATCGACCACTGTATCCTTCAATGCCTGCGCATTGATTGGGTCGAGGCCGCTGAAGGGTTCGTCGAGAATCACCAGTTCGGGGTCGTGCAGCAATGAACCGATGAATTGCACTTTTTGCTGCATGCCGCGCGATAGCTCGTCAACTTTGGCGTTCCCCCAGTCTTCTCCACCCGGCTGTCCGCGCAGCGAAAGTCGCTCGAGCCAACTGTCGATTCTTCGGTCCGCTTCCTTTCCGCGAAGGCCTTTCAATTCGCCAAGGAATCGCAGGACTCGACGAACCTGCATCTTTCGATACAGGCCACGCTCTTCCGGCAGATATCCTATTCGGTTCACAAGACTCGAGTCGTCGTAGGGCTTGCCCAACACTTTGATCGAGCCTGCATCGGGCGCGATGATGTTGAGAATCATTCGAATAGTGGTGGTTTTTCCCGCACCATTTGGCCCCAGAAGTCCATATACTGAGCCCTTCGGGACAGTCAGTGACAGGGTTTCAACGGCCACGTGATTCGAATAACTCTTCTGGACGTTCTGGATGTCGATTGCGGGTTCGGGCATGCGATGTATGGTACCATGGGAGAAATCGTCTGCTGTCCCTTCGGCTGTGAAAATCGTTTCGTGAGCCTTGAAACGATGGCGCGGCCCGTTCCGTAGTCGAAAGCAGCACAAGAGAATAATACAATGGCATTGCCATTACCCGATATTACCCGCTGCCTTTTCCCCAATCAGCTTCGAGTATGTCATTTCTCCGCGATCTCAGCGTCGGCGCACGTTCGCTCGTTAAAACGCCTGCGCTTGCCATAGTCTGCGTAGGTGCACTCACGCTTGGCATCGGTTTGACCACGATGATGTTCAGCATAACGTATGGTGCGATTATGCGTGGGTTGCCGTATCCGGATGGCGACAGAATAGACGTCGTCTACCGCACTAATCCCGCGCTGGGTGGCGGTCGGCAGTCAATCTCTCTGCAGGACTACCACGACGTATCACTGCAACAACGGTCGTACGCGCAGCTTGCAGCGTTCACCGGCGGCACCATGAATGTGAGTGGCAAGGAAAGGGCGGAGCGATACAGCGGCTCGTGGGTGACGTCGAACCTGTCGGAATGACTGGAGTACAGCCGCTGGTCGGCCGGGCGTTCCGGAGCGGTGAAGATGTACCAGGCGGCCCAAAGGTTACCGTTCTGAGCCACAAGCTGTATCGAGACAAATTCGGATCCGACCCCAGCGCAATCGGTACCAACATCCGGATCAACGGTACCCCGTTCGAGACTATCGGAGTCATGCCACCGGGCTTCGCATTCCCCGCCAATGATGACCTCTGGGTGCCATTGCAAAATGATCCGATGGCAACTCCAAGGGGGGAGGGGTTATATCCAACGGTCGTCGGCATTCGAAAAGCCGGAGTTTCGCTCTCGCAGGCAAGCGCGGAGCTAAGTACCATCGGCAAGCGACTGGCCTCGGACTATCCAAAGGCGAGCGAAGGTTTTACCATGGCCGCCACCGATTTCGTCGACTGGAGCCTCGGCCCCGAGCCCAGACAGGTGCTCAGTACCATGCTTGGCGCAGTGTTATTTGTCCTCTTGATTGCATGCACAAATGTGGCAAATCTGTTGCTCGACAGAGCTGCCAACCGGTCGAAAGAGGTTGGAATACGTTCCGCACTTGGAGCTCCTCGCTACACGATAATCCGCCTGTTCCTTGCCGAAGCGCTCGTACTCGCGGCTGTTGGTGCAGGATTGGGCCTGGCACTGGCTTACGTCGGCATCGGCGTTTTCAATCGCGCGATCGTGGACACGCCACCACCATTTTTCATTTCCATTTCGCTTTACCCTCCAGTGATTGCATTCGCTGCAGGCGTAGCGCTTCTCGCGACCATTTTTTCGGGTGTCATCCCCGCTTTTCAAGCGTCGCGAATTGATATCGCTGCAACGCTCAAGGATGAATCACGAGGCTCGTCGAGTCTGCGTGTGGGGAAAATCAGCAAAGCGCTCGTGGTGTTCGAGCTTGCTCTGTCCTGTGGCTACTGGTTGCCGCAGGCTTGATGATCAAGAGCGTGGTAAACGCAGGTTCAGGCAATATGGGCTTCGAGGCGAAGTCGGTGTTCACGGGGCGTGTAGGCTTCCCCGCGGAGTACACTGATACCACAGCGCAACGGCAGTTCTTTGCTGCGCTGGACGAAAGCGTACGTGCGATCGCGGGTGTTCAATCGAGTGCGATCTCGTCCGGTTTGCCGGGCGCGCGACAGGGTCTCAATCAAACTCAGTTCGCAGTGGAAGGCATCGTATACAAGTCGGAGAGCGACTATCCCACCACAAGATCGTTGTCAGCGTCGACCGGCTTTCTCGAGACACTTTCGATTCCCCTGCGAACCGGCCGATGGTTCGAAAACAGAGACAGGCTCGACGCGTTACAGGTGGCAGTAGTGAACGAACGCTTCGCAACACAATTTCTCAACTCAAACAATGTCATAGGCGCCCGGATCAAACTTGGTACCGCCGATAGCAAAGAGCAGTGGATGACAATTGTTGGCGTCGTGGCTGATGTTTACGGCGGTGGTCAGGAAGATCCCCGCCCGCCAGTAGTCTTTCGACCATTCGCGCAGCATCGTGAAAACTTTGCCTATGTATCTGCCCGAACCAACGTGCGGCCAGTGAGCTTGACGGAGCCTG
>JBBSTN010000261.1:0-5330 GCA_038235845.1 Gemmatimonadales bacterium | reverse complement strand
GATTCCAGTCTTGCAGGGGTTCTCGTCCAATCGGCCAACCCAGCTGATTACGTGAGATTGTTGCGGTCAGGCGGGCGACTCGTGGCACCCGCAGGCTTCCCTGTTCCCGATGGTGTAACAGAACTTGCGCGAGACGAAAAGCAGTGGGTATCTGAGCGCAATACCAGATCTTCTCCAGTCTCTGCCGACACTCTCACGCAGCTCCGAAGAGGTTGACCAAGGACCGGTTCGCGACGCGGCGCGGCGACCGTCCGTACCGGGACACACAACCTAGCCGTGCTCGGCGTACAGGGAGTCAATGAGATTCTTGTAGCTTGCTTCAATAACTCGCCGCTTCACACTGAGTTTTGGCGTGAGCTCTCCCCGTTCAATGCTGAAATCGTGCTCGATTAGCGCAACCTTTTTGGGCAATTCAAAATGTGCCAGATTGGAAAGCGGTGACAACACCTCCTTTTCCATCTTTGCAGCAATCTTCGTCATTGCGAGTAGTTCGGCGCGATTCGACCACGATATCTTCTGGCGAGACGCCCACTTCTCGAGTTGATCCCACTCCGGTACCACAAGAATGGCGGGAAACTTTCGTCGGTCGCCAATCATCACCGCCTGGGACACGTACTTGCTCTTTTTAACAAGTATCTCGATTGGTTGCGGTGCAATATTCTTTCCGCCCGCAGTGACGATGATGTCTTTCTTTCGATCCGTGATACGAAGGTAGCCATCTACAAGTTCGCCTACGTCGCCGGTATGAAGCCAATCTGCAGAATCGATGGCTTCGGCGGTCGCTTCCGGGTTGTTGTAGTAGCCGCGCATGACGTGCGGCCCCCGGGTAAGAATCTCTCCGTCGTTGGCGATCATGATTTCCACGCCGCGTATCGGGCGTCCAACCGTTCCCAGCTTGTAGTTCTTGATAGTGTTTGCCGAGATGACGGGAGATGTTTCTGTCAGCCCGTAGCCTTCGAGAATCGTCAGCCCCGCAGCATAAAAGAACTTCGCGATTTCGGGAGAGAGTGGCGCGCCGCCGCTCACAAAGACACGAATGTTTCCCCCCGTGCGCTCCCTGAGTTTGGAGAACACCAGTTTGCTCGCGAGCTTGTATCGCGTCGCTAACGCGAGACCAGGTTGGCGCCCTGCCAATCGTTCGTCCGCCCAGCGCTCACCCACCGCACGGGCCCAGAAAAAGATGGATTTCTTGAGACCTCCAGACGATATCGCGCTGTCCAGAACACGGGCAAATATCTTCTCGTATAATCTCGGCACCGACAGCATTATGCTTGGGCGCACCTCCACCATGTTTGCCGCCACAGCGTCGATCGATTCGGCAAATGCAATAGTGACCCCTCTGCTGAAGAGGTAGTAGGCACCCATGCGCTCGAAGATGTGACTGAGTGGTAGAAAACTCAGCGCAGTATCGTCATCTCCAAGAGGAATCAACTCCTCAGACGCAGCACAGTTGGATGCCACGTTGTCCTGCGTGAGCATCACGCCCTTGGGTGCGCCTGTCGTTCCGGACGTGTATATCAGCGTGAGCAATGCATCGGGTGGAACCGCCAAAGCATCGCTGCGAAACCGGGCAGCAACAGCATCAGAATCCATCTCTGCGCCCGTCGCTTCCAGTTCGCCCAGTGTCATGTCGCAACCATCCGCCTGCCCGGCATCGAAACCTATAACGTGAGTCAGTCCGGGCATTTCTCCCCTCACCGAGGCAATCTTCTGTGCCTGTTCGCGAGTGCTGACGAACACAATTTTTGCACCGGAATCATTCATCACATAGGGCAGTTGCGCGGCGGGCAGCGTAGCATAAATGGGCACGTCGGTAATTCCACTGCAGATGCAGGCGTAATCGACAATCGTCCACTCCGGACGGTTCTCCGAAAGAATCGCTACGCGTTCTCCCGCAACAACGCCCAGTTTGGAGAGCCCGAGCCACGTGCGTCGTACTCGCGTGAGAAGCACACTGTGCGCAATTGGCTCCCATCTTCCACTCTGCTTGAAGAGCAGGGCATCATCACTGTCGTACTTCTCCACCGCTTCGAAGAACAATCTGTTTATCGTGGACGGCGCAGGTCGGGGACCGCCACTGGTGTAACGGGCTGGGGAGGGAAAGCCTGCCATCGTAACATTCAGGGCTGGATTTGGTTGGTCCAAACCGCTCATCGTTGTCTCCGGGAGTGAATCCGAAAAAGCGCGTTACAGGCTCGACAGGCGTCTATCAGTTTCCGCGCTGCACGGGGAGGACTATCTGCACAGGCGACCCTTTGAGCGGGACCCCGCGATATGATGCGCTTGCTTGTACGATAACTGAATCGGGTGTTGTGCCGGAGGGAAACTGCGCTGCACGGATACGCACGCGACGGCTGGCCGTGCCGCCGGAATTGGTGGTATCCAGCGTTGAAGGTCTGCCCGCGTCATCCACCAGAAATACAGCGCCGGTGCTGTCGTTCGCGCTACTACTCGCTGGTCGAACAATGGAGAATCGAACTAGCCATGCGTTTACCGGTGTGACAGTTGAATCCTGCTTGTGCCTGACCGTTACTGTGAGCTCGGCAGACGTGTTCTGATTGACCGTGACGCGACCGGTGTCACCCAGCGTGGTGGTAAAAAGTGTGGGGTTTGACGAACTGTCGATGGAATCAGGTCGCGTGGTGATCACGATTTTCCGCAGCACCTGCAAGCTTCCTCCTATCTGGGCTGCAATGCGGGCGTCACCGGTGGCAACGCGAACTGCTCGCACAAGCCCGCTGGAGTCGACTATGAGCGCTGAATCGCGCGGATAGTCAGCGTACAGAAAACGTACTGGTGCATCGGCTATGATATCACCTTTCACATTCCGTACAATGGCCTGAATTAGCGCAACGTTGCCCGCAGCGTCGCGCAGCGTATCGCCAATGACAATTGAAGGCGATGGAAATGGCGCTAGTTCGATGGCCGCTGCTTCTTCGGGGCCAGTTCCGGTTTCTGCACATGCGCTGGCAAGCAGCGACGCCGTCGCTGCGAACACGAACACGAACGCGAGTGCCGGTTTCCGCAGCAAGCGAGCGCTCACGCAAATCTCTCAGCAAGTTTCATCGCGAGATTCACGTACGCCTGACTAGCGGGATCGCCCGGATTGCGCAAAACAACCGGCTGTCCGACGGCGAACGCGTCTGCGGTTGCCGATGTGCGAGGAACCTTTATATCGAAAATCAGGTGATGCGGCAGGTGGCCACGCACGTAGTGCATCACACGCTCGGTGGCCGGGTTGCCCGCTTCGTACATGGTGAGCAGCATTCCTTCCAGCGTCAACTCGTCGTTCTCGACAATGATGTCCTGAATAGCTCGGAGTATCTGGGGCGTTGTCTGAAGCGCAAGCGGTTCGCATTGCAGCGGCACAATGCAATGCTGACTTGCCGCGAGCACCCGTCGGGTAATGGAGCCGAGTCCGGGAGGCGTGTCCACAACCACGACATGACACCGTTCGCGCGCGGTCTGGAGAAGTTCAGCCAGAACTGCGCTCTCTCCGACGCGCTTCTGAAAGCCCGAATGATCCGCTTCTTCGCTCACGGAGCCGGCCAGAATCACCCGCATCCATGGAAGGGCGGTGGGAAGAATGACCTCGCGAAGAGTACGCTCCCCCCGCAAATAGTCATCGAAACCGACGGTGGGGTGACCCCTGCGCAGGCCAACACCATAGCGAACTGCTCCCTGCGGATCGGTATCGATGAGTAGCGTCTTGAGGCCTCGTCGCGCGAATGCCGCAGCGAGATTTACCGCCGTTGTCGTCTTTCCAACACCGCCCTTCTGGCTGACGATCGAAAGTACCCGCCCCACCTTCAGTGTCCTGAAGGACGGGAGGTTGAACTGTCGCCCTCGTCAATGCGGTCATCGTTCATGCTGTCTGTTCCGTCGTTCGTGGGTTGAATGCGCTCGTCCCCCGGTTCGGTCACATCCCCACGCAACTTCCGGAGCGTTTTCTCCGCGTGCGCGCGAAAACGCATCGTATTCTCGTCACCTTCAGTGCTGTTACGAAGAAATGCCTCTAGATGTTTTCCTGCATGAAGCGTGTCATTGCGCTTGAGAAGAAGAAACGCCAACCCGTAATGACCCGCGGCATTGTTCGGATCGACTTCGAGCACGCGACGATATGCACGCATGGCCTCTTCCGGCTGTCTCGTTCTCGAAAAGAGGATCGCGATATTCTGAAGCGCATCCAGGTCGTTCGGATTCTGGCGAATCGCAAGTCGATACGACGTGAGTGCGTTCGTCACGTCGCCGCTCGCCTCGAGGTCGAGGGCTTCGGAAAGAAAATCTGTTGGACGAGAAGGTCGTCCAGACGAACCGCCAACCAGGCGGCGCCACCATGTCATGCGCTCGCAACCCTGAAAAAATAAGTATTATTGGGAGCGACGACTTACAATCGCCGTGCCGCAAGATTTAACAAGCATGAAAGACCGAATGCATGCGGGTTGTGCCTAAGGTATCCACCCGGCACGGAGCCAACAAGGCGCGACGATCACTGCTGGCCAGGTCCATCGCGCGGGCTGACACTCTATCGTAAGTTAACCTCAATAAATGAACAGCCTCCCGTACGCCCCCGACGCATCGAAAGATGTCCTGCATGTAGACTGGCCGCTTTTCGGCGAGCTATCACGTGCGCTCGCGCTAAAGGTGGCGCGTGGATATCGGCCGGAGATAGTGGTGGGAATCGCCACAGCGGGTGTGGTTCCGGGAGCTTCGGTCGCGGCCATTCTCGACCTACCGTTCCATTCCATCCTTGTTTCTCGACGGCATCGCAGCCAGCAGGTGAGAGAAACTCCGGCTATTTTCGGGGCAGCGCCGACTGAGGTAAGGGGAAAGCGTGCACTCATTGTCGACGAGACCTGCGATTCGGGAGACACTATGCGTCTCGCCATCGGCGCTCTCGTGCATGCGGGCGCCACAGACATTCGCTCGGCCGTCAGCTTTCGCACGGGTTCATTCGAGCCCGACTTTCACGCCCTTGCCACGTCGAGCGCGATAGTACTGCCTTGGGATCGCGAAATTCTGATCGACAACGAGCTGCGTCCGAATCCCAAATATGCGGGGCTCATTCCGGGGGTTTGAGTGATGCGCTGCCGTAGCTACGCTCTTCATCGGCCACGTTCGCTTCCAGCTATCCGCGCTGCTGGCGCTCGTAGCTTAAGCCGACGCTGACAGCTCAACACGGGGGAAGCTCTTCCTCGCCAGAATGTCGGACTGCCATCGCACGCCATCAGTTGTTGGCGGGTGTTAGCCGAGATCGGCGAGGGGTTTTGCTGCCAGCGTCGGCTGTCAGAACGAGCGCCAGCGGTGCGGGACTACCAGTGGATGAAATG
>JBBSTN010000260.1:0-5336 GCA_038235845.1 Gemmatimonadales bacterium | reverse complement strand
TTACGTACTCCGGTCGCCCGTCCACGCCTCTCTTTTCGGGATCGGCTGGATCTCTGACGATTCCGAATTTCGTCGCAATGATTGCGCGATCACGTCTGTCCGAAAGTGCCTTGCCAACGAGCTCCTCGTTTGTGTGAGGGCCGTACATGTCGGCGGTATCGAAAAATGTCACGCCAGCGTCCAGGGCGTGATGAATGACGCGAATGCCGTTAGCTACTGTGCGCTTCGCAGCATCGCCGTAAAAGGCGGACAGGCCCATGCATCCCAGGCCAATTGCGGACACTTCGAGCCCATGGCGCCCAAGCGCTCGCGTGGGAACGTCGGTGGCGTTTGTAGACGTGGCGTCATTCATAAGATTGGGGTAAGGGTCGAAGGCGAAGCGCGATCCAATTGCGATATCATTAATGCATGAGCCCAACTTTTCGTGCCGCCGTGATGCGTGAGCCGCATGCTCCAATCACCATTGAAGAAGTGCAAGTGCCAACGCTCGTCGCCGGTAGTGCCATGCTCCGCACAAAGTATTCCGAGGTGTGTGGCACGGATGTCCACTTACACCATGGAAGATTGAGCGGAGTGCCGTATCCCATCATTCCGGGTCACGTTTCGGTCGGCCATCTCGAAAGAATTCACGGTGTAATTCACGACATTGAAGGAGCTCCGTTTCGCGAGGGAGATCTCGTAACATTTCTGGATGTACATGAAACATGCGGAAATTGCTACGAGTGTCTGGTGACTAAGCAGACAACTCGTTGCGCGCACCGTCGGGTGTACGGAATAACGTACGGACTTGAGGACGGCCCGCTTGGCGGTTGGGCAGAGCAGATCTGGATGAAACCGGGCGTGAAGATATTGCGCATGCCGCCCTCAGTCGACTCAGCACAGTTCATTGCTGGTGGTTGTGGACTCGTGACGTCGGTTCACGCCATCGAACGAGCGGACGTGCGTCTTGGATCGTCGGTTGCCATACTGGGAGTCGGTCCGGTTGGTTTGGGGGCCATCGCGCTTTCGGCGTTAGCGGGAGCGTATCCTATCGTGGCAATTGGCGCTCCTCTCGCCCGACTAGAGGCCGCACTGCGTATGGGGGCGACTCACGTCATCCCGCTCGATATTCCGCCAGAGGAACGCGCGGCGAATGTGCGATCACTCAACGGTGGACGAGGTGTTGATGTCGTCATCGAGGCGGCCGGTGTTCCCGAGGCTGTGTCGCAGGCTCTTGACCTGGTGCGCGACGGCGGAGTGGTCACTGTTGTTGGACAATACACAAACGCGGGAAACGTGGACATCAACCCACACGTTCAGATCAATCGCAAACACGCGGAAATCCGGGGATGCTGGGGTTCGGATTACTCACACTTCCACCGGGCTCTGCAACTTCTCGCGCATCATGGGGACCGGATGCCCTTTGCTGATATTCCCGTATCGCGATATCCGCTACACGCTGCGGGCGAAGCGTTGGCAGCGGTGGCGAAGCGCGAAGCGGTGAAAGCAATAATCGACTTCGACTTTGGATCTCCGCAATAGGCTCTGGAGTTGCATACGCGGTCGACCCGATCCTATTTCAAGCGATGTCTGGTTCGAAATTCGTCGCGTTTCAGTTCTGCTTCGGCAATGGATGACTCTGAAGCACCCACGGATTTCATCCGTTTTATCTCCGCGTCGAGTATCAGCAACGACTCCTGATCGTGCGCTCGAAGTTTTTTGAGGCTCTGATAGTAGGAATACCAGAAGCCTGAAACGACAGCAACTGCGATGACAAGCAAGATTGCAAGAAGCATGGTTTAATGCTAATATCGCGAAACAGCACGTCAATTTTCTTCATCGACGGGAGCGATCGTGCAACTGGTTTCCGTACTGTCCTTTGCGGCAGTCCTTTTCGCACAGCCCGTCAAGTGAACATTGAGTCCGAAGCCGGTTGTTACGCTTGAGTCGGGCGGAAATACCGATGCTGGGGCATTCGCGGTTGTAGTGGGTGCGACGCGTTTTCCAGACGGCACAATCATGGACGGCGATCGGGGAGGCGATCGGAGCGCATGGCATCCACCAGAAATGGAAACAAGGCAGCCGGGCGCGTCGGATGTGCCAGACCGTCGTAAACGTCTCATGCAGGCGTTTGATGGGATGCCGCTCCCGAGCGAGCTGCCGCCTTACAATCGAATGATTGTCGACAGCGAGGACCATCTTTGGGTGCAGGACTATCCGAAAGCAGGAGCGTCCACCGTTAAGGGGACGGTGTTTGAGAAGAGCGGCAAACTACTAGCCGAGGTCGTGGTACCTGCGGCGTTCGAGATATACGAAATATACGAAGCGGGCCGCGACTATGTTCTGGGACGATATCTGGATCGAGATGAGCAGATACTGCAGGTGCGAATTTATTCCGTGCGGAGATAGCTGTAGGCGGTGCGACTTTGGCGGGCGCCCCGGAAGGACCGCGAAGTCGGCACTGGCGGAGAACCGGCTTGTTGCCCTATCTTTCAAGGCTGACAAAACTTCCTGCGGCCGAGTCTTCACAAGGTGTGAAACGCGGCGCCGAACCGGGGTCTCCGGGCCGGGCAGAGGCGATGCCACGTCGATAACGGGCTGAATACTTCGATTCCGCCCGCGTCGCGGCCTCTCGCGCCATTAGGAGTGCCATACGGGAACGCCCCGCGGTTCGCCAATGGAGTTAAACTAAACACGATCAATTCGGGCTGAAGCCCAAGTGGGTCGTGCAAACGACCCCGGAGTTCGAGAAAATGCACCCGTTTATTGAAACACAGAAAGAGTGGATGCGCGACAACGTTCCGCCGTTTCGGCCTGGTGATACGGTGCGCGTGAATGTCCGAGTCAAAGAGGGTGAAAAAGAGCGTATTCAGGCGTTCGAGGGAGTCTGCATCGCCAAGAAGGGCGGCGGAGTCAGCGAGACCTTCACTGTCCGCAAGGTCTCCAACGGCGTTGGAGTGGAGCGCATCTTTCCGTTGCACAGCCCGATGATATCGGCAATTGTCGTTGTTCGTCGCGGTGTGGTTCGTCGCGCCAAGCTCTACTATCTCCGCGACGTCACAGGAAAGGCCAGCCGCATCAAGGAACGCAAAGTGACTCGTGCGCCAAAGGGTCCGGCCACCTCTGCGTGATGTGTTGTGATGCTCCAGCATAGCGGATCGTGGCTGATCGCAGCGAATCGCAGCTGATCGCGGTTGATCATAAATGGCTAGATGGAGCCCGATTGAGCGGACGCTGCGTGAGCAGCATGGTCCATTGCTGGCGGGTGTCGACGAAGTTGGACGGGGCCCCCTTGCGGGCCCCGTCGTCGCATGCGCGGTAGTCATGCCGCACGACAAGCGCGCGATAGCAGGTGTCGACGACTCGAAACAGCTCACCCGTGCCGCGCGCGAGCGACTGGCGGTGCGAATTCTCGAGCACGCACTCGTCGTTTCACTCGGCGCCGCATCGGCGCGCGAAATCGATCGCATAAATGTCTATCATGCCACAGTGTTGGCCATGCGTCGTGCGCTAGTGAGGATAGAAGGGCGGCTCGGCGCCGCCGCTCATCACGTAGTGGTCGATGGCAATCCCCTTCGCACGCTTGGCGTGCCCCATACTGCAGTCGTCAAGGGTGACGCGAAGTGTTACGCAATCGCGTGCGCTTCGATCGTCGCCAAGGTTACTCGCGACCGCCTCATGCGTTCGTTGTCGCTGCGCTATGAGGGATATGGCTGGGATAGAAACGCAGGGTATGGGACAGCGTTTCATCGCAAGGCTCTCGTCGATTTGGGTCTGACACCACATCATCGCCGACGTTTTTGTTTCGCAGAACAGGTAGAACTGATGCTCATCGACGAGCCGGAAGACAGGCTGGACACAAAGTGCGCCCAAAAGTCACTCCTGGAAGAATTTTCTGATGAATCCATCTCTGATATTTCGACCTGATCTGCTGACCGGCCAGGTAGCATTGATAACTGGCGGTGGGACTGGAATCGGTTATGGCATTGCAGAGTTGCTCGCGCAACTGGGTGCACACGTCGTGCTCGCCAGCAGAAAGCTCCAGCCTCTCGAGGCGGCGTGTGCGCGTATTTCAGGCGGTGGCGGAAGTGCTTCCGCTATGGTTCTGGACGTGCGCGATCCGGAGCAGGTAAAAGTCGTGTTCGATGATGTAGCAAAAAGCTTCGGGCGGCTCGATCTCCTCGTGAATAATGCCGCAGGAAATTTTTACGCTCCATCGGCGACATTGTCGCCTAATGCGTGGAGAAGCGTTGTCGAAATTGATCTGTTCGGTACGTTCTACTGTTCGCAGGCAGCCTACCCAATAATGGTGAAACAGGGCGGTGGTCGAATTGTGAGTATCTCCATGACGCTTCACTATCGTGGATGGCCACTCATGGCGCACGCCACTGCGGCGAAGGCGGGAGTCGACGCGCTCACGCGCACACTTGCAGTTGAATGGGCGCCCGAAAGAATTCGGATTAATGCAATCGCGCCCGGCCCGATACCTACTGACGGAGTAAGAAAGGCATTCACATCGCTGCCCGATAGCAAAAGCACAGATGTGTTCGCCTCCGCTGATGAGCGTATGGACGCTTACGCGCAGAAGTCGATTCCTCTTGGCAGATGGGGAACGCCTGCCGACATTGGCAATATGGTCGTCTTCCTGGCATCGCCCGCCGGCGACTGGATTACCGGCTCAATCTTTGTTATTGATGGCGGGGAGTGGCTCGCCAAACGTCCCACTAGCTGATTTTGGTGGAACGCGCGAAATGCCTGATTGGTTGGGTGGATTAAAGTTTTCCGCGATTCGAGTGACCGCAATCACTTCCTGAGCAATTCCCGGCTATCGCAGTGACGTCAGTCACTTTGCATTCAGGCCGATTCATACAACCTTCAAAAAGTGGTTCGGTTCGTGCAATTGTTCGCACTATCATCTGCAACACTTTAGCGACACAGTTGCGGATCGAAGAGCGCGTTGAAGAGTACTGCGTGATGAGGCAGGTAGTTGCAGTCCGCAGGTAGTCGATATCCGGGTGATACCGCTTTTGGTATCTTTGCAGCGTTGACGTCACGAAGAAGTGACCATCAAAAAAGAGGTGCAGCATGCGACAGGTAAAGTTAGTAGCAGTTACGGTGTTAGCGGCAACCACGCTTGGTGCGTGTGCCACGAAAGGCTTTGTGCGCAAGGGTCTGGAAGACCAGCGCGTTGTCATGACGGGCCAGCTTGATAGCGAGCGCAACGAAAGAATTTCGGGGGACAACAGTTTGCGCGGCGACGTCACAAGCCTGCGCACTGATCTCAACGCTTTGCGCAATGACCTCACGTCACTGCGTACGGAGTTCGGAACAAAGATTACTGCGATGGAAGGTGCAGT
>JBBSTN010000259.1:0-5338 GCA_038235845.1 Gemmatimonadales bacterium | reverse complement strand
GATCGTACAAACGAGGAAATATGCAGAGGATCGAAAAGGTAAAAAGGAAGCAGTCATGTTTGCGTTCATCGATTCCACGATTGCACTGACATTTGCTCTGTTCATTAATGCCGCGATCCTGATTGTTGCCGCGGCGACGTTTCATACCACAGGTAATACACAGGTAGCTGAAATCCAGGATGCGCATCAGCTGCTTACTCCTTTACTGGGCGCGGCGGGTGCCAGCACCGTGTTCGCGCTGGCGTTGCTGGCATCCGGTCAGAATTCCACCCTTACCGGTACGCTCGCGGGGCAGATAGTGATGGAGGGATTTCTCAACATCCGTCTTCGCCCCTGGCTTCGGCGACTGATCACCCGCGCAATAGCTATTGTTCCGGCAGCTTTGGTGGCGATCTATTATGGTGTGAGTGGTACCGCGCGACTTCTCGTTCTCAGTCAGGTAATTCTTTCGCTGCAACTTTCGTTTGCGGTGTTTCCGCTGGTTCGCTTTACTTCGGACAAGCAGAAAATGGGTGAGTTCGTGAACTCCAATTCCCTGAGATTTGCTGCATACGCCGTCGCTTTCGTCATTGCGGCTCTCAACTTGTGGCTGGTTTTCCAGGCCATAATGGAGTGGCTGGGATAATGTATAAACGGATTCTCGTTCCACTGGAAAACTCGTCGTACGACGTCATTATTCTCGACCACGTCAGACGACTGGCGAAGCTTTGCAATTCGTCGATCGTTCTTGTGCATGTGGCCGACGGGTTTGCCGCGCGCAACGTCAAAGCACTCTCCCTCAGAGCCTCTGACGAGATCCGAAACGATCGCTCGTATCTTGAGCAATGCACCGCTGCGCTCAGCGACGAGGGTTTCAAGGTCGAAGCTCTCCTCGCGGGTGGAGATCCCGCAAACGAAATCACCTCGGCCGCAGAGCGTGAAGGCTGTGACCTGATCGCGATGGCCGTGCATGGCCATCGTGGTATTCAGGATGTCATCTTCGGTACTACCGCAAATGCAGTTCGACATCAGACCATGATACCTGTGCTCATGGTTCGGGCTCCACACTCCAGCGCGTGAATGAAGTGAAGGCAGGCAGGTCAGCAGACGAGGGTGCGCCCGATGGCGCCAGGTCTTCCGAGCGTGGTGAGGGCGAGCGAACGCTCACCGCACCCGTCGAAGATTATCTCAAGGCCATCTATGAGTTGGAAACACGCGCAGGAACGGCGGTAACCAGCGAAGTGGCGGACGCTTTGGATGTCGCTCCGGCGTCGGCCACCGGTATGATTCGTCGTCTCGCCACTCAGGGTTATCTCGACCACGTTCCATATCGTGGAGTGCAGCTCACGGAATCCGGCAGGCGCGCCGCGCTTCGCACCATAAGACGCCACCGAATACTCGAGAGTTACCTCACCAACGTGCTTGGTTATCCCTGGGACCTCGTTCACGACGAAGCGGAACGTCTCGAGCATGCGGCATCGGACGACTTGATCGATCGCATGGCGAGCGCGCTGGGAAATCCAACCGAAGATCCGCACGGAGCACCAATACCGACGGCGGAAGGTGTCGTGGATGAACGACCGCTTGGCAGCATCGCGGATCTCGAAGTCGGCGATCATGCCAGGATGGTACGAGTAAGCGATCGCGACAGCGCGTTGCTTCGATACCTTTCGGAGATCTCACTCGAGCCGGGAGTGGAGATGGAGTTGTTGGGACGGGCACCTTTTGATGGGCCAATCACGTTACGCATCGGGCGCCAGGAGTTCGTAGTCGGACAGCGTCTCGCGAGTCAGATTCTCGTAGAACCGATCGCTCCTGCTCACGATCCTTCACTGGAAAAGCAGGCGCCACCCTGAACACGTAGCATTTGTTTCTGATGATTGTAAGACCGCATCTCTGCGTACGCCTCATTGCATTGCTGCTTTGCGCGGGACGTACGGTTGGAGCACAGCCGCCGGCAGATTCGTCTCTTGCCATGTCGTTCGGCCGCCGGCCGCCGGATGTCCGCGGCGTAGCCGTCGATGCTCGAATGGCCGCCGACCTCGCGCTCGGCATTGGTTCGACGTTCCGCTTGTCATCGACGCCAGATGGATTGCCGGAAACGGTTGTGGTGGCCGCCATATTCGAGCCGCGTGCAGACCCGGCAGAGATTTCGCGCACCGCATACCGGGTTCGTTTACATCTCGATCACCTGCAACAACTCACCGGTAGCGTCGACAGGGTCGACAGGTTCGCGCTTCGTGTAAACAGCGCTAACAGACAAGCTGGAATCGGATCGGCGGCTCTGGTCGATTCGGCCATAGCTCGCGTCAATCATGTGGCGTTCGGCTTTCGGGCGTATCGTTCTTCTGATATCGCAGTACAAAGTTCACGCACATTCCTTGTGGTAGAACGATTTCATCGTGCCATTGGTGTCATAACCGTGGTTGCGAGTGCGGTGTTTTTGCTTTGCCTGCTTCTGTTGACTGTTGAGGAACGACGCCGACAGATTGCGGCCCTGCGTCTGATGGGCATCTCGTCGACGACAATCATACGGGGAATTGTCTTCGAGGCAGCGCTTGTTTCACTGCTCGGTAGTTTGATCGGAGTTGGTATTGGCTGGACTGCTTCCGCGCTCGTCAACTGGCACTATCAGGCGGTGTATCGAACGCCGCTGGCGTTCGCGTTGATTACGCCGGGAATAGTGGCATTTGCCGCCGGACTCTCACTTTGCCTGGGCACACTGGCCGGCGCAATTGCGGCGTGGCGTCTGGTGCGTCAACCACCTCTGCAATTACTCGGACGATAGCAGAATGCGGGCATCCCTCTCGTTTGCTACCCTCAGGCATCACCCCGCCCGCACCCTTCTCGCCATAGCGGGGATTGCCGTTGCGGCAGCGCTGCTGCTCGACATGGTAATGCTGGCGACGGGAATGACAGATTCGTTCCGATCGCTGCTTCTCGTTCGCGGCTATCAACTTCGCGTTGCGCCGAAAGGCACCCTTCCATTTGACAGCGAGGCGACAATCGAAGGGGCTGACAGGATAGTGGCGACTCTCAGATCCATGAACAATATTGTGGCCGTAAGTCCGGTACTCGGAGCGTCCATAACGCTCCCCGATAATCCGCTCTCTTCCACGTTCGCAATCGGGATCGAACCACGTGTGCAGGGTGACTACGCAGTCGAGAGTGGAGCGGATCTGGATCCCGGCGCACCGCTGCGAGTGCACGCGCAGGGGTTGTCGACAAGAAGCTTGGGATCACAGGTGATCTCAGCGGTGGTAAGCAGTCGATTTCTCGAGCGAAGTCGTCATGCGATTGGCGATACCATCACGATTGCTGCTGGAATCGACGCACAGCTTCGCGAAGTTCGAACTTCAAGACGAGTCGTGATAAGAGGTGTCGCAAGATTTCACTATGTGCCAGACGAAACGCCGGTCATGGCCATCTCGTTGGGCGAGCTGCGGGCGTTGCTGGGAAACAATTATCGCGATCGCGTATCGCTGGTAATGGCGCAGGTGGCAACCAATGACTCGACCTCCGTCGAGAGTGCGCGACTTCAGATTGCGGAGGCAATCCCCAAGGTGACCGCTATTTCCACCGAGACTGCCATTCGACAGGTGGAGGAACGACTCTCCTATTTTCGGCAGCTCGCATTTGTGCTCGGCGCAATCAGTTTATCGATGGGGTTTCTTCTTGTGAGCACCATACTGGCGATGTCGGTGAACGAACGGCGCGGCGAGATCGCTGTAATGAGGGCAATCGGCGTGCAGCGCACCAGCGTGCTTGGAATGGTGATGCTCGAGAGCGTCTCACTCGCTGCAGTTGGAACTGTCACTGGCATGCTTCTGGGAGTGTTAACGGCTCGCTGGTTGAACACGATACTCGGTGATTTTCCGGGTCTGCCGCCGTCGTTCGAGTTTTTCGTCTGGAGTGCAACGGCAACCGCGCGTTCGATGGCTTTGCTGCTTGTTGCAGGCGTGCTCGCGGGCATCATCCCCGCATGGAACGCGGCCTCGATGCCGGTAGTGCACGCGCTGCGCGAAGAGGCGGTCGGATGACGGCGATCATCGAGTGTCAGAACGTATCACGCACGTATCAGGTTGGTAGCTCGAAGGTAGAGGCACTTCGAAACGTGACGCTATCAGTCGAACGAGGCGCTTTTCTGGCGATCACCGGCCCCTCTGGAGGCGGTAAGAGCACTTTGCTGCATCTGCTTGGCGCCGTGGACTCGCCGTCGGCTGGCAGGGTGCTGATCAATGGTCGTGATACATCCGAGATGTCGGAGGCCGAGTCGACGCGATTTCGATTGAACAACATTGGCTTCGTATTTCAGAGATTCTATCTCATGCAGACTTTGACCGCGAGCGAGAATATTGAGTTGCCAATGTCGGAAGCGGGCGTTGGAAAGAAGGAACGGAGAGCGAGAGCTATGGAACTTCTCCAGTACGTTGGACTTGCCGGACGCGCGAGTCATCGCCCCGCTCAGTTGTCTGGCGGTGAACAACAGCGAGTGGCAGTGGCAAGAGCTTTGGCGAACAATCCGTCACTGATTCTTGCGGACGAACCAACCGGCGAACTGGATGAATCCACTGGTCTCGATCTGCTCGAGCTGTTTTCACGGCTTAACCGGGACGGAGCGACGCTCGTGTTCGTAAGTCATGACCCATTGGTTGCACGTGCAGCGCGTGAGGTGGTGGCACTCCGCAACGGGCAGATCTCCAGTAGCGGCGCGAAAGCCACTTCGGGACTCACATGAGTTTTGCGGCATGGATCGGTGATGCCGCGCGGGTTTCGCTATTGCTTGCGTGGCGCGGGGCAATGTTTCGAAAGACTCGCACGTTACTGCTTTGTTGCGGCTTCGGGCTCGGTGTTGGCGTGATGATTACGCTGCTGGCAGTAGGCGAGGCAATGGTTTCTCAGGCGGGTAAGGAAAACCTCGTAGGGGGTGGCGAGATAACTGTCCTGCCGGATGGGATTGACGTCGAAGTTCTGCGAACCGGTGGCCTTGGCGGACTGTTTTTTTCTGTTCCCAACGCGCGCTTTCTCTACCAGCAGATTCTTTCATCGCCGCGGAATTCTGACGTCCTGAGCACCGTTGCACCTCAAATAGAGGGAAAATTGCTCTACGCGTCGACTGGCGATGCGTCTCATACGGTGCGCGCCACGGGAGAGCTGCCGTCGGCCAGCCGGGAGCTGGGTTCGCTGCCACGAATCATCGCGGGCGAGTGGAGCGACGACGATGGAGATCGACGCTGGCGTTCGCCAACACGCGCAGAACTCGATCACGACATCGACCATTTTCACCTTCCGCCGAGTGAGATGGTGAACGCCGATAGCTGGGGTGAATGGCACTACTTCAATGTGCTATCGGCAGACG
>JBBSTN010000258.1:0-5340 GCA_038235845.1 Gemmatimonadales bacterium | reverse complement strand
TCGACGACCGTCACATACTCGGCGAACTCGGTGATCTGATCACGGGCTCGGTCGAGGGGCGAAAGTCGCGCGACGATATCACTCTGTTCAAATCGCTAGGGCTGGCGGTTGAGGACGTCGCCGCGCTCCGTCACATCTACAGTCGCGCGGTCGCCGGAGGGAGCGGGAGCGACGTCAATCTAGGTGGCCTGCGACAACACAACCCATGTACGGTAAGTTATTCGATCGATGCTTCCTGACTTCGTTCTCCACAGGCACCGCGGCACTGAATCGGTTCGTTTCATTGCATGAATACAACTGCAGGGTTTTGGCATTTCGACGACAAGCGGACGATATTACGCAACGTGGTTGGGCCCTTGCGGTGCGCGCACTTACCGGGACTTGAGCCGTACGCCTCGGGGCTACTGCACCAGCGTGGCGTATTCGCGCCGAATCACTTCCGACAGGGCCGTACACGGCATTTCTGGAAAGCGACGACGATCTGCGGCAACATCAGCCGCCATGTTTTCTGTATCCATCACGACTGCGGCCCGCATTTGCCTGGCGAGTGTTGCATTGACGGCGCCCATCAATACTGAGAGCACGCGCAAGGCGGATAACGGAACGGCAGAAACGGAACCGCTCTTCCCCGTCACGTCGGTGATTGTCTTTACAAAGTCGCGCATGCCGAAGTTTTCAGGTCCAATCACTTCGATCGTTTCAGAACGTAGCGACGAATCGCGCACCGCCAGCGCAACGAATGTCGCTACATCGTCGGCGGCAACAAAGTTGATGGGATTGCGACCGCGACCGAAAACGCGTGTGGCGCCGGTGAGCACAAAGGGTTCGCCGAGTATTTTCAACCACGTCTCCATGAATGCAGACGGTTGAATAATGGAGAACGGTATTCCGCTGGCGCGTAGTTCCTGTTCAGCGAGAAATTTCATGCGGAAGAGTTCCATAGTATGGTTACGCGTAACGCCCCGACCAGAAAGCAAGACAAAGTGTCGGACCCCCTCGGCACGCGAAGCTTCGATCAAATGGTGGTTTCCCAGGCCGTCGACCGAGCGCGGACTGTATCGACCGCTGCCGGTCAGACCGTGCATTGCCGAGATCACAACTTCCGCCCCCGCAACTGCTCGTTGCACCGCCGGAAAGTCGAGCACATCGCATGCAACGAGTTCAACACCAGGTTGCTTTGCCACTTTGGATGGGTTGCGGGTCAATACGCGCACACCGTGCCCATCGGCAAGCAGCCGCGGAAGCAGGTAACGACCCAGCGTGCTAGTGCCACCTGCGATCGCAACCATGATGCGCGCGGAGGTCGTTCCGCGGTCGATGCATGATTCAGCAACGCTTGAGGAATTCCGGCTCCGCTGAGCGCCGTCTGAACCGGCTCGATATAGAGTCTTGCCCAAACGACACGGCCATTTACAATACGCTGCAGAGTGACGCCACGCTGCCAGAACTTACCGCCATTACGCTGCGTACCGGTCCACTCCCATTCCGACCACGCCACGTCGTCGGCATCGGCCGATCGCACGAGCGTCGCCTGAATATCAGGAACGCCATGGAATAGCGCCGTCCAATTGGCGCGCATCTGTTCAGTTCCCCGAAAACTTCGCTCGAGGTGCGCAGGGAATTCGCTTTCATAATCGGGCGCAAAGCAAAGTGTGAGCGCGTCAATGTTATGGGCATTGATGGCGTGCCGAATGCGCTCGATGCATTCTGTTGGCGTCGCCGCCGACGATTCCACATGTTCAAGGTTAGGCACCGCGCGACCCTTTGGTGACGAGGTTTTTGCTAGATGGCGAATCTATTCATTATATATCGTCTATGGCTAAATCAAAGTCAACCAGAAAGCCCGGCGCACCGGCCAAGCGAGTCTACCGATCGCGCGTTCGCAGCGAAGGCGCACAATCCACCCGTGAGGACATCCTCGGCGCCTCGAAGCGGCTATTCGCAAAACGCGGCTATGCGGCCGCAACTATTGCAGCCATTGCCAAAGAGGCCGGGGTTTCTGTTGCGACGGTTACGACAGCCTTTCGCACGAAGCTGGCGCTACTCAATGCGATGGTAAAATGGGAGGTACGTGGCGATGAACTTTCCCAACCGCTGGCCGAACGCGGGTGGTGGAAAGACATGCTGCTGGAGCCCAATGCGCAGCAGCGCTTGCGGCGTTATGCGGCAAGCGTTCGTCGGATTCATGAACGCACCACCGACATATTCGCCATCGTGCAGAGCGCGGCGGCGGTTGAGCCCGCGATTGCGGCGCTACGGCGCGAGCTCGGCGCTTCGCACTACGGCGACGACGGGGTCATGGTGGCGTCGTTGGCGAAAATCGCCGCGCTGAAGCCAGAGCTTACTGTGGCAACGGCTACTGATTTGTTATGGGTACTTGGCTCCGCCGACCTCTACCGGCTCTTCGTCGTAGAGCGTGGATGGACCGCTGCGCAATACGAACAGTGGCTTGGCGAAACATGGGTAAGTTCGTTGCTGAGCCAGACGTGAAATGATTTCGGAGCGGGCAACGGTTGCAGTGCAGTAGACGTCGGTACAAGCTGGTGCGAATTTTGATTGTTACCGATCATTAGGTCACCTCCCGTTCTGCTGAAGGGCGCGGCGATTGCATTGGCCCGGTGCCGTGCATTATCTGCGTTTACCCGAAATCTGGTAGCCTGAAATGCAACTATCGTGTTCCGCTTTACTTGCCTCGCTCTGCATGCTGCTTTTGCCTTCGACACATGCCGCACAATCACCAACCGACTGGGGAAACCTGCAGAAATTCGCAAAGGCGAATGCGGAATTACCGACCGCATCGAGCAACGATAAACGCGTGGTGTTCATGGGAAATTCCATCACCGAAGCTTGAGCGCCCCTGTTTTCGCAGCTCTTTCCGGGCAAGCCGTATATCGGGCGCGGCATCGGTGGGCAGACCACGCCACAAATGCTGGTGCGCTTTCGGCAAGATGTTGTTGCGCTCAAACCGGCCGTGGTAGTCATTCTGGGCGGCACCAACGACATTGCGGGTAACACCGGCCCGTCGACACTCGAGATGATTGAAGACAACATCGCCTCGATGAGTGAAATTGCTCGCATGAACGGTATTCAGGTGGTTCTGTGTTCGGTGTTGCCGGTGTTCGATTATCCATGGAAGCCTGGTCTTGAACCGGCACCGAGAATTGCTGCGCTCAATAGCTGGATTCGCGCGTATGCCAACGAACACGGTGACGAGTACGCCGATTTTCACGGTGCAATGGTTGACAGTCGGCAGGGATTGTCTAAAGAACTCGCTGCCGACGGTGTGCATCCGAATATCGCGGGCTACCAGATCATGGCGCCAATTGTGGAACGCGCAATCGTGAAAGCGCAGACGCGCTGAGCCCCGGTGTGAATTCGCCGACCGCGAGCTGAGGGCCCTCAGTCTTTCCGCTTCACGTGCATGTTCGCTTCGGTGACCGCCTCATCACCGTCTACCGGATGACTGTGGCGAGCCTGATCTTTCGCGAGCCGGTTTTTCTCACTCTTGAGGTCTGCCTCGTCGCGCTGCTCGCGGCCTTCAAACATGCGGTCTTTGCCCTTGTCGTCGTGCCGGCTGACTTGGTCAGCGTCGTGCTCAGGATGCGCACCCGCCGCGGACGGCTTCTCGGTGCCTTCCTCCTCACTCGCCGCCTTGTCGAGCTTCTTGTCGCTCGCATCGTGCTTGTAGGAGCTGCGGTCTTCGGACATGGTGCATTACCTCAAAGAGTGGACGAGAGATAGCAACGTGGGCTGGCATAAGCGCCGCCCGTTCTTCTTCTCGGTGACGTTCAATGCGATGCGTAGCAAATTCCCGGCCGTTCCACCGCTCGAGTGGCTTTTTGTCGCCGACATTCATCCATTCCGAACCCGCTAATTTCGCTAGTTGCGACGCGTCACTCGTTTTCGCGCTCTGGTGGAGTCCAGCGAGTTCGCTGTCTGAACGCGTTTGCAGCGCCTCGCGCTGAGTATATGCGTCGTCCGCCGCGATGTCACCCCGCGCCCACTGGTGAAGGCAATTGCTTCAGCACCTCTGCGGTGATCTCGAACGAACGCAACCGATCCCGGTGATCGAAAGTTTGCGACGTGACCATGAGCTCGTCGGCGCCCGTCGCTTCGATGAACGACGCCAGCCCACGCCGAACCGTATCGGGCGACCCGACAACCGTATGCCGCAGCCCCTCATTAAGCATCGTTAACTCGTACGGCTGTAGTTCACGCTCGAAGTCGGCTACAGGCGGTGGAAGCGTGCGCGGGTGCCCGCGACGCAGGCTCACGAATGCCTGCTGCAAAGAGGAGTACATCAGCAGCGCTTTCTCGTCGGTGTCGGCGGCAAATACGTTCACGCCGAGCATCACATGCGGCTTCTCCAGGTCACGCGACGGCTGGAACTCCGAGCGGTAAAGCGCGAGTGCATCGAACAGATGCGTCGGCGCGAAGTGTGATGCAAACGCGAACGGCAAACCGAGCGCTGCCGCGAGTCCTGCACCGAACAAGCTCGATCCGAGGAGCCAGACCGGCACGTTTGCACCAGCGCCCGGCACGGCGAGTAGCGCCTGTCCTGGCGCTGGTTTCTCGAACCACCCGAGCAGCTCCTCCACGTCCTGCGGAAACGTATCGGCCGCGTGTGGATCCCGACGAAGCGCGCGCGCCGTGAGCTGGTCGGAACCCGGAGCCCGTCCGAGCCCCAGATCGATGCGATCCGGAAACATCGCCGCGAGCGTGCCGAACTGCTCGGCGATCACAAATGGCGAATGATTCGGCAGCATGATGCCACCTGCGCCGACGCGAATCGTCGATGTCGCTTCGGCAATGTGCCCGATGACGACGGCGGTTGCCGCGCTCGCGATGCCGGGCATGCCATGATGCTCCGCCAGCCAGAACCGAGAGTAGCCCCAACCCTCGGCGTGCTGCGCGAGGTCGCGGGAGTTCTGGAATGCGTGCGTCGCGTCGCTGCCTTGCACGATTGGTGCGAGGTCTAGCACGGAGAACGGGATCACAACGACCGCCTCAACGACAGCGTATCCACGCACTCGAGCAATACGCGCAGTTGCTGCCTGCCGACAAAGTACGTCGTGTCGCCACGGACGATCCAAGTCGCACCGACGTGCAATGTGAGCGGAAGCCTCGGCTCCTGCTCACCGCGTGTAGGAACCACGTTCATGCGCGCCAGCATGGTGCTGTCGATGGCGCGCAGCGGTTCGACGAAATAATCGAGCGCGCCCATAGCGGTTCCGTCGCCGCGCGTCGCATGAATTGCAACTCGCCACGAAGCGCCGCTGAGTCGGAGCCTGACACAATGCCGAACGGTCCGGCGCTTGCCCCGCCCACGCCGTTGACTAG
>JBBSTN010000257.1:0-5357 GCA_038235845.1 Gemmatimonadales bacterium | reverse complement strand
GGTGCTGGTGGAGCCGGTGGTGCTGGCGGCGCGGCGGGCGGGAGAGCGACCGGCGACGTGGGCGGAGGACGCCGAGCAGGGCAGGGCGCCGACACAACCGGAGCTCGCCGTGCAACCCCCGACTCTGCGGCGATGGCCCTACTCGCAGCGCGGGCTCAGCCACAATTCCAGCTCGTCTACGATGTGGTGAATCGTCAGGGTGAGTTGGTGGAGCGGGTCAAGCTCCCACCGAACCGCACCATTATCGGATTTGGTCCCGGCGGCGTGGTTTATCTTGGCGCGCGCGATGGTAGAACCATGACAATCGAGAAGGTTTCGCGGGCCAACTGACCTAGCGTCGCACGTTGCAAACCTGCGGTGTTTGAGACACTGCGGGCAGATTGGCAAAAAAGGCCCCCGCACACATTGCGAGGGCCTTTTTTTGGTGAGCCCAGAGTGGGCGTTGTCTACGAGGTGCAAGTTGGTCGGGAACCTCTGTCCCGTCGACCACCTTTCAGGCCCGAACGGACTTTCAGCCCTGCTGCGGCCCTGCTGCCAGAACTTCCTGCGACACCGCGTCTCCAAACTTCTTGATATTCTCGCGAAACATGCCGGCGAGTTTTGATGCCTGAGCATCATACGCGTCGCCATCGCTCCAAGTTGTGCGCGGGCTAAGCACCTCGCTCGGCACTCCTTCAACAGACGTCGGGATATGGAGTCCGAAAACCGGATCGGTAACTGTTTCCGCGTTAGTGAGCTCTCCCGCCAGTGCCGCGCCCACCATTGCGCGGGTGTGAGCCAGCTTCATGCGCTTCCCAGTGCCATACGCGCCACCACTCCAACCGGTATTTATCAGCCACACCTGACACTCGTGCGCTCGCAATAGTTCGCCCAGCATCTGCGCGTATTTGGTGGGATGCCAAACCAGAAATACCGCTCCGAAGCATGCGCTGAACGTCGCCTGCGGCTCAGTCACACCTCGCTCCGTGCCTGCAACTTTCGCGGTGTACCCGGAAAGGAAATAATACATGGCCTGCTCAGGAGTGAGACGAGCTATCGGAGGAAGTACACCAAACGCGTCGGCAGTCAGGAAAATTACATTCTTTGGATGACTGCCCAAACCACCAGGAACGAAGTTCTTGATGTAGTTGAGCGGATAAGACGCACGGGTGTTTTCAGTGATCGACTGGTCAGCAAAGTCCACCGTTCGCGATGGTTCATTGAGGACAACGTTCTCGAGCACCGTACCAAACATCTGTGTGGTCTGATAGATGTCCGGCTCACTCTCCGCAGAAAGATTGATGGCTTTTGCGTAGCAACCGCCCTCAAAATTGAAGATCCCATGGTCAGACCAGCCATGTTCATCGTCGCCGATCAGTCCGCGAGTTGGATCTGCCGATAGTGTGGTTTTCCCCGTACCGGAGAGACCAAAGAAGAGCGCCGAGTCGCCGTCCTCGCCAATATTCGCCGAGCAGTGCATCGAAAGCACGCCTTGCTTGGGCAGTAGATACTGCATCACCGTGAACATGGCTTTCTTTAGTTCACCGGCATATCGAGTGCCGCCAATGAGGATGACGCGTTCGGCGAGGTTGAGCGCGATGAACGTCCCTGTGCGCGTTCCATGTCGCGCAGGGTCGGCCTGCATCTCCGGCGCATGATATACCGTAAAATTCGGCGCAAATGTGGCAAGCTCCTGAACTTCCGGACGGATGAACATGTTTCGCACAAAGTTGGCGTGCCAGGCATTTGGCAGTACGTACCGAACACTCAGCCGGGTCTCAGGATCGGCTCCGCAGTACAGGTCCTGTATGAACAGCTCGTCCAGGCCATTCAGATATTCTTTGACATCGCTCTTGAGCGCCTCGTAATGAGCGGGCGTCATCGGTTGGTTGACCTTGCCCCAATCTACATCCGCCTCCGTCGATGACTCCTTTACGACGAACTTGTCGTTGGGTGAACGCCCGGTGTGAGGAGAAGTCACCGCCACAAATGGCCCCATGGCAGCCAGAACGCCCTCACCTCGGCGGATGGCTGCTTCAACCAGCTCCGGGGCGACGAGATTCCAACGCAGCTGGCCGGTGGGCGTAAGCCCTTGTCGCGAAAGCCCGTTGACACTCTCGCGGCGGTTGGTGGAAGATGGATTGACCTGTGTCGCCATGCGAACTCCTTGGGAAACTGAAAAAGAGGGACGGCAAATTGTCCCTGGAAAAAGGCAGAAATGTCAGCGTTTCAAGTTAGCACAATTGGGTAACTCTCCGTCCAGAGCAGGGCGGCGGAGCCAATTCCCGGGGAATCAGAGGATTATAGCGGCGTCGCTCTCGAGCACGAAACGAAGTGTCTGAACATCACGTGGCGACGGAATATTCGTAACCGGCAGGCCAAACATCAGATCGGTGCTGAGGTCACTATGCCCCCCGATGCCCAGCGAATGCCCAAATTCGTGGGCGACGATCGCGGAGTACGCCGCTTGCGAAGATGCAATCGCACGATCGACCCGGATAACCACGGACGCCTTTGCTGCCCCACCGGACGCGAGCTTCAATTGCTCAGCTCTACCGCCCGTGGCACAGAAGTAAGTATATCCAACCGCTCCCCGCGGATCAAAGGTGCATGAACCCGGCGTAACCGGAAGCGCCGTCGATCTGTCGTAGACGACGATCTGCGCTTCACTCGCACTGTTCGCCAATTCAAGTTTGAATTCGGCAAACCTTGGTACGCGATTCCATTCCGCGATCGCCAGAAGTGTCGCCAATTCGAGCTCTCCGACGGAGTTCGGCGCCGACCCGTCCACCCAGACCTGAATAGTTTGTCCGTTGGCCCAACGATAGAGCTGTCCGTTCGATCGATTAGTGGGGTTGTAGGCAAACGCGGTGCGGATAGCTGTGGGCGAATCACATGCGCTCAAGGCCAACATCCCGACAAGCAAGGCAAGCGCCGATGACTTCAATAAGCAGCGCTTCACCTGCTCACCTCGAGACCGACGGTAAATCGTCCCACCCAGCCCGACTTCACGGACAATTCGGGATCGTCGATGTTAAGTCGCACCGCGCCGTACCGTGCCAATACCGCCAACTGTCGGGCTGCGTCGGGTTTTCGAGATACATGTAACGTGAATCCTCCCTCCGCCAATGGAGCAACTTTCGATGCCTCACGAAAAGGTGTGAGGTGGCTTACTCCGGAAAGCGCGGCGAAACCTCCTCTAAGATCAAGTGAGAGAGGGAAAGAAAACACCGGTGGCGTTCGCAACGAAAGCGCACCAACCAACTCCGCCTGCGTAAGCGTTCCGCCGTTCCACTTTTCGCCGTTGCCCCGAATGCTGATTGGCTGGATCGCGACGCGAACATCGACGCCAGCGGACACTCGCTGTGATGATCTTTGATGCGCGCCGATTCCAAACATGAAGCCCGCATCGCCACCAACTCTCGTCGCGTTCTCGCTGCCGAGCCAGTTGTTGCCGAATATTCCGGAAGCCTCACCCACCACTTTCCAACGCGCCGTGAGCGTTTGCGACGCGCCCTGCGACTGTGACTGCGACTGCGACGCGCTGTTCGACGGCGACGCGCCCTGTGAATGCGCTTTCGCCAGCGGCAGTACAGCGAACAGCAATAACAGCGTGCGCGATGCGCAGTGCATCAGCCGCGTACATTCGCGCATACATCGTACAATCGCCGGTTCATCCAAGCGCATACCCCCGCAAAAGTCGCAACATTCGGCCGTCGGTCTCCGCCGGCGTGTCGCCCTTTGGCGTCTCGATGATCTTCGGTATCGACGATAGTCGATCGTCGGTCATGATTCTCCGAAACGCGCCTTCGCCAATATGACCTTCGGCGATGCACTCATGCCGATCGAGATGCGAACCCAGCGCCGCTTTCGAGTCATTGAGATGCAGGCAACCCAGACGCTCCAGGCCAACGACGTCGTCGAATTCCTGCATTACCGCGTCATAATCATTTGCGATGTCGTAACCTGCCGCCCAGATATGCGCAGTGTCGAGACAAACCCCCACGCGCGCTCTCAGCGCAGCAGGAATTCTATCTATCAGAGACGCCATCTCCTCGAATGTAGAACCGAGAACCGTACCCTGGCCTGCGGTCAATTCCATCAACAACATCGTGGCACCCCTCTCTTGCTCCAGCGCAGCAGCAATCGACTCAGCATTTCGCGTCAGGCCACTTTCGCGCTCGTCCATGAAATTACCCGGATGCGACACCACTGCATCGAGCCCGAGTGTATGACAGCGCCTGAGTTCGCAGCGGAAACTTTCGATCGATCGCGCCCGCAATGCGTCGTCGGGCGACGCCAGGTTGATGAGATACGAGTCGTGGGCACAACTCCAACGCACTTTTGTTGCACCCATCGCTTCGGAAAACTGGGTCAGCTCAGTGGTCTCAATCTCTCTCTCGAGCCAGCGATTGGCCTGCTTGGTAAAGATCTGTGAGCCGGTGGCGCTGATCTCTCGTGAACGCGCCGCCGAGTGCAGCGTACCGCCAGCGATCGAAACGTGTGCGCCTAACGGTGCGCGATCGAGTGAGCAGTCTCCTGCGTCAACGATGATCGCCGCATCGATTGCCGGTGCAGGCGGGGCGGGCGACTTTCTCGATCTGGCGGGCTTCAGTTCAGATGGTGCAGCAGGTGCTTTTATAGCCATTCTGGAAAATAACTTGAAAGGACAGCGTGCAGCGAAACTTCTACTTGCGCTGAGAGCGCAGCCACTCGAGAGGGTCGACCGCGCGGCCCTTGGGCCGGATTTCGAAATGAAGATGCGGCGGCAGGTCGGGGTCGGAAGCGCCGACAGTACCAATGCTCTGTCCTTTCTGAATCTGTTGGCCCTTGCGCACGTCTATTCGCGCCAGCGAGCCATACACCGAGTAATCTCCGCCTCCATGTTGCACGATCACGGTTGGACCGTAGGTGCCCACGGCATCAGCCAGAACGACTTCGCCCGCGGAGATCGAATGAACGGTCGTGCCGGGGTCTGCACCGATGCCAAGCCCGTTCCATCGGGTGGTGGTATTGTTGGCATTGATCACCCTTCCGAAGCGATAGAGAATATCACCTTCCACCGGCCAATCGAGTTTGCCAAGATCTGACGTTCGAATGCTCGACGGCGCGGCTGGCTTCGCATTTGGCGACATTTCCGCACGGCGTCTGGCCGATTCAAAGTTGGCAATCACACTTGTAACACGCGCCTCATCGCGCGCCAGCTGCGTAATACGATCGCGAGTCAGTCTGGTATTGCGCTGTGCAACAGTGAGGTTTCGCTGGCGTGCAGATTCGAGGTCGCGAAGACGAGACCCCTCCCGTTCCTTCTCACCCCGGTTGCGTGTTACTTCGTCCTGCAGACGAACGAGAAGCTGTCGCTGTGATACGATCTGATC
>JBBSTN010000256.1:0-5359 GCA_038235845.1 Gemmatimonadales bacterium | reverse complement strand
TCCCGTTACGACATTGATCACGTACAGCATGCTGCCACTGAATCCGCCGGCCACGGTGAGCGCTACATACGCTGTACCGTTATTGCATCACGCGCGTAGTGAATTGCGTAAAGCGCGGTTGTCGTTGCGCCGTTTACACTGTTCGTGTACGCGGTGCCGACGTTCGTCAACACAGGGGCGCTCGCAGCTTCGCTTTGTGACATCGTGTTATCTCCTGTTTGTTTGTGAGGATACGGAACGCACATTCGATGACGTGACGCTTATCTCTTGCCGCGACGCCCGATAAGCGCGCGAACCCGGTCGTCTCGCAAATACAGTGCTCCCCATAGCAGCGCCGCTACATAGACTGGGAACAGGATGTGCGAAAAAAGTGGATTATCGAGTCGCAGGTGAGTCGCGATTGCGCCGCCGAGATAACCTGTCCAGAGTATCGCGCCCACCGGCGCCGCACGCGGAATCAGGTATAGCAGCAGACAGGGAAGCTCAATGAGTGCGAGGATTTGCACATGATGCTGCCTGAACCCCAGCGCCTCGGTAGCTTTGATTGACTCAGGTGACATTGTGAACTTGACAGCTGTGTCGAATACCAGAAACACGACGACGACGGCAAGCAGGATACGCCCTATCCAGAGCGGCACCGAACTGCGCGGCTGAGGTGGGCTGGTGTACTCGGAAGCGCCGCCAGGAAACGATGAGGTCACACATTCTCCTTGTTAGTTTGACCCTTTGACGAAATCGCCAGCCAGAACTCATCGGTCGATCGCAAAGTTTTTTCAGACGAGCTGCATTGGCAATCCAAAGCGTGGAAAGAACGTCTCGACGTCGAGATACGAAGTCATGCCGGCGATCTCGTTTTCTTGGAGTTCGAGCATCAGGATGGCCCACGGCACTTTGCCGCCGTCTCGATATTGAGCGAAGGCTGGCGTTGCACCTCGAAAGCCTCTGGGTATCGGGCAACAACATTCGCTGCTCGGCAGAAAGCTCGCGCGGCATGACCGCCGGGCTGCGGGCGTCCAGCGTAGCTCGGGCGCGTTCAAGTGCGCTGTTGACTGCCGGAACAGCCATGTCGAGACACTGCGCAGCTTCTGATGCAGACCAGTTGAGAACCTGGGTATGTAGCAAAACGGCACGTTGCCGGGGCGGCAGGTATTGCAGCGCGGCCACGAAAGACAGCCGAATACTTTCGCTCAGTATGGCGCGCTCTTCCGGGTCGCTGTCGGACGCAGCCGGCAACGCAACCACATCCGGAATGGGCTCAACCCAGCTTTTACGTGAGCGAGAATTCAACACGAGCGAAGGCGTAATATTTGCACGGCGTCCTCCGCATCAACCACGAACCGAGCATGCGTTAGCAGTGGCCCGTCAGTGCCGGCCGGAGTTGTTCGAGGCGGGCAGCTTCATACATGATGTCAGCATATCACGTTGAAGCCGGTTTTTACAGCAAGGGCGCCGTAGCTACCGGTCAGTGCGCATGACTGCTAACTACGCGTGCGCCATATCGCCGCAGATATAAAACGAGGCTAAAGAAAGTCAACACCACCGCACCGGTCATCGCGGTCACTCCAACCACGCCGTTGAACATTGCGAACGCCTCCCACCACCCAAGGCTGGTCCAGCCCTCCGTCGTCGCAACTGTCTTGGCGAAGAACCAGAAATAGGCGGCGCCAACCCAGAGTAGTTGAAACATTGTCTTCCATTTCGCTGGCCCAATTGCAGAAATTACCAGCCCCCGCCTCACCGCGACCTGACGAAAGACGGTCATGAACAGCTCCCGACCCAGTACCAGAAGCAGCATCCAGAGAGGAAGAGATACCCGACCAATCGGAGTTATGAAAAGGAACGGCGCTGTAGTTCCCGACTCGGACAGGAGACGGTCAAGTGGCGATATGAAATCGGCGCTTCTCTGGAGCAGGAACATCGGCACAATTGTGCCGACGAGCAGGAGCTTGTCGGCGAGGGGATCAAGGATCCGGCCAAGGTCGGTCACGAGATTCCTCTGACGAGCGAGATGTCCATCCCAATAGTCAGTGATCGCCGCGGTAAGAAATAACAGGAAGGCGAACAGTCTGGCGCTCGGCGACGAGACGAATGGCAGCCACGCAATCAACGGCGTCAGTGCGATGCGACCGACGGTGATTGCGTTGGGAAGGTTCACGACGTTTGCCTTGAATTAGCCAGGAGAACGGACCTCGCGGCCCGAACGATCTCCCGTTCAGGCCAGCGTCTTGAGTACGAGCTTGGAAACTGCCTTGAGTGTATCAAACACGCCATCGCCGGTAACTGCCACACCTTCGAAATATGGAGCGCGTTCCACCCATTCACCGGTCGGAAGTTGCGAAACCAGAAACTCCCCAGGTCGAAAGGGGTCGATCATCGCTCGTTGTCGTGCGGGATCCGTTACTTCCCACCCCGGATTAAGCATGGCCTGCAAATCATTCAGTGAAGCAGAGTTGGGAAGATCTCGCTTGTTGTACTGCACGATGAACGGCATACGCGTGATATCATAGCCATATGCAGCCATATTGTCATACAGATTCTGCATGCTCTCGACATTGGCCTCCGCACGCTCTACCTGAGAGTCTGCGACAAAGACGACGCCGTCCACCCCCTTCAGGATGAGTTTACGACTCGCATTGTAATACACCTGTCCCGGCACCGTGTAGAGATGAAAACGGGTACGAAAGCCTCGTATCGTTCCCAGATCTACCGGTAAAAAGTCGAAAAACAGCGTCCGTTCGGTTTCTGTGGCCAGCGAGATCAGCTTCCCCCGCGTGCTTGGACTGACCTTCCCGTACACATACTCGAGATTGGTAGTTTTGCCGCCGAGGCCGGGGCCATAATAAACGATCTTGCAGTTGATTTCGCGTGACGCGTAATTGATCATCGACATCGTGCGCGCCTACTGAAAAAGGCGGTCGATTTCGTCTTCCGCTCCAGCAAGAAAGCCCGGCGGTGTCTCACTTGCGGAGGATGCGCGGGAAAACACGCCCTCGAAAATGCGGGTGAGATCCTCAACTGCACCCTTCATACGAAGGCGAACAAGCCCAAGGGTGGTCCGGTTGTCAAAGAGCACGACAAGGATCACCCGCCGAGCTACGTCGGCGAGATACATGGACTCTTTTTCGCCTTGATGAAAGAGCACACTGAAGTCGTGTTCCCCGATAAGCCTCGCCAATTGATCATTGGCGCTGAAATCGGCGGCCGTGAGCGTGGCGAACGCGGTGGCGTCGAATTTCGGTGGTTCGCCGACGGTAGCGACAAGCTGACCGCTTCTGTCCACGATCAGCGCGCAACGGCACTTGGCTTCGTAGAGGAAGCGTTGCAGGGACGTGGTTATTGCCCCGAAGTCGTCTTCAGTAAACGACCAGGTGGCGGCGCCAGCAGGCATGGAAATAGGGTCGAGAGTCAGCAGGAAGTTGAACTTACGTGCGCAGCAACCGCTCCGTTCGACGAAGCACGCGACGCGCACGCCGGCGAAGAAGCGGATACGATTCCCACTGCAGGTAATCGGCAAGGAGTCGTGCACTATCAACGCTTGGGTGAGCCCGAAGGTAACCGAGCGCCGCCAACCGCTGCATCGGACGGGGGCTGAAAAGCGCACTTCGCCAACGATTCTGTTGGGAGCTCCAACCGACGAGCCCGACCGCCATACCGACGGCCAGACCCAAAATCGGCCATACCAGCGTGGGCACGCTCGAGTTCTTCCTGGAATTTTTCATGTCATCTCCCTGCGGGCTTGCAACGCCTGCGCGATCGTAACACCGTCTGCGTACTCGAGATCTCCACCCACCGGCAGGCCGCGAGCGATACGGGTTACCCGCACCGGCGACCGAGACAGCTGCCGCTGCAGATAGAGCGCCGTCGCCTCGCCTTCCAGCGATGGATTTGTCGCCAGGATGACCTCGACGATCTCGTCCCGCGAAACGCGCTCCACCAATGATCGTATAGCCAGATCATCCGGCCCGACGCCGTCCAGTGGCGACAACCGACCCCCGAGCACGTGGTACATGCCGCGGAACTCGCCAGCACGCTCGATCGACGCGATGTCAGCAGCCTCCTCCACAACGCATAGCAGCCTCTCATCGCGACGAGGATCTGTACAGATGTTGCAAAACTCGGCGTCCGTGAAGTTGCGGCAGCGCTCGCACGGATGCACGCGCTCCACCAGCGAGACAAGCGACTCGGCCAACTTTCTGCTCTGATCGGGCGACTGCCGCAACAGGTGGTAGGTGAGCCTTAACGCAGTTTTTCGCCCTATGCCCGGAAGACGCGCAAGCTCCGCCGTTACTTCGTCAATAACCGACATTCGGAAAGCTTTGTAATGCGATACCCCACCACATCGACGTCAAAACGGAAGTTTGAACGGAAGGTCGACCCCACCGGTGACTTTGCCAAGCTCCTCCTGCATCACCTCCGCAGCTTTCTTCTGTGCTTCGCCTACCGCTATAACTATGAGCTGCTCGAGCATCTCGATGTCGTCCGGATTGACCACAGCCTTATCCAGCTTGACGCTTTTAACCGTCAATTTGCCGTCGCATTCGACCGTCACCATTCCGCCCCCGGCCGAAGCAGAAAACGACTTGCGGGAAAGGTCTTCCTGCGCTTGCTGCAGACGGCCCTGCATCTGCTTGAACTGTTCGAGCATCTTGAAAATATCAGCCATGCTGTAATATGTCGAAACGTAGACGTAATCTGCCGTCAATCCATCAATTCGAGATCGAGTGCACGAACGGCAGCATCGAGTAGCGGGTCATTCTCCCGCAGCTGCTGAGTTCGCTGACGCGTCACTTCTTCCCTCGTGAGGCGATCGACGCGCCGAGCGGGGTTGGCGGAGGCGTTTTCAACGTGAAGCGAGATAGAGGTTACTCCCTCCACGCAACCCTGTATTGCGGCCAACACGTCAGCGCGGGCACTTTCGACAGCCTTCGCAAACGTATCGTCGATTGCCGCATAGCTTAGAACGACGCGACCGTCGCTGTTTACGCCAACGGGCGTGACGCGTTGAAGAGATTCGGCCACCATTCCCCGCCCTGCGCTCTTGATTGCATTTGCGATGTCAGGCCAGCGTTGTTTCACAACGTCGAGCGACGGAGCTGAGCTTTTCTGCGCCGCGTCCCTGTCAGCAACCGTGGACTTTTCTACTTTCTGTGTCGCGGCGGCTTCCTGAGCTGCAGCAGCCGTCTGCGCAGCACGCTGCGTTGCGGGCTGAGGAGGTGGCGGCGGCGCTGCGGGCGCGCGGGTCGCTGGCGCAGTTGCAGCGGCGGCTGTAGCGGGGGACGGTCGCTTGGTGGTCGTCGGCGCTGCGCGCTGGGGTGCCGTCTCCATTGACTCACCCGCGTCTCCAAAGCCCTTGAGTACG
>JBBSTN010000255.1:0-5361 GCA_038235845.1 Gemmatimonadales bacterium | reverse complement strand
CATACTGCGGAAAACGATGCAACCGTCTTACTTGACCTCGACGGTGGCCCCTTCTGCCTCGAGCTTGGCCTTGAGTTGCGCGGCCTCGTCCTTCGACACGTTTTCCTTCACTGCCTTTGGTGCGCCGTCAACAAGATCCTTGGCTTCCTTGAGGCCGAGGCCCGTGATCTCACGGACGACCTTGATGACCTGAATCTTCTTGGCGCCTGCTTCCTTGAGCATAACCGTGAATTCCGTCTGCTCTTCGACGGCAGCGGCCGGAGCCGCACCTGCACCGCCACCAGCCGGGGCCGCTGCTGCGACCGCGATAGTGACATTGAACTTCTCTTTGAACGACTCGATCAGCTCAGAAAGGTCGAAAACCGACATGTTTCCAATTGCGTCGAGAATCTCGTCCTTACTCATCTGTGCGTTAGCCATGGTAATTCTTTCTCCTAAGGAAATCTCCCAGGTCGTCCTGGGGCGTTGAATCAGGCAATACGCCTGGGGGATTAAGCGGCTTCTTTTTGTGCTTTCAGTGCTTCAACCACGCCAACGAAGTTGGTCAGCATGGAGTTCAATACACCCACGAACTGTCCGAGTGGCGCCTGCATGCTGGCACCGAGTTCCGACAGCAACTGCTCGCGAGAGGGCATGTTTGCGAGCTTTTTGACCTGCTCGTTGTCGATCGTCTGACCATCGAACAAGCCTCCCTTAATTGCGGGACGCTGATCGTTCTCCTTGGCGAAGTCCGACAGCACCTTGGCACCCGCGACAGCATCAACGGCAACCACTATTCCCGTGGGGCCCTTGAGGCTCTGCGATACCAGACCGCTCTCGTTGACCGCACGAAGCGCCAGCGAGTTCTTGATAACCACGTACTCCACGCCAACCTTGCGAAGTCTCCGACGCAGGTCGGTCATGCGCTTCACATTGAGACCCGTGAAGTCGGTGTAATACACGGCGTTAGCGGTTCCCAGCTTCTCGCGCAGGCTATCCACCACCGCCTGCTTGTCGTTTCTATTTGCCTTGGGTTTTGTCTTCATGGTATGCGTCTCCCCCCTTACCGGTATGGTGTGGTATCGATGGTGACGCCCGGGCCCATGGAGCTCGAGATCGCGACGTTGCGAACATACACACCCTTGGCTGCCGACGGCTTGGACCGAACGATAGAGTCCATGAATGCAGTGAAGTTGCTAGCGAGCGCTTCGGCATCGAACGAAACCTTACCGATAGGAGCGTGGACATTACCGCCCTTGTCGACGCGAAATTCGATCTTTCCGCCCTTCGACTCGCGCACAGCCTTGCCGACATCAAATGTGACCGTACCGGCCTTGGGATTGGGCATCAGACCGCGAGGGCCGAGCACCCTGCCCAACTGACCGAGCTGGCCCATCTGGTCGGGAGTTGCAATCAGGACGTCGAAGTCGAGCCACCCTTCCTTGATCCGCGCAAGAAACTCGGTGCCGACAAAATCAGCTCCTGCTTCCTCGGCTTCCTGCGCTTTTGGGCCGACCGCGATAACCAGCACGCGCATCGTCTTGCCTGTACCTGAAGGCAACACGACGGTACCACGAACCACCTGGTCGGCGTGACGTGGGTCTACACCCAGCCGGACGGCAACTTCGACGGTTTCGTCGAACTTGGCGAAGGACATTTCCTTTACCAGATCGATAGCCTTGCGGGCCTCGACCGGCTTTCCGAGTTCGCGAAGTTTTGCCGCTGCCGAATATTTCTTTCCGTAAGTGAGCATGCTCAATCCTTGACCGTGATGCCCATAGACCGCGCTGCACCCGCCATCATGGCGACCGCGCTTTCCATAGAATCACAATTGAGGTCTGGCATCTTCACCGCGGCCAGCTTTTCAAGCTGCGCTCTGGTGATCGATCCAACCTTGATCTTGTTTGGCGTCCCGGAACCTTTGTCGACACCCAGCTCCTTCTTGATGAGCTCCGCCGCTGGCGGAGTCTTGAGAATGAAGGTGAACGATTTGTCGCCGTAGATCGTGACTTCGACCGGGATCACCATATCGCCTCCCTGCGTCCGAGCGTTGAACTCTTTGCAGAATGACATGATGTTGATGCCCTGGGGGCCGAGCGCAGTACCTACGGGTGGCGCCGGGTTCGCTTTGCCTGCAGGAATCTGCAGTTTGACGAATCCAGTGACCTTTTTTGCCATGCTACTCCCATTTCATCGCGAATTCCGCGTCCGGACCATCCGGACTCGGCTTGGCTCCCACTCCACTCTTTAACGTCGCTGTGGTGTGCGACGGTGTGCGGGTGAGGTTTCCCTAGAACCCGCGCAACTGCAGATAATCCAACTCGACACTTGTCGGCCGGCCAAAAAGGCTGACCGAAACTCGAAC
This sequence comes from Gemmatimonadales bacterium, assembly GCA_038235845.1. Classification (GTDB taxonomy): domain Bacteria; phylum Gemmatimonadota; class Gemmatimonadetes; order Gemmatimonadales; family Gemmatimonadaceae; genus Gemmatimonas. Next base: position 3,017 of record JBBSTN010000255.1, on the reverse strand, counting down.
CTTACCCTTGTCTGACAATATCTCTTCGACCGTGCCGTTAAAGTCGGCGAAAGGACCCTCGGTAATACCAACAGCCTGGCCAACGAGAAACGGAATCTCTTCCTTGGCGGGCGCTTCTTCCGAGGCATCGACGGCGCCGAGCAGTCTGCTTACTTCGTCGTCTCGAAGGGGGACAGGGTCCTTATCGCGTCCAACGAACTTGATCACACCCTGAATGGCGTTGATCTCGTGCAGGGTGTCCTGACTGGCCACCATGTCCACGAGCACGTATCCTGGAAAGATCTTACGTTCGATGTTGACCTTTTTACCGTTCTTGATCTCCACCACTTCCTGCACGGGAACAAGCGCCTGGCGAATGAGGCGATCCTCGGCGGCAACCGTATCCATGTCGATTTTACGCTGGATCAGGCGCTGCACTTTGTTCTCGTGTCCGGAAGTGGTCTGGATTGCATACCACTTGTGTTCGAACATAAATGTATGCGGGCTCAGCGGCCGACGAGCATGGCGGGCAGGCGCACGAGCAGTGCCTGCAGCGCAACGTCGATCAGGGCAATAACGGCGCCGATAATCAGCACGAAGATGATGATCTGGATGGTGGCCTGCTGAAGCTGCGGGCGATCCGGCCAGGTAACCTTCTTCATTTCGCCGATCACTTCATGATAAAAGTTGACCGAACGCGTCAGGAGCCCGGGCTTGCTTACCTCGACCGAGGTGGGAGCAGCCATGGCTACTTGGTTTCCTTATGGGTCTGATGGCAGTTGCAGCGGGGGCAGTACTTCTTCCATTCAACCCGCTCTGGGTGCAACCGCTTGTTCTTCATGGTGAAGTAGTTGCGGTTTTTGCACTCGGTGCATCCGAGTATGATTTTATCGCGCGCCATGATTCCCGACTCCGTGCTGCGTTGGCAGCATTTACCGCATTCGGCACTGGATGCGCAGCTCGCGTTCGCTGAGCGCGCCGACCCGGTGCGTCATTGTGACGTCTGAGTGATTCCTGAAACGACCGACACCCCCGAATCACGCCGGCTTCCCTTTTTAACAAGGCCGTCGGAGTAATTCTGGGGGTCACGAGGGGCGGCAGATCTAGACACTGCAAAGCACGCACGCCGTGGGTGAGCCTTACAAAGTAGCCAAAGCTGGCGGAGGACGCAAGTCACGGTCCCCGCGCTTGTCCGACAACTCCCCATATACGGCGCCAAGCTTGCGCGACCCCCCCATAACCGCACATGGAACGGCACACTGAGCGGCCAACTTTCCACCTACGGCGACAAACGGGAGCCGCAAAACTTCTCGCCGTCGCACTGCATCGACGGGCAGGCTCTTGATCCAAAGGAACAGAATACGCAGCAATCGCCCTGGAGCGGCCGCATCAGCACGGAACAGCCGCCGCACTGGTGAAAAAAGCGGCAGGCGTCTACAGGCATGTCCATCCGCTCCTCGAACCCACAGAAGGGGCAAGTAAGAGTCGAAACGAACCTCGAAGTGCCGCTGAGACCGCTCTGACCGCTCACGACACTCTCATGGCAGCGGGACCACAAAAAGTGTGGGGAAACCCACCCAACACCGGGAAAGCACGCGACCGGGATTGAACCGGTGACCTCATCCTTACCAAGGATGTGCTCTACCGACTGAGCTACGCGTGCAACTGAACACCTACTTCACCAACTAATGAACAACTCCTGAATCATTGTATCGATTCGCAGGCAGGCAAGCTACCGCCGACGAAGTCGCCAGGCAACTCCCGGCATCGTGCATGTTGCGGTAACGTTCATCTCATGAAACTGCCCTCCGCAACTCCCGTCCCATCGCTCCCCGCCTCTCCCGCCCTCCTCACCGCTCGCCCGTGGCGATCCCGCGCAGCAGCCATTGTGTCCGTGGTCCTTGCGAGCTGGCTGCTCGCCGGATGCGATCGCAGCCCGCCGGAGCCCGCCCGGCAGGCAGCGTTTCTTCTGGATAGTCTTCCCAGCCCGGCTGGCCCGGGCAGCGCAGAACCGTTCCTCGCTACCGCGAAGGACGGACGCGTCTACATGACCTGGTTCGAGGCCGACAGCGCTGGCGGTGCTCAATCACTCCGCTTCGCATCGCTCGACGGCAAAAGCTGGTCGCCGGCCAGAACGATCGTGAGCGGAAAAAACTTTTTCGTAAACTGGGCTGACTTCCCCTCACTCCTGCCGCTCGATAACGGCGACCTTGCCGCACACTGGCTCGAACGCACAGGCTCCGGAACCTACGCGTACGGGGTTCAGGTCGCACGCTCCACCGATGGTGGAATTACCTGGTCAACCCCAATAACGCTTCATCGTGACAGCAGCGAAACCGAACACGGCTTCGTTACGATGTGGAACGAACCGGAAACACCGGCCACGCTCGGGGCAGCGTGGCTCGACGGCCGGAAGTTCAAAGCCCAGGGGCACGACGCAGCAAACGAGATGATGCTCGTTTCTACAACGGTGGACCAATCCGGGATTCTGGGAGCGGAAACACCGCTTGATGGGCGAACCTGTGACTGCTGTCAGAACGCATCAGCGGTTACGAGCGACGGCCCTATCGTTGCCTATCGCAACAGAACAGCCGACGAAATCCGCGACATATACATTACGCGACGCGTGCTATCGCGAAGCGCCGGCAACGATTCGGCCGCCTCATGGACGCAAGGCGCATCAGTGCACGATGATAACTGGAAAATCGCCGCGTGTCCAGTTAACGGCCCGGCGCTCGATGCGCAGCAAAAGCGCGTAGCAATAGCGTGGTTCACGGCGGCCAACGACAGCGCACAGGTGAAGGTCGCCTTCTCGTCCGACGCCGGTGAAACCTTCTCGAGTCCGACACGTGTTGACGGAGGCAATCCAACGGGGCGCACGGATGTCGCGCTTCTGAACGACGGCGGCGCGCTTGTTACATGGATCGAGCGAACCGGTGGCGACACAGCGGCAGTCATGGCTCGGCGAGTATCAGCAGATGGGACCGTCGGAGCATCTCACACGGTGGCCACTTCGTTTGCGGCAAGAGCAAGCGGCT
>JBBSTN010000254.1:0-5386 GCA_038235845.1 Gemmatimonadales bacterium | reverse complement strand
GTCACGCCACCGTTGCTCTGGGTGGAGATGGTGGAGACGAACTTTTCGGTGGATACTTTCGGTATCCCATCCAGATTCGACAGGCGAGACTGCGGCGGCGGGTGCCGTCGTTTTTACGCGCGGGCGCATCCGCACTCGCGGAGAACTTTATTCCCGATGGAATGCCGGGACGTGGCTTTCTCACCGCGCTCGCGGGCGACGAGGGACAAAGTGTGGCGAATCCGGGTCGCATATTCCGGCACGATGAACGCCGATCGTTATCGCACGCTGTCGATGCTCTATCCGACATCGAGCTGCATGCACCCGAAGCGCTGCGCATGAATCTCATGAGTACGCGCCCCACCGCAGTGCAACGCGGTACCGCCGTGGATTACTCGAGCTACATGGTCGACGACGTGCTGGTGAAAGTAGACCGCTCGAGCATGCTCAACTCACTCGAAGTGCGCGCGCCGTTTCTGGACACAAGCGTGACAGAGTTTGCATTCTCGCGCCTGCCCGATTCACTGCGCGCAACGGAGCAGCATCGCAAAGTCATTCTCAGAATGCTGGGGGCACGCGTGCTGCCGTCGGCGCTTGACCTCACACGCAAGAAGGGTTTTTCCATTCCCGTGGATGAATGGATGCGTGGGTCGTGGCGGCCGTTGCTCGACGAAGCGAGCGAGGGGCGCGCCGACAGCATTGTCAGTACCGAGGCGATCAATCGGTACCGAAGTCTGTTGTTGAGTGGGAGAAGCGTGGGCGACAGGTTGTTTACGTTGCTTTTTCTGCGGCTTTGGGAACGTGAGTACTCGATTACTGACGTGGTGTAACGTACAGTTGACTTTCGCTCAAGATTTTGAGACCATCACACCATGAATATTCATCTTCGACCCGATCAGGAACGGCAGCTCGTCATTCTAGCATGCCGCGTGGGACGTAGCGCCGATCAGATCGCCCAGGATGCCATCGACGAGCTGTTCGAGCATGATGCGTGGTTCTCCGGCAAGGTGGCAGAAGGGGCGGCGGAGCTCGAGCGTACCGACGCCATTACCCATGAGGAAGTCGGAGCAAGCATCGGCAAACTCCTTCAATCTTGATGGTGCTGCGCTGGCCGCCCTTGGCGTGGGGCGAAGGTGTCTTGGCCGCGCATCACCTATAATCCGTCCGGGTCAATTCAGCCCCCGTTGGGGCTACTTTCATCAGACCAAGCGTCGTGCAAAGCTCACTCCTGATTTCGATCGCGCTGCTGTCGCTTATTCCCACTCTGACTTCAGCAGTCGGCGCGACATATGCTGCCTTTTATCCACCCAGAGCAAAGTTTCGCAGTGCACTACAACACCTGGCCGCTGGCGTAATATTCTCGGTAGTTGCAGTCGAGCTACTTCCAGACGTGACTCGCGTTCATGACCCGCTGGAAATTGGCTTGACCTTCGCGGCCGGTGTTGCGACGATGCTTCTGATCGAATGGTTTGCGAAGCGCTCGGACAGCGGGAAGATCGAGAATCGAACCGACGGGAGTTCATCGAGCGCTCGCAGCACCAGATCATCAGTCGGCAAACTCACGGCGATCGGAATCGACATACTCATCGATGGCCTGTTAGTGGGAATCGCGTTCGCCGCAGGAAACAAGGAGGGTTTAATGCTGATACTGGCATTAAGCCTTGAGCTTCTCTCACTGAGTTTGACGGTCGCTGCAGACCTGTCTGCGAGTGGTACCAGTCGTACTCGCATAATTCTCACTCCGACAGCGCTTTCGCTTCTTCTGCTGGTGGGTGCAGTAGGCGGTGCGTCATTGCTACGCGATGTTTCGGAGCATACGCTAGCCGGCATACTCTCGTTCGGTTGTGCGGCATTGCTTTATCTCGTCACGGAAGAACTTCTGGTCGAAGCACACGAGTCCGGTGAAACAATGCTCGGCACTTCGATGTTCTTTGTTGGTTTTCTCGCATTTTTGCTTCTGGGAATGCTGGCTTAGCTCAGCTTAAAGACTGACGAAAGATGCGAAGCCTCACGAATGCACTCCAATACCTCCCGAAAGACTAGAATAACAGCATGATGGAATACTGGCATAACTATCACGACCGTCACTTCGCTTTTGATTCGTTTCCCGCGGGCGCCATGGTACTCGACGTCGGATTCGGAGACGGCGATCAGATGCGGGATCTTGAGCGTGCAGACGTGGAGGCATTCGGAGTGGATCCGATTCCTTCGGTGGGAAAACAGGCGAAGGCGAGCGGACTGAAAGTGTCCACTGCGGCAGCAGAGCATCTCCCGTTTGCCAAGGGCTCCTTTGACGGCCTGATTTGCAAAGTTGTGCTTCCCTACACCGACGAAGCGCGCGCCATTGCGGAGTGGGGCCGGGTTCTCAAACCGGGCGCCACGGCCTACGCGGCATATCATGGAGCAGGATACTATCTGCGATATGTCGCCACCGGCGAATCGTACAAACTCCGCATTTATGGAACGCGATCGCTGCTCAACGGCTGGGCGTACGCGTTAACCCGGCGACGACTTCCCGGCTTTATGGGGGATACCATTTACCAGGCCGAAGGTCGGTTGCAAAAATACTACGACCGTGCAGGGCTTGCGCTGGAACAGACGTCGGAAGGTGCGCGATTTGGCGGCTATCCGGTTTTCATTTATCACACACTGCGTAAGCGCTAGCGGCAGCGACATCGATAGCGACATCGATAGCCCCGATATTTTAAAAGTTGTACCGACGCGCGCGTCTACTCACTCTCGAGCGCCTCGCAGCAATGCTTACCGCGACCACACCTGCCAGCGCGACCGTATTCCGTTATACGCAGCGTTCGTGGTGGCTTTCTGCATCGACCATCCCCATCGTATCGCGCTCAACAGACGCACCCGTATCGCAGGTATCAGGAACATCACGGCGACGACCACCGCAAACGCGATCTGCACCACCGCATCTGCGCGCGCGAGCAGCAACACGAACAACATCGCAGCGCTGACGGCACCGATTGCCATAAACAGCGGGGTGGTGAGTCGAAGCAGCTTGTGTGCGACAAACTGCGCCCACACGGGATTTTTCGACGGGGACAACAATCCGGGTATGAGGCTGCGCAATTGCAATACACCTGTGAGCGTCCGGGTCTTTCTAACCGACTCGGCGTTTGCGTCAAACGCACGGACGTCCCACGCGCGTGCTTCGTACCGAAATCCAACACGGTGCCCCGCCATCACCAGCGACATCGGTACAAAAACGTCGTCCAGCAAAGTGCCCTCGGGCACCACCGGCCACAGCTCGCGTCGAATTGCGTAGACCGCTCCGGTAACTCCGATCGATGAATGAATCATCGACTCGTTAAACCGCAGCCACTTCTCCATGGCCCAGTATCTATGCACAGGCGAATTTGCCGCGCCACCCAACACCAGTGCGCCGGACACTGCGCCGAAACGCGGGTCACCAAGTGCAGCCACAAGCTGCGGTATGGTTTCTCTGTCGAACCGTTGCGCCGAGTCGGCCATTACCAGAATATCGCCCCGCGCTATTCTGACCGCAGCATTCAATGCGCCGGCCTTCCCTCCCGGCGGGTCACCGTTCACTACCACAACGCGCGAGTCGATGCCGCCCTCCACGAGTTGCTCACGCGAACAGCGTGCGCCCTCGCAGTCGAGCGCGACAACTATCTGCACAAGCTGTGCTGGATGTGCGCTGTCGAAGAGATTGGCGATACGTGCGCGAATGAGTTCTTCGCTGTCTCGTGTTGCGAGAATGACGGAAACGCTGCGTCGCTGCGACTTGCTGTCGCGTGCAGCCTCGACCAGCGGTCGCGAATGTACACTCGCTACGGCCCACACCAGCAGCGGGTCGCCCAGCCAGATAAGCAGAACGGTTGCGAATGAAGCGATTGCAACTATGGCGAGTATGGCGAGAATCGTCACCCGTGCAGACTACTCCACCCTGACTATCGCAACTCGCAATGAGCCTGGGACATTCAGCGTGCCACCTTCGCCACGCAGTTCGATAAGCTGAGTTCCCAACTGCGCTCCCTCGAAACTGAAATAGCTGCTCGAGAATGCGCGAAGCTTCGACACCGGCAAAGCGAACGTTCCGAAACTCATTGCGCGCGCCTTTAGTGGAGATGCAACAAACATCGATGGAAATGAAGTTGCCAATCCGCTCATTACTGCGGGCGTATTCCAACTCGGAAATGTGAGAACCTCACGCTTCGGGGTAAAGCCCGGCAGATCGTCAACAGCATTGGCCAGCGCCCAGTCGGCGAGCATCTCGTCGGCCGAATGACCCGTACGAAGCGCAAGCCCTGACAAGCCGGAAAGTTGCCCACCCTTGATGAGATCCTTGAGCCACTGACCTTCGTCGGCGGCGTAGTGATCGGCAGCCCATCGCACCAGCGACCAACCGCTGGCGTAGTAAGTGAAATCACCATGGGCTGCCGCGCCGATCGGTGTAAGCGTGTCGACGCCACTCATGTATTGATGCAATACTGAGAAGTGCTTCCACATCATCAGTGGCCTGCTGTCGCAGCGCACGACTTCGCAGTTGACGGTCGAGTAGCCCACGTTGCCCTTCCACGAACCGCCACCAGCAAACGTTCGCGAGTAAAGCTCTTCGGCGATTCTTGCGGTCGACTCTTCGAGCCACGATTCCTCGAATGAAGTTCCGCGAACGATTCGTTCGGCGAACGACGCGAGGTGCTTGCTTTCGTGAATTACGGTGCTCCGGATACTTCGCCGCCACTCGTCGGGAGTCTCCCCCGCGTTCGCCGTGCGAGCGTAGAATATCTCGTCTTCGTTGCTCGCTGCAAACATCGATTTTGGATAGAAATTGCAAGCGGTGACGTAGCCTGCAATTCCCGGCAGAGAATCATTAACGAAGCGTGTAAAAAGCATCGTTACGCGACCGTCGCCACCCATGCTTTCGTTCATTGCGAGCGGATCGCCGATCTTGCCCTGAAGCAGCGGATATTGCACACGATCGAACTCGTCGCCGATTGCGCGATACTGGTCGTCCATCTGACCCGCACGAGGAGATGTCACATCCTCGAGCACCACCGATCGGTTACCGGCGTACACAACCCGGGCGCGAATGTCAGTGCCCTTGTTGCAGCTCGAATAGATCGCCTTCATCGCCACGGTATCACCAACCCGCACCGATGCAACCATCCGCGCCGCACGCACCATCGACGCAGCCTTGCGCTTCGCCGTCCATGCTCCCACCGGAGACCCGTAGCGCGCATTCAACGCCTTCTGCCCGTCGAGGAATTGCGCGTGCTCTGCCTCTGCCAACTCCGCACCCGCAATAGCCGACGCCTCCAGCTCGGCTCTCATCGGCTGCGTGCTTCGCACCGTTGCGGCCGGATTTGAGGCGGCTTTCGGCGCTGCAGCAGTAACCGCGGCAATAATAGGTGTAGCCATCTTGCCG
>JBBSTN010000253.1:0-5414 GCA_038235845.1 Gemmatimonadales bacterium | reverse complement strand
GATTCCGTGCTGGTATTCGTCCTTCCGCCTTCGGGAGAGGTGCGTCTCTCGCGTCTCACCTCACGTGGGTCGGAGACCAAAGCGCGAATTCTCATGCGTCTTCACAACGCTAGGGCGGAACTGAGCGAGGTAGGTCGTTATCATTACATAGTGGTTAATGACAACCTGGATCGCGCAGTGGATCAGGTCGAAGCTATTGTTGACGTGGAGAGTCTTCGCCACGACAGGGTGGCGCAGTTGGAAGAGCAGGTCGGGTTGCTCATCGGGCAGCTCGAGCAGGAAATCAACGTATATAACAAAGGCGACTGACATATGCAGGTTTTTACTCCGGACGAAGCAGCCAAACACGCGGCGAACAAGTACCTCAGTGTTCTCATCGCAGCAAAGTTTGCCCGGGTGCTCAATGAGTTCCCGACCAGTTTTTCGCCGCACGAGAAGAAGTTGACAACTCGCGCGCTGGAAGAGCTCTCGAGTGGCGATATCAAATACCGTGTCATGCCGCGCCGTCGCGGAAGCTGACTAAGCGGCAATACCACAGACGGGATCGCAGGTCGGTCTTCGCCCACCCGCGCGCTGCAGATCATGCTCGATCATGGTAGATCGTGCTGCCGCGCGTAGCAACTCTCCATCCACTCGCGCCGTAGAGCGCGAATCAATTGCCCCGGAGGACATCGGGTGAGCGCGAGGGAACGGCTGCGTCGCTATCTCGAACAGCGTCGCGAAATGGGAGAGTCTGAGCTGGTGCTCGATGGCATGTCGGTGGAAGACGTGATGCGGCTTGTGGGAATCCGTGCTGCCGCCGCTCCGCCTGCTTTTCAGGAAAAAGAGCCACAACCGGATGAAGAGCACGGCGAGAGTTACACTCCGTCGCCAGAGTCACCTCTGCGACAGGCTCCAACAGAGCCATCCCTGCAACAATCTCCGCCAGTCCCAGCGCCGCGACAGTCTCCGTCAGCCGGAGCAGATTGGCGGTCGACCCTGCGGAATGCGGAGACCGGCCATCGAGCCGAAAGCGTTCGCGCTGACGCGTCTCCGGAATGGCTCCAGAATCTGGGAATACCTATCGGTTTGAGCGTGCGCGCTTCTGCAATCAGGCCCGAGCCCAATGCGGGGGAAACACTCGAAGAGATTGCGCGAGAAGTAAGCTCTTGCACCCGCTGCCCCCTGTACAGCACCGCGCTCAATCCCGTGCCAGGAGAGGGAAACCCAGACGCCGAATTTGTATGCGTTGGCGAGGCGCCCGGTCAAAATGAAGATCAGCAAGGACGACCGTTCGTCGGTGCAGCCGGCGATCTGCTTGGCAAAATTCTTGGCGCCATTCAACTCAAGCGCGATGACGTTTTTATTTGCAACGTCATCAAGCATCGGCCTCCGGGCAATCGGGACCCGCTTCCTGACGAGGTGCTGGCATGTCAACCGTATCTCGAGCGTCAGCTCGACATCATATCCCCTAGAGTGATTCTCGCACTTGGTCGATTTGCTGCACAGACTCTGCTTAATACAACCTTGCCCATCAGCAAACTTCGGAGTCAGGTGCACCAGTATCGTGGCGTTCCATTGATTGTCACCTATCACCCAGCCGCGCTCCTGCGAAATGCATCGTGGAAGCGGCCAACCTGGGAAGATGTACAACTTGCTCGTCGCGTACTTGATGCATCGCGGCTCGAGGATTCGCAGCGATGACGAGTCTAAGCATTCCGCATCCCGCAGGTGCGGTAAGCATGCGCGATCCATACAAGGAGCGGCGCCCACCGTGGTCTGAAGAGGCAGAGCAGGCGGTGTTGGGAGCGATGTTGCTGGACGCAGACGCGATCATGCGCGCTACGGAGCATGTCGACGATACGATGTTCTATCGCGAGGGACATCGCCGACTGTTCCGCGCCATGTATGCCATCACCGAACGTGGTGGCGTTGTAGATCCGCTCACCCTCGCGGACGAGCTTGAGCGACGTGGTGAACTCGATGCTTCCGGTGGACGCGAGTATCTCGTCTTTCTTCTGGACGCAGTGCCGACGGTGGCCAACGTCGAGTTCCACGCGCGCATCGTAAAGGAGAAGGCGCTGCTTCGTCGATTGATCGAAGTTTCGACGGAGATTGTTGGTGAAGCATTCGAAGGTCGGATTGGCGCACACGATCTTCTCGACGCCGCAGAGACACGCATCTTCGCACTCGGCGAATCGAAAGAACGGTCGGGCTTCTCACGAATCAAAGAGCTTCTCTGGCCAGCGATGGAGAAGCTCGAGTGGCTTGCGGGGCGCGAACAGGCAGTCACTGGAGTGCCAAGTGGATTTGTCGATCTCGACAATCTTACTTCCGGATTTCAGGCCGCCGACCTGATCATCATCGCGGCGCGTCCCTCGATGGGTAAGACGGCGTTCACGCTCAACATTGCGCAACATGCAGCTATCACGGCTAAAGTCGGCGTCGCCTTTTTTTCGCTGGAGATGAGCAAGGAGTCGCTCGTGCAGCGAATGCTGGCGAGCGAGGCGTTGATCGACGCTCAGCTGCTGCGTAAAGGTGGTAGGGCTCTCGATGATTCGATGCCGCGACTTGCGCAGGCTGCTGGTATCTTGAGCCATGCTCCGATATTCATCGACGATACACCCGGCATCGGGCTCCTCGAAATGCGCGCCAAGGCTCGTCGTCTCAAAGCCGAACATGACATTGGATTGATCATGGTCGACTACCTCCAGCTCATGAGCGGGCCAGGCAACGTCGAAAACCGACAGCAGGAAGTGTCGCAGATTTCGCGCGGCCTGAAAGCACTCGCCAAAGAGCTGGGTGTGCCGGTCATTGCGCTTTCGCAGCTGTCACGTGCGCCGGAGCAACGATCTGGCGATGAGAAGGGCCGGCCGCAACTCTCCGACCTTCGCGAATCTGGTGCTATCGAACAGGACGCAGATCTCATCATGTTCATCTTCCGCCAGGAAGTGTATGCCGAGCGTGACGAGTCGGGCCGACTGAAGGACCCGGGGCTCGAGGGGCGGGCAGAAATCATTATCGGAAAACAGAGAAACGGGCCTATAGGCACGCTTCGACTCTTCTTTCACAAACAGTACACGCGCTTCGACAACTTCTCCCCACGTCAGGCGCCACCTGAGTTTGGCAAACCGAAACTCGTCAAGGGGCCAGACGATGACGTGCCCTACTGATGGTGGGCTGATGGCAAAAGCGCGAACGGTGCACCGATGCACGGAATGTGGAAGCGAGTATCCAAAGTGGATGGGTCGTTGCGAAAGCTGCAGCTCCTGGAACACTCTCGTGGAGGAGCCGATTGCGAGTACCGTTACCAGCAAGCGCAGCGCTGCCCGGGCAGCCACTGGCCGCGTTGGGCAAACGGTTGAGCTGCGGGATGTTAGTGGCGCCGAATCACACCGTTGGAAGAGCGGGCTTGATGAGTTCGACTTTGTGCTGGGCGGTGGAGTTGTACCGGGCAGCATGATTCTTATAGGTGGGGAGCCCGGCATCGGCAAGAGCACATTGCTGCTTCAGGTGGCGGCGCGATTGCAGAACTCCGGCCACAACACTCTCTATGTATCCGGTGAAGAGTCTCCGCTTCAGGTTAAACTGCGCGCTGAACGTCTGAGTGAAGACGCCTCGCAGGTAAAGCTCCTTACGGAGACAACGCTCGAAACAATTCTCGCCACGGCCGCGCAGTCAAACGGCAATAGTGCTTCCCGGATCGATGCACTCGTCGTGGACTCAATTCAGACGGTCTACACCGAGCTGCTTGAAGGAGCGCCGGGAAATGTCGGTCAGGTGCGGGAATGCGCGGCCAGACTCATGCGATTTGCGAAGGAAACAGGCACCACCGTTTTTGTTATCGGTCATGTTACCAAGGGTGGCGGCATAGCAGGCCCCAAAACACTCGAACACATCGTCGACACTGTTTTGTATTTCGAAGGCGATGGTACGCTCGAACATCGTGTGTTGCGCGCCACCAAGAACAGATTCGGTTCTGTAGACGAAATCGGCGTCTTCCGAATGCTGCCAACCGGGCTTGTGCCCGTAGATAATCCGTCGGCACTCTTTGTAGGTGATCGTGACAAGGTGGAAAGCGGTAGCGCATTATGCGCACTCATGGAAGGCACCAGGCCCGTACTCGTCGAAGTTCAGGCGTTGGCTGCACGCGCCGGGTTCGGAACTCCACAGCGGGTTTCCAGTGGAATAGATGGACGCAGGCTCGCGCTGTTGCTCGCAGTGCTCGACAAGCGTGGTGGACTATCGTGCGCAACGCTCGACGTTTTCTGCAATGTCGTGGGCGGCATGCGTGTGCAGGAGCCAGCTGTCGACCTTGCAATCGTGGCGGCGCTGGCGTCGAGTGTAACCGACCGGCCTTTGCCATCGCGCGCGGTGTTTCTGGGCGAAGTCGGTCTTGGCGGTGAGATAAGACCGGTGTCACAAGTTGATCGACGCGTGTCAGAAGCAACCAAGCTTGGAATGACAACCGCGTTTCTTTCCGAACGGGCGATGCCCACGCGGGTTTCGCGTGACATGAAAATTGTTGGCGTGGGCAATGTCAGAGACGTTTTAAAGCTCACGGTGGGTGTGGGCTCCGCATGACCGAATCCGTTCGCGAAAAAATTCATGAAGGCGTGCGCGACGTGGTGCATGAACGCGTGCGCAAAGGCGAGCATGAAAGTGTGCGCGACGTGGAAAGCGAACCCGTACCGGATGTCGGCGTGGTAATTGTCGCTGCAGGCTCGGGCTCTCGCGCTGGAGGAGCCAATGGAGAGCTCAAGCAGTTTCGATGGGTCGCTGGCAAGCCTGTGCTGCTCCACTCGGTGCAGACATTCATGGCGCGCGCTGATGTTGCAATTGTCGTGGTAGTGTTGCCGCGTGCATATGCGGGTGACCCGCCGCCGTGGCTGTTTCAGTGCGACGTCGATAGACTGCTCGTGTCGTCAGGAGGGCGCAATCGCTGCGAAAGTGTGGTGAGCGGCCTGGAAGATCTTCCTGAAAGCGTTGCTATCACAGTTGTTCATGATGCGGCTCGCCCACTCGTTTCCGATGAGACAATCGAAAGGGTCATTGCGGAGGCTCGGCGCGGGCATGGCGCAGTCGCTGCGTTGCCCGTTGTCGACACGCTCAAGGAAGTCGACGAGCGCGGGCGCATTGTTCGCACTGTGAGCCGAGCTTCTCTGTGGAGGGCGCAAACACCACAGGCGTTTCCGCGAGAGATGCTCGAACGCGCGCACATAAAGGTTCGCGACGAGCTCACCAGCGAGTCGGTTACAGACGATGCATCCCTGGTTGAAAGTCTTGGAGAAATGGTTGTCGTTGTCCGGGGCTCCGAACGAGCGTTCAAAATGACGGAAGAGGCAGACGTCGCCCGCGCGGATGCGATGAGCATGCTCGCCGAGTGATGGTGCGTGTCCGTGAGAGTCTCCGTGAATGTCTACGTCATGTCAACG
>JBBSTN010000252.1:0-5451 GCA_038235845.1 Gemmatimonadales bacterium | reverse complement strand
TGGGCACTTTCAATTGGTTGGTCACACGCAAGGTGACTGTGTCGCCTTCGCGCCAACGCAAGGTTGGGGCCGGGATCGAGCCATTGACCGTGGTCGCGGAACGATGCGCCCCGGTGACGCCGGACGGAGTTTCACCAATGGTCAGATTGAATTGAGTGCCGGACAAGGTATTGGCCTTGGCAGACGGATCTATCGCCCAAGCCATCGGATGCCTGAATCCAAGTGTCGCGACAGCGCCACCCGCCATAAGGCCTTGCAGAAATCGTCGTCGGGACGCCGTCATCGGCGAGGAGAAACCGGAATCGGAAAAACGGGAATTCATGGCGATCACCACTGAGTGTTGATGGATCGACTGCGAAACACGCGCAGGCAACGGCTGCCTTCAATGCCTCGCAAGAATACGAAGCATGCGCAACCGGAGATGTCCGAAGACACCATTAAGCACTCAAGCGATAGGAGGGCGATTCAGCTGCGGCAGGATAGGCGTAGGAAGTCCGGCTTCCGCAGACCAGTCTATCGACGCGTGAATCTCCGCAACCGCAAACCACATGACGAAGGGCGGTATCGCCGATGCATGAACGCAGGCGCAGTTGCAATGGCCGGATTTACAGCAGTCCGGCATCGAGGAGGAAGAATTTGCTGGGCTTGCATGTTTCGCCGACGACGAATACCGAACTGCGCTGCTGGTCTCGGATGCCGCAAGGTCATGGCATGAAGGCATCGCCAGGATGTCAGCCTCAGCGTTCTGCACGTTGGAATGCATCTGGGAGTGCTCATGCATGCCAGCGCCATCCGCAGCCATGGCGAACGGTGATCCGTTGAGGATCAAGCAAACGCTTGTCAGCACCCGCAGCGATGTCGATTTAAGCCACATCATTCGAGCATACACTTGGTACAGCAAATTTCATGTGAACCGCATCGATCCCGCTAATTGACCACAGTGACGTCCAATATCGCAGCTCGACAACAGATGCGCGCTAGCATAAATAACCCTCGTGCGACGCGCGGCAGCGGCTCCCGCACGAGAGCACCGGAATTTCGAGAAGACGTCGAGATAGTCAGTACCGCGACGTCGAGGCCTCAAACCTCTGTCGACGTAAGCTCATCGGCTGCATAGGCTGATCAATGACGCGAATCGTTCCTCCAAAGCAGCGCAGCCGCAAGTGCTCCGATAGCGAGGACCGTTCCGAAAATCGCGTATGGATGACGATGGATTTCGCTCGAGATCTCGTTTCGAGCGATTCGCGAACTTCTCGAGAGTCGGTGTCCGAGTTGCTGCAGCTGTGCCTGCACAACATTGCGTTGATCCCCCAGCGCCGTTACA
The DNA here is from genome assembly GCA_038235845.1 of Gemmatimonadales bacterium. Lineage (GTDB taxonomy): Bacteria > Gemmatimonadota > Gemmatimonadetes > Gemmatimonadales > Gemmatimonadaceae > Gemmatimonas. Next base: position 4,127 of record JBBSTN010000252.1, on the reverse strand, counting down.
TCGTCGGAAACGATTGTGGAGATTGCCGCTATGCCCTTCTCAATCTGGCCAAAACTGTGTTCGATTTGCTCTTTAATGGTCTGCGAGTTCATATGCTTTCCTTGATGGTGGACGATTGGAAGTGGGCTCCTGAACCAGAATGATATTCAGGTGCGAAACAGAAAATGGCTTCTGGTGAGACGCCAAACGCCTCACCACGATTGGGGGCGATTTCGCCACCCTGAAATAGGGGACAAGCTTGAATTGTGCTCCATATCGGGTTGCTGCATGTCGATAGCGGTCACTCTCGCCAACTTGCATCCTGAAGATATGATCACGAAGCCCTACCAAGGCATCTGATTGCTGTGTGGTGTTTGCTGGATTTTTAACGGAGCTTCCGGCGTAATCAGCGAGGTCGAATTCAGCGATGCTGGATTCTCGCTCTGAACGCTGAGTTGTCTCAGTGGGCGCAAGCGCAAGGATTGATGTTTCCCCAGCTTGAAGATGAAGCTGATCGGATTACGTAGCATGAGCCAATCTCCCTGTATGCAAGGGATCGTGACTCGTGTCGAGACGTGGCGCGCTGGAGAGAACGCGTAACGTCTGATTCCAAACGGGGGTTGCCAGATCGCCCACCTCTCTCAGATTGCGCCAGCGACGAACGCGATCGATCGCGTATTCGGCCCAGTGTGAACGAAACGCTTGGTGGGTATAAGAACCTTCGATCGCAATGCTGCGACTTTCAAGCAGAAACTCGATCTGCTGTCCCTCACGAGGAAGCCCATTCGAACTTTGGATCCACTGTGCGTGCATGGTTGGCTCTCACTTTTTCGTGATCTGCGAACTGCTCATTTTCATTTTCTGAGTCGCGCATGCAGCATGTTCCTGCCGTTCAGGATTTTCTGTGCGTTTGCGTACACAGCCGGCGCAAAGTCTTGGAAAATGGTGCTTCTGCCGAGATCGCCATTGTCGGAAATGAGGGTCTGGTCGGAATTTCCGGGTCCATGGCTGGCCAGACAACTCCGGGCAAATCCGCGATGCACAGCGCCGGACACGCCGTTGGCATGCGCGCCGAATTGATCCTCGCCGGTCCGGCACATAGGTTGTATCTGCGTTACACCCAAGCTCTGCTCACACAGATGGGGCAAACCGCGGTCTGCAACCGGCACGACAGCGTCCGGCAGCAACTCTATCGCTGGCTGCTGATGCGCCTGGATCGACTTCCTTCAGACCACGCGACCATGACCGAGGAGTTGATCGCCAACATTCTCGGCGTTCGTCACGAAGGCGTCACCGAACCTTCAGGAAATGCAGCGCGCGGGTGTGATCAGCTAAAGCAGGGGCCGCATCAAGGTTCGCGATCGGGCTCGTCTGGAACAGATGGCTTGTGAGCGCTACGAAGGGGCCAAGAAGGAATTCGTGCGCCTCCTGCCTTGCGCGAGCGAAAGACTCTCCAGCTTCTAATATGCCACGTCGCAAACTTGAGTCTGCACGCGATACCGGTGCGGATGTGGCTCTCAAATACGGCTATGTTCGCTACCAGACAGACCGTCAGCTCATTTGACTTTACCGTCGATACATTCGATTGAAGTCGAGAGTCCGACAATTTTTTCGAACCTCATCCAGCACCTAGTTGATGAGCTTTTCCGCGCGCTCGTGAGATCGCTTTCCATCCAGGTTTTGCCGCCAGCACTTTTTGCGTGATATGGCGAGATTGGCTGCGACAAGTTCTCATGTGTATGACTACAGGCTAAATCCTATTTAACAATACTAGCTTTCGATTACGAAAAAGCGCACGTTAATGCATCCAAATACGTTCGCCATGAGATCGTATGTCATTAGGGGAGCACCAAAATGAATTCTTTCATCGGGCCGCACATCACGTTTAACGATCTCACGCTCTTGTGTCTTGGCGCGCTTTCAATCAGCACATCGGCCATCGCGCAGACCGCACCGGATCTAGGAGCAGCCGAACCGTACGCTGTTGTTTCCGAAACCTTTGCCAACACCACGGCCGGAACTGCGGTTTTAGGTGACGTGTGTTACACCACGGGACCTGCAGTGGCTCCTTCGATCAGCGGCGCAACGGTGGTGCCCTGTCCCGCTGCGGTCGGGATCGATCAAAACGCCGCCCTTGCCGACCTGAATTCGCAAGCCTGCACATCTCTCGGTGCCGCAGTCAGTCTGGACGCCGTCAGTATTGGAGGCGGGCCGCCTGGAGTCTTCCCTCCCGGCTGCTATTCCAGCACTGGCGTAATGAGCATTACCACGGGCACTTCCGTGAGCCTGAGTGGAAACGGTGTCTATATCTTCAGACCCGGTGGCTCGCTTGACCCGGCAGCCAATTCGCAAGTCGTCGTCGCCGACGGTGCCTGTGCGGACAATGTTTTCTGGGCTCCGGTCGGCGCGACGACCGTTGGCGCGAATGCCAATTTCATTGGAAATATCTTTCGTGGTACGGCGAGCGGTCTCAGCATTACATTGGGAGACTCATCAACCTTGACGGGTCGCACGTTGGCGTACGGTTCAACCGCCACGACCGCCAACACAACAATTTCCATGCCTGGCCCATGTGGTGCTCTGAATACGATCACCGTCAACAAGGACTTCATCCCAAATAGCACGGCGGCGGTACCGGTGGCACTTACCTGCACCTCGGGCACCGTGGACACCACGCCGTTGAACGCATCCGAGGCTACACCAGCGGTGTTCAGCGTCACCGGGGCGAGTCCAGGAGCGACCTGTACCGCGACCGAGACGGTTCCGGCCGGATACACGGCGAATCAGACGGGTTGTGTTGGCGTAGCGCCAGGCGACAGTTGCACGATCACCAATACGCTCGACGGCGCTATCGACACGGTCGCGCAGCTGCCGACCTTGAACTCATACGGATTGGCGATACTGGCGCTGTTGATGCTGGGTGCTGGCGTTATTGGCAACAGGCGCTCCGCATGAACGGACATGCACTTGACCAAAGCCTGAGTGCTTTCCGCACAAGTTTCGCGTTCACAAAATAGCGTCTCTCGTCCATGTGACCGCGGTCAATTAATGTCGCTGATCAGCAGGCCCATTTGAGATTAGGCATGGACGCGTGTGAAGGTCGCTTAGGTTCGGTTGCTGCCGGTGGGGATCCATTTGACGTTGATTGTTCACTACCGCATAAGAATCTTAAAAATCATATAACTATAAAAACTTAAAATCACTGCTACCGAGCAACAGCTGTCGTCCAATGTCGCACCTCGACAACGGAGAGCACGACGGTGCCCCGCACGAAACCTTTACTCACGACGACGCAGCCTGCTCTGAGGATGGTCACGAGCGCGATCACGAAATGGGTACCAGGGAAATTGGCGCGCCCGGAGGGATTCGAACCCCCGACCACCGCCTTCGGAGGGCGGTACTCTATCCAGCTGAGCTACGGGCGCGTTGCAGACTGATTGATGGCGGGCCGTGCCGTCGGGGAAGGTCGCCGAGGTCGGCCGCGGCGAGAGTATAACCCAGCCGATCGGTGCAGAGGCTCGCCGCTGGTGGGGCGTCTCCCACGGCGCCTCCAGTTGTTCGGGAACATGGCGAAAGCGCATTTTGTGTAGAAGCCCGTTCACGGGTGAGCCTTTAGCCATTTCGCTTGAAGTTTCGCCCCTGTTGGGGCTCCAAGGAGATCATCGCTGCTTCGGACGGAGAAATCCTTGCCGGCGCGAGCTGCTGGTTTCTGCTGTGCGCGTGACGCCGGGTGTTCAATCTCAAGAGATGAGCCGATGATCGTGGGTACTATCGAAACTCGACACTGCGGCTCGGTGTGCCGAGGCGTGTTCGAAGAATGCAGGGAGGAAGCATGAAGTTTCTACATACGGCGGACTGGCAAATTGGCCGCGTCTATGGATTTGAGGGTGAGGGCGATGATCATGACCCGGCTGCGGCGATGGCGCAGGCGCGCTATGAGGTGGTCGCACGGATTGCCGAGCTGGCGAATGCAGAGCAGGTCGATGCGGTGCTGGTGGCCGGCGATGTATTCGACAAGCAGGCGCTTTCGGATCATTCGTTGCGACGTCTGAACCAAGCGATGTCCGCCTACGCGGGTCGCTGGATCTTGCTGCCGGGCAACCATGATGCGGCATTGGCCGAGAGTGTCTGGAGTCGCTTGCAGCGGC
>JBBSTN010000251.1:0-5463 GCA_038235845.1 Gemmatimonadales bacterium | reverse complement strand
TCAAGCAGCGCCCGCGCCTGAGGGTGACGCAGCGCTACCTCGACGCAGTCCGCGGCACCCTGCCACGCCGCACAGTGCAGCACCGTGCCGCCATCCTGACCCTGAGCCGCAGCGTCGAACCCCAGCGTGAGCATCATGTCCACCGCCTTGGCGTTTCCGGCCCAGCCGGCATCGGGCAGCGCTCGTCGTCCGTGCTCTTCTGTTTTCTCGATCAGGTTGGGCCGCTCTCGCAGCATGCGCTCCACCCCTTCGGCGTTTCCCATCGAACAAAGCGCCAGGAGTGACTCTTCGGCACTAGCGTGGCGGAGCAGCTCGTCGAACGCGCTATTCTGCTCGAACTGGGCGGCGGTCTGAAGTGGCGAAAGTCTCTGCCCAATGGTCCACGTATAGATGTGGTAGCTGCTCGGGGGTTTCTCTCCGTACTCGCCCTCGCTGGTACGCAGGTTCACGAGACCCGGGTCTACCTCGACCAGCTCGGATATACGATCGACCAGGCCCAGTGCCGCAGCAAGGAAGATGTCGGCAAACGCCCCTCGCTCCACCAGATACTCGGCCAATTTGTAGCGCCCGGCGTCACGCGAGCCCGCGAGCATCCATTGCGCCGGCGTACTGCCATGGTCGACGTCCCTGGCATCGGGGTCGGCACCGCGGGCGAGGAGTAGATCGACAGCCGCTCGCGATTCCGCGAAATGAAGCGGTGTCTGCCCGTCGCCGCCGCGCTCGTGCACGCGGTTCGGATGGGCATCCAGTATCGCAGCCAGCAGGTCCAGTCGGTCGAGGTGCGCGGCGGCGCATGCGTCGACTTCCGCGCCCTCCGCGAGCAGCCGCTCGGCAACCGCACCATGGGCCGAGTGGAGAGCGTGGAAACCGCCGGCCCACCAGGTGCTTCGACGATTTGGATCAGCGCCGAATTCCAGCAGCACGTTTACCAGTTCGAGGTTGTTCTGTCCGGCAGCGAACACAAGTGCCGGCCTATCGAATGAGAAGACGGGCGCGTCGATCGAGGCGCGTAGAGACGGATTGTCGTTGAGCAGTTGGCGAGTTGCTAGCGCGTCGCCGGCTTGCACGGCCTGTATGAGCAGGTTGTGGTGCGAGTCTAGCTGTTGATGTTGGTTCACCATGAGCGGCGTTTCCGTTGGTTGGTTGTGCTCTGACCGGCGCGTGGACGCCATACGCGCAACAAGCAGGCTACCACCACGCGGTTGACTTTATAAATACAAACCACTTTACACTTAGTGGGTGGACACTCGCCTGATGATCCGCGCAGTGGTCATCGGCGTGAAGACCGCGCGGCGCAATCCCTAGCCTCTTCGCTTCGCGAGGCACTCGCCCTGGTTCTTGTCGCAAGCCGGTGGCTACGTAATAATGCTATTTGGGAGAGTGGGGGCTGTGACCTCTCACCTGGATTGCCCCCAGGTTGTTGTGAGTGGCGCGCGGCCAAGCCTGTGTTAGGCGGAACCAGATGTCAACGGAGCGACGATGATCAGGGACGTCCAGTTCGAGGCCGCGTTTCTACGCGCTGGGTTACTCGTCGGTTTGATCCACGAGCGAGCTGTATCGGAGTGGGCGACGGATCTTATCGAATCGTTGCCTGCGCTTGGCTCCAAGCTGGCGGAAGTGCTTTTGGCGCCGTGCGAGCTGACCGCCATGCGCGATGCTCTCCGCCCCCTGGAGAACGGGACGGATGCGGATCGCGTGGCTGCTGCGCTGCTGGTCGCCGCCGATGTGGGCGAAGCTGCGATATCCCGATCGGTTACCGACCGGCTTCGGATCCTATCACACATCCGGCGTGAGTATCGTTTGACCGCGGAGATCTCCGCGGGAATCAAGGATTTCGAGGATCGTTCGATGCTGGCTGCCGCCGGAGTGGCCGGAGCGCTGGCGCCAACCGCCAACGAGCTTGCTACCTGGCTCAAGGGAGTTCGGGGCGCAGGGTATTTTGTGCTCACTTTCAACCAATCAGACGAGGAGGCGGCGTTCGTTGGCGCGCTTTCACGGAAGATGGTTCGCGATCGCACATTGGCTGCTGTCCGGCGGGATGGCGCCGTGGCGTGGGTAAGTGAGGGGACAGCGGGGCAAGCGAGTTCGGTGATTCTCAATGAGCGCGCGTGGCAAATGGCGGTTTCGCAGTTCTCACCCTTGCCATTGTATAGCCAGATTCCATACTCGATGCTGCCGGTAGGTGCACGCGCGGTACTCGACGAGCAGAGTGTGACACCGCTTGGTGCGGAAGAAGCGGAGCTGTGGATCGCGAGGTGAGCTGTCATGGGATCGTGGTACCCGATTGAGCGAGACATCAATAGCAAAATTGTAAATCATGACCGAGTTTATTGATCCTGAAGAACTGCCCTTCACTGAAAAGGAAGTGTTCACAGCAGCACGCCTCTTCCTGCCCGAGCAGGTGGCGCGCAACATGGCCGCCCATCTGTTGACGTGTGGGCCGGGTGTAATTGAAGCGCGCGAACAGCGAAGAGCCTCGTGGCGCGCGGCGGGGATGGTTGACGCTCACTGGCAGTCATTGCATGCTTGGGGGTATCCTGCAGACTTACTTCCTGCACTCGCCTCTCTTTCCGGCGACGCCGAAGCGCGCGCGCTTTTTCTGATGGAGGATCGCTGGCGCGGGCTGTATCGAAACGTGATTGATAGAATGCAGCGAGAAGCGCTCGAAGCTGCTGGTATCATGCCGATCCGAAAAGAAATCGTTCGCCTGGCGAATACTTCAGTCAAGACGAAAGGGGAAAAGAAACTTCTTCAGCAAGGTCTGGTGTCCAAAGGTCCACCGCCGCCGCTGCCTACAACACAGATGGTTTCTGCCGCACATGCCCACTTAGGATCGGAACGATCGAACTGGCGGGCGCAGGTGCAACGGTTTCGGGATCACGGGCAGTCAGGCGAGAACGTTGATATTGCCTGACACAACGGGCCATCAAAACACGTGGTATATTCACGCCAGCTTGTCAGTGCCGCCGCAACAGTCGGCCGGAGATGGAACCACATTCCGAGATTCTGAATGTCTTTCGCATCCGATCCTCATCTCGAGTCAGTGCACGCGCCCATGAGCGACGAATGGCGCGAGTATGAACGACATCATCTCGTCGATGCTGATCACTCCGAGAGTGCTGGGATGGCGAATACCCGGCGTGGCTGGCGATTGCTCGGTGCGCTGTTGGCCGCAGCGTTCGTCATCTACGCGGCGTCCCTGGCCATGTCAGCACTCGCGATTCCGCTCACAGCAGCGAGCGCGGCGGATGCACCCGCGTGGATGATCGAGTTAAGCGCGACGGGCAATCGCTCCGTCACGGCATTGATCTACGGAGAGGAAGTCGGGTTGCAGCTTGTGCAGGTCCCAAGCGCGTCCGAGGGACAACACACACCGCGATTGATTCCTGCGCGACTGGCTAAGGGTAAGGTTCACATCGTTTCACTCGGCCTCTCGACATTGCATGCGCGTGCGTCCGCTCCGAAAGGAGCACAGCCGATGTCGTTCGTGGTTAAGGCGCCGATCATCACGGCTTTTCAGAATGACAAGGCAACTGGTGTAAGGGGCGGCTGGTAGCGCATGGTGAAGATTGCGGCACGCTGGCAACTTCTCGCGCTTGTCGTATTCCTGAGTGCACTTGTGATGAGTTGTAGTGATGTGCCGCGTGCTGGCCGCTTAAGCGAAGCCATTGAGCAGAAAGTTCGCGAGGGCCCAGGCACGGAGATTCAAATGGCCAGTCTCACCACATTCCAGTGGGACACTCTCTACTTCTTTGGCCCATACACCAACGCATCGCATCTCACGTCGGCACTTCATCTAACTTCTGAAAGACAGGCGCGGCAACTCTTGCGCGGGATGGACGGTCGAGACGATGTCACGTTGCTTGTCTTCAGAATCCCAGGCGACAAATGGATCAGCATGACGCATTCGAGAGCGGCGGGCGATTTCGGCCCAGAGCTGCACGGGCGGGCGTATGCTCCGTCGCAGACACGCTTTCGTGTGCGAATACCTCCGGCGGAATTAGGGGGCGACATTGGCCCGAGCGAGGAAGGGGGCGCCCCGCTTCGCTCAAAAAATCTCTCCAATGATGAGGCGTAGCACCCCTATGAAGAACTCGCGCGAAACACCAACTGCTGTCGCGCACGGCAGCTAATACAGATCGTGGCAGAGGATTGGTCCGCTGAAGAAGTGGCTGCTACAGTCGCCGATTACTTCGCAATGCTTGGCCACGAGCTCCGCAACGAGAGCTACAACAAGCGCGAACATAATAGACACCTTCGGTCGATACTTCGCGGACGATCTGCAGGAGCAATCGAATTCAAACACGCCAATATCAGCGCCGTTCTCATCGAACTCGGCTTTCCATACATCGATGGCTACAAGCCACGTAGCAACTATCAGGAGCTCCTGCGGGACGAAGTTACCAATCGCCTGGAAGGAGCCATATCTTTGCAGGACGTTGCAGCCGAAGTAGTCGCGGCGCCGATTCTGGAACTCCCGGTGATGCGGTCCCTTGCTGATGTCATCGTACCAACTCCCGTACGGGATAGTGACCGCCGCGAGGTCTATGAACGTCGTCAGCCTTCCGCGCAGCGCTTGTCCCGCGTCAACTATCTGGAGCGGGAAGCGCGTAATACGTCACTCGGTCGCGCAGGAGAACTCTTTGCGCTCGAGGTCGAGCATCGGCGACTCTGGGAAGCGGGTCGACGCGACCTGGCTGGCCGAGTCGAACATGTCTCCAATACACAAGGCGACGGGCTTGGCTACGACATTCATTCGTATGACACCGCCGGTCAAGAACGACTCATCGAGGTGAAGACGACCAATTTCGGACAAATGACGCCGTTCTTCGCCAGCAAGCGTGAGGTAGCGGTGTCTGAGGATCGCGCGACACACTACCAACTCTACAGAATCTTCAAATTTTCCGGGTCGCCCAGAATATTTGTTCTAAGTGGGTCGCTTCGACAATCCTGCGTACTGGATGCAACTCAATACCGTGCATCGCTGCCGTGAGTTATGACCGGAAGTTGACATATAGCAATTTCGCCAGGAGAGGTGTGAACGCACCGCTTGGCACGGTCATCATTTACGCGCGCGACATGGTCAAGTCGGCAACGTTCTATCGCGACCTGTTTGGGTTCCGCACGTCGGGTGCGGTGATCGAGGGCCTCATCGAACTAACCGGCTGCGAGAGAGGAGCGGGAATACTCGTCCATCAGGCGGCCAAGAGCGTCAAACTTGGACAGGTGGGCGTCAAGCTCAGCTTCCATGTCGCGGATGTAGAAGCGTTCAAAGAGTACGCGGTCACCCTCGGCGTGAAGTTCGGACCCACTCACACGGCCAGTGGCTATACGTTCGTCAACGTGAAAGATCCCGACCGCAACAGCGTCAGCATCTCGAGTCGCGCATACCACGTATCGAAGGCGAGTGCCGACTGACAAGTTTTGCAAGCGCATTGCATACACGTGCAAGTGCATTGTTCG
>JBBSTN010000250.1:0-5466 GCA_038235845.1 Gemmatimonadales bacterium | reverse complement strand
TGCACTAGCAATCCATTCGTACAGCCGATGTGTGTGCAAGCCACGAGAGTATCGTTGCTATTGCATGATGATGACATGAGCACTGTCGCCACCAACCCGGCTGCACGAATTGCAAAAAGACGCACTCGTGACTGCATTCGGAACTCCAATTGTCAGGATGTTATTGGCTGCTTGAGTTGCGATCGTCGGCGGGAAGACTGAATGTAAAAACACTTCCCTGGCCAGGATTGCTGGTGAAGTCGATCTGTCCCCCGTGCGCTTTAACTATCCGCTTGCAATACGCCAGGCCCAGGCCGGAGGATTGTGAGCTCGACGCGTGTTCATCAATTCGCACTCCCTCCTCGAAAATATCCGCGCCCTCGGCTATTCCGATGCCCGTGTCGGTGACGGCAAAATGCACCATGCCATCCTGGCCGCCGTGGGTGCGGACAGAAACTTCACCGTCTTTCTTCGTGAACTTGATACCGTTGGCCAGCAGGTTGACCAGAACGCGCACAATCTTGTTCTCGTCGGCCATCACCAATGGGGGTGCACTGCCCTGCTCCTCCGACAAGCTGACTCCGTTCGCGCAGGCCAGGGCACGAACCTGGTCGAGTGCACGAGTCACCAGTTTTCTCGATTCTACCGGCGCGCGGTCCAGCGCTGCTTCACCTCGCTGTTCCACCCCGTCGATATCCAGCATATCATTCACGAGATTAACCAGCTCCGTACCATTTCGTTTTCCCATCGCGAGAATACGAGCCTGGTCCGGCGACAAGGGGCCAAGCATACCAACCAGATCCATCGCGGACAGCATCGCCGCCAGCGGAGTACGGAGGTCATGAACATTGAAACGCACCGTGGCCTGACGTTCTGCAGCGCGGCCTTTCGCCTGTGCCAGTTCCTTTGCCAGGCGAATTGACCGGGCGTGGAGCTGAGTATAGGTCGAGACCTGGAGCGAAAAGGCTCTAAGAAGTTCTATGTCACTGGGTTTCCATTCTCGTGGCACAGTGTCGATTGCGCACAGTGATCCGAGAACGTAGTCATCCGCTCCAATGATGGGCACCCCGGCATACGCGATCACGCCTATGTCCGGCGTCGCCAGATTATCGAGCACCAAGGGGTGCACACGCGCGTCGTTGACGATGAACGGCTCTCCTGAAACCACCACGTGCTGGCAGAAGGAGTGCGAAAGCGGGGTTTCACGACGCGACGCCCACGGCTCGGGAAGGCCGCACTGGCTCTTGAAGAACTGCCGATGCTGATCGACCAGCGAGATCAGGGCTACCGGAACTTTCAAGGTGTGCGAAACCAGACTGGTAAGTCCGTCCAGATCCTTGTCGAAGGCTGTAGTCATCAGCCCGCCGTCTTCAAGGGCGAGGAGTCTCGCCGATTCGCTGAGTGAAGCCTGTTTCACTAACATTGCATCAAAATGATCGGAGATACGGGCTGAACAATCGGATTTGTGTAGATGGTCATCCGCGCGCGCGCGCACAGGCCATTACTTCGGCGCGGCACGGGATTGATGCCATTACTCGAAAGCGAAACGCATTGACGTTGGCGTAGCCCATGCGCGATACGAGCAGGATGACCGAGTGACGAGCACAGCAACCTGCACACGCTCGACTTAAACTATCCTCTGTACCAGTAAGCGCCCAATGCTTGGCCTCAATCGTGCACCAGCGACTGTTTCGCATCGCGCGCGTGTTATACATGCTCGTTAACGGCAATGCCTACGCTGCACCAACAATCGTAGACTTGCGCACCGGCTCTGCCCGTCGAGTTCTTCACGGTGACAAAGGTGTTTCGAATGAATCTTCCGCAACAAGGAAGATGTTGTGAGAAAGTCGTCATGACGACGAGCTGATTATTTACTGGTAATTTACGATTTCAAGGAAAGGTTAGTATGACGGGTAGTATGATGGGGAGATGGAGCGCACGCAAAGCGAGCGCGGGAATTCGATTGATTACACTCGCGTTCGTGCTGGCCGCATGCGGCGACGTGATTACCAATGCCTCCCCCGACGGGCTCGCTCCGATGGATCGGGTCAGTCTCGGCACGGTTCCGATTGCAGCGACCGCAGGTGATCTCGCGGCACCCACAGCGCAGCCGGATGCGCAAATGCAGGCAGTGTTGGATAAGATCCTCGCTGTTAATCCACGGCCGATACAAACGCTGTCGGCCTATCAGGCGCGAAACCAACCGACAACCGCAGATGCCGTGCGCGCGGTGCTTGCGGCTCAGGGTCGCCCTGCGTCGGCGGCGATCGAACCCGTCGCAAAAGTCGAGCATCGCAAGATCGCTGGTTCCGCTAGCGACAGTCTACTCGTACGCATTTACACGCCATCAGGCACAGGGCCCTTTCCGGTGGTAGTGTACTATCATGGCGGCGGTTGGGTGATTACCGATCTCGATGATTATGATTCGTCACCGCGTGCGATCGCCAATGCAGCAGGCGCAGTGGTGGTGAGCGTTGCATATCGTCAGGCGCCAACGCATCAGTTCCCGACCGCGCACGAGGATGCGTTCGCCGCTTATCAGTGGGTCTTGGCGAACGCCGCATCGATCAATGGCAATCCGGCGAAGGTGGCTGTGGCGGGTGAAAGTGCTGGCGGCAATCTCGCTGCTGGAGTCACGCTCATGGCGCGCGATCGCAACGTGAGGCAGCCAATCTATCAAGTTTTGATTTACCCGATCCTCGATTTCAATTTCGAGACTGCGTCGTACAAGGAAAATGCGAATGCGGTGCCCCTGTCGAAGCCTCTAATGCAGTGGTTCTTTGACAAGTATCTACGCACCCAATCGGACGGTACCAATCCGTATGTTGCACCACTTCGGGCCGGGAGTGTTGCCGGCTTACCTGCGGCGACGATCATCAACGCGCAGATAGACCCGCTGCGTTCAGAAGGTGAAGCGTACGCGGCCAAGCTGCGCGCCGCGGGTGTTACAGTTGTGCAGATGACGTATCCTGGAGTGACTCACGAGTTCTTTGGAATGGGCGCGGTGGTTGACAAGGCGAACCAGGCGGTCGCGCAGGTTGCGGCTGGGTTAAGAGGTGCGTTTGCAACTCCGTGATCAAGCCGGGACTCAACCGCGCCGGGCTGCTTCGATCGCAGCGATGTCGATCTTCCCCATCTCCATCATCGCATCGAACGCTCGTTTGGCCGCAGCGGTGTCGGGATCGGTAACCGCTTCCGTTAGCGCAATCGGTGTAATCTGCCACGACAATCCCCACTTGTCCCTGCACCAGCCGCACGCGCTCTCTTCGCCGCCGTTGCCGACGATCGCGTTCCAATAGCGATCCGTTTCGGCTTGGTCAGCGGTCGCGACCTGAAAAGAGAACGCTTCGTCGTGCTTGAACGCAGCGCCGCCGTTAAGACCAAGGCAGGGAATGCCCAACACGGTGAACTGGACGGTCAGCACGTCACCTTTTTTCCGGACGGGAAGTCTCCCGGTGCGCGGTGCACCGCGTCCACAGACGAATCGGGAAAGGTTTTCGCGTAAAACGTCGCCGCATCCTCCGCGTCGCCATCGTACCAGAGACAGATTGTGTTTTTTGCTGGCTTTGTCATCGTTCTCCACCGAGATGAGCAACCCGCGGCCGAGTCAAAGCTGGGCTCGCAGTCGGAAGGCATTTGCACGGAGCGAATTCCGCGTCGAACTTTGCACGATTCGTATTGCGCCCGCAAGCGCCGCAAGGTCGACGACGCTACGGTCACACGTCAGTCAGGCGTGATCCCGGTTTCGTCCCGCCAAGCTTGAAAGCGCGAGTCCCCCGATCACCAAGGTGTTGCAGCTAACCATCGCTCGCGCGTTCCAAGCGTACCGCACATATTGGCTTTCTCAATTCGCCCTCACCCAGAGTTCATCGCCATGCGCGGTTTTTCAATCCTGCCCACGTTGCCCGCGCTCACGCCGACCCTCGTGACCCTCGTGGCCCTCCTGGCGTGTGCCGATTCCGGCGCACCCGGGAGCTCCACCATTACGCAGGACGTTCTCTCCGCCGACCTGCACGCAATCTCCGCGGATTCCATGCGCGGCCGCATGGTCGGCACTCCAGAGGACGCCAAAACCGGTGACTGGATCCGCGCCCGCTTCGAATCGCTCGGCCTCGCGCCGGCCGGCGACGACGGCTACGTGCAGCAATTCGACATGAACTGGTTCAGCATAAAGTCGGGGAACAGTCTGACCGTTGCGGGCGCCGGCGGTGCTCGCCTGGCAGGACAGGGTTGGACTCCCTCCAACTTCGCCGCCTCCGGCTTGGGAGCGGGGTCGGTCGTCTTCGCCGGTTTCGGTATCGTGGAGCCTCATCTAAACTGGGACGACTACCAAGGTCAGGACGTGCGCGGCAAAGTAGTGCTGGTACTCGACGGTGACCCCGGCGCCGAAGACCCTGGCAGCCCTTTTGACGGTGTCGTAACATCAGAGCCGGGACGTTCCTGGCGAAAAGCCGTCACCGCCTCGAAGAACGGCGCTGCGGCGATCCTGTTCGTGCGACGCACTACAGACTCAACCGCCGACGCGTGGACCCGCATCAACGAAGCGGCCTGGCCCGCTCAGCCTCGGCGCATCGAGACATTCCTTCTCGCGGACTGGGTGTCCGAAATTACGATTCCCGCCGCCGAGATCTCTGTGGAGTTGGCCGACGCGCTCGTGATGGGAAGCGGTCGTACGCTCGCCGATTTGACACAAGCGGCGGAGAGCGCAAAGAATGGTCTTGGCACCATGCTGCTCAAAGGCGCTCAGGTGAGTCTCACCACGGCGGTGGAACGCCACGTCACTCCCGGGCGCAACATCCTCGCAAAGATTGAGGGCACCGACCCCAAACTCAAAGAGGAAGTCGTGATCATCAGTGGCCACTACGACCACAACGGCGCGGACAGTGTCGACGTGTTCAATGGCGCCGACGACAACGGCTCCGGAGCGGTCGGCGTCATGGCGGTGGCCGAAGCGTACGCGCGGGCAGCGGAAAAGGGCAACCGGCCCCGCCGCACCGTCCTTTTCGCCGCATGGGACGCCGAGGAGCGTCTCATGCTTGGATCATGGTTCTATACGCTCCGGCCGCGTTACTCCATGCAGAGCACCGTCGCCGTCCTCAACATGGACATGATCGGTCGCAACGAGGAAGTACCGGCCGACGGGGGTCGCCGCTTCCGCGGTCTCGAGCCTCAGACCGCCGACTCCAACGTCAACTCGATTAACATCCTCGGCTACAGTAGGACTCCGGAGCTTGCGGCCGAAATCGCGGCCGAGAACAAGCCGTTCGGGCTCACGCTTCGGAACCGCTACGACAACAATGAATCGAACCTGCTTCGGCGAAGCGACCACTGGCCCTTCCTGAACAACGACGTGCCTGCGGTATGGTTCCTCACCGGGCTCCATCCAGATTATCACACGCCGGCCGACGACGCGGACAAGATCAATTACGAGAAGATGACGCGTGTCGTGAAGCTTCTGCACGCGGTAAGCTGGAAGCTGGCTAATTC
>JBBSTN010000249.1:0-5518 GCA_038235845.1 Gemmatimonadales bacterium | reverse complement strand
CGTCAACTACACGTTGGCGAGCCACGTTCAGCGCGGCCTCACGAGGAGCAAGCGCTTCTCTACGCGATTCAATCTCGACGATTTCCATATCGTGCTGCTGCACCAGCAGCAAAGCCTGCAACTCTGACATCAAAACTGCTCCGTTGAATTCATGATCTTCTTGTCCCTCGTGGACTGCGAATTGGTACAAGTCGACGCCGCTCACCTTCCAGCTCCATCCACTCCCGCATCAGTGCGTCCTGTTCTGCTGCGCCTTCATTCCGCATCTGTTCCCGAATTGAATCCATTCGAATTTCAATATGTCGTGCATCCATACGTGCGAGACTGATGGAAATGTCGGTGCTAGCGGGATCTGCAGTTTCGATTCCGTCGATGATATCGCGAAGACGCTCGACGGCGTGCGACGGAAGTAGCGATGCAATCTTTTCAAGATCATCCTCCGGGTCGACCTGAAGCAATGTCTCGAACAAACTCCGGTAACTCGCATCCCGGAAGTCTTCCGGTCCGTGTCGCTCCGCGACGCGTTCGACGAGCGCGCGATCGATGATCATCGCGCGTACGAGCGCGCGCTCCAGCGGCTCCTCGTCATTGGCTTTCGGCCGGTCGGAAGTGGCACGCCACTCCGGGCCGGCGTTACGCGACCGCCGCGCACGCCATGCGTCGCGCTTGGCCTGGAAAGCATACGGCGACGGCGGTACCTCGCCGTCGGCTCTGTTGCCGCTGTTGTCGCGTCCACCGCTACCGCCGGCGGACTCTCCGTTTGAAACCGGATCTTCCGCACCGCCAACGGCGCCCCTACGGCGCGTCGGAAGCTGATCCGCCTCATCGGCGATTGTGCTTTTGGCCACGCCTGCAAGTTCGGCGAGGCGAGAGATGTACAGGTCGCGCGTGAGCGGATCGCGCGCCGCGCGAATTGTCGGCAGCAAGCGGTCCACCGCACGACGCCGATGCTGAAGGTCAGCAAACCAGCCCCGCCGCTCGAGTATCTGTAGCTGTCGGTCGAAGACGTCGATAGCCTGGGTCAACTGCGACTCCAGTGCCGCCGTACCCTGAGATCGAACATAAGAGTCGGGATCTTCTCCCTCGGGCAATGAAACGACCCGCACGACAGCCCTCTGCCTCAGAAGCTCGTAACCCGAGCGAAATGTGGCCTTCTGGCCCGCCACATCGCTGTCGTAAAGGAGAAAAACCTCGCTGGCGTAGCGAGTGAGCAATGTGGCCTGTTCCTCGGTCAGCGCGGTGCCAAGCGGCGCTACTACTTCTTCTATGCCGGAAATCGCCAGACGCATGACGTCAAGATAACCTTCCACTACTATCGCGCGAGAATTCCGCCGCATCGCCTGCTTGGCGGAGTGAAGGCCGTAGAGTGTGCGTCGCTTTTGAAAAACCTGCGACTCCGGACTGTTGAGATACTTTGGAGTTCTGTCATCCAGCGCGCGCGCACCAAACCCAACGTGATGCCCGTACTCATCAAGAATTGGAAAAGTGACGCGGTGTTGAAAGCGGGTGCGAGGCTGCGACTCACCTTCGCGAAGAACAATCAACCCGGCTTCTGTCTGCCGATCGTCATCGAAGCCGAGCGCATGGAGATATTTGCGCAACGCCTGTGGATCGCGGGGTGCGAAGCCGAGCCCGAAACTCGCGCACGCCTCGGATGACAGAGAACGCGATTCAAGGTACGTACGTGCAGCGCTACCCACGTCTGAGCTGAGCTGAGTGCCAAACCACTCTGCGGAAGCGCTCAACACTTCCCAATTTTTCTCATTCGGGTCGGCGACCCGGGCATGAAGAGGAGCGTCGATTACCTCGATTCCTACCCGCTCACCGATAAGCTTGACGGCGCCGGAAAAATCCAGCCCAAGCCGCTTTCTAACGAAGGTGAATACATCACCGCTCTCGTGGCAAACGAAACAATGATAGCTTCCGCGCTTTTGCGAGACCGAGAAGTTGGGATTCGTACCACCATGAAACGGGCAAGCTCCCCGAAAGTCAGCACCTGAGCGGCGAAGCGGAACGAACTCACCGACTATCGCGACGATGTCAGCAGCCTCCCGAACCCGCTCCACGATCTCGTCAGCGATCATTATTGATCATGCAAGTTGGGCGACCGTAACGCCAGCTCCCCCCTCGTTCCACGCCCCCAGCCTGAACCCTGCGACCCTCGTGTCCTTCTTGAGCATTTCGGTCACCCTTGCCCGCAGCGCGCCGGTTCCCTTACCGTGGATGATGCGCAGCTCGTGCAGGTCCGCGCGAATGGCCGAATCAAGTGCGTACAGCACCTTGTCATCCACCTCATCACCTCGGAGACCGCGAATATCAAGCTCGCGAATCGTCTCTGCGTCCGGTAACGATCCGCTCAAAGTGACGCGAACAGCGGGCGGCTCAGGAGCTGCGGTCTTGGTTAACGATCCCAGCGGAACGGTCAGAGAGAGCGAGCCAACTGCCACCTTCACCTCCTTTCCCTTTACCGAAAGGATCTTTCCCGTCTTTCCAGCGAGCGTGCTCACGATCACCGAGTCACCCACGTCCAGCGGGCGTTCGATCTTTGGTGTCGCCGACGACCGCTTTACTGAAATGTCGGTCGATTCGGGCTGGCCCCCAAGTCGAATTTTTTCCGCTCGATCGTTCTGGCGCGCGATATGACGATGTGTATCACGCAACGATTGCTGCTTGCTTCGCTCCAGTTCCGCGCCCTGCGCGGCAGCGGCTTCCTCGATTGACCGGCGCGCAGCGCGCGCTGCATTGTCGAAGCCAGTATCGAGCTGTTCGGCCTGACGTTTTACGTCGTCGATTGCGCTTTCCAGTTTAGCGCGAGCCTCGAGAAGGAACTTGCGAGCTTCTTTTCTTGCGGCGCGTTCAGCTTCCCGTTCGCGTTCACGGGCTTTGAGCTCACGGTCGGAAACCGTTGCGACTCGCGAATTCACCTTCCGCTGTTCGACTTCGGCAACCCGTTCACGCTCGGCGAGTGCGGTTTCACGCCGTTCGACGTCGGCCAGGAGCACCGCGAGATCGCGTTCGCCGCGAGGCAATCGTTCCTCTGCCAGCACCAGCACAGACTCCGGCAATTGCAGTCTACGCGCAATGCTAATGCCGTAGCTCCTCCCCGGTACGCCCTTGAGGAGCCGATACGTGGGCGCAAGTTCAACCGAATCGAATTGCAGCGAGGCGTTCACGACCCCCGCAACTTCCGTAGCGAGCAGCTTGAGCGCGCCTAGATGAGTCGTGGCGATGGTGAGCGTGCCTCTCAGCGTCAGGGTCTCCAGAATCGCTCCCCCCAAAGCTGCACCTTCTGTCGGATCTGTTCCGGATCCCAACTCGTCCACCAAAACAAGAGAGTCCGCAGTCGAGTGTCGCAGAATTTCTCCAAGATTCTTCACATGTGCGCTGAACGTCGAAAGACTCGCTTCAATACTTTGCTCGTCGCCAACATCAGCAAACACGTCGTCGAAAACCGGCATCCGGCTTGTAGCGCCAACCGGAATAGGCACTCCACTCTGCGCCATGGCAGCGAGCAATCCAATCGCTTTCAGAAGAACCGTTTTGCCACCGGTATTCGGACCGGAAACAAGCAGCGTTCGCTCCGCTGCCTCGAGCGTCAGATCAAATGGAACGACCTTCACTGCACCAGCGAGCAGCAATGGATGACGTGCGTCCCGCAATGCCAATCCTTCACGGGGAGAGCAGTAGGTTACCGGAGCACAAAGGTATTCGATGCCATAGCGCGCTCTCGCAGTGAGCGAGTCAAGTTCGACCAGAGCGCCGTAGGCTGACACGATCGCACTTTGATATGGTCTTATTGAATCCGTGAGCTCGCGCAAAACCTTTTCAACCTCGCGCTGCTCCTGCATCTCGAGCTCACGGACGCGATTGCCAAACTCCACAGCGGCGGGAGGTTCGACAAAAATCGTTTCGCCGGTGCCTGAACTGTCGTGTACGATTCCGCCAACTATCACTCTCGCACCACGACGCACGGGCATCACCCACCTGCCGTTTCTTATCGTGACAGATGCGTCGCTCACCTGATGATGTGTTTCGAGTCGAGCGATTTCCCGTTCCAGAATGCGAATGAGCTCTCCTTCTGTTCGTCGGAGATCACGACGAACGGAACGCAGACCTGGCGACGCCTCATCACGAACTGTGGCGTCATCAGCAATCGCCCGCAAGATACCTTCCTCGATCTGGCGAAGATCTACCAGACGTGTTGAAAGCTCCGCAAGGAACGCGAGAGTGACGGGAGATCTGCGCGAGTCATTCAGCCGTGCTCGGGTGCGACGGGAGGACTGAAGCAAGGTGCCGGCGTGCTGCAACTCGAGCGCCGTCCACGACAGCCCGGGAATTCGAAGGCGATGGAGTGAATCGTGAAGTTCGGGAATGGATTCGGTTGACCATCCAAGGTCGGAACGAATCATGCTTTGCACGGCATTGACGCGTGCATGTTCCGACTCGATTGCTGTGCGGTCGGGGCCCGGCGTAAGCTTTCTCACGGCGGCGGCGCCGGGCGCCGAATGAGCTCGTGCGGCAACGTGCGCGAGAAGCCGCTGAAACTCCAGTATTTCGAGCGCGTGCGCATTCATCGGTGCACGTCCATGCGCAGCTTCAACCCCGCGCGAGTTCCTCGCGTGCCATCGCGTTTATAGTTTTTCCCTCTGCCCGCCCCTTGAAGGAAGGCATCACCTGGGACATGATGGCGCCAACGTTACCTGCGCCACCGGCTATCGCATGTTTTATGGCAGCGCGCAGCTCCTCGGCGTCGGCCTGCGAGGGCAGATATTCGGAAAGCATTTCCGCCTCTTTCATCTCTTTGGACGCGAGATCTTCGCGGGAGGCTTTCTGATACATGTCGACCGCTTCCCGACGTCGTTTGACGGCCTTGCCCAACGATTCTATCGCATCTTCGTCGGTAAGGTCGCGACGAAGTTCGATTTCGCGATTTCGGATTTCCGAAATCATCATTCCCAACAGCATTAACCGATCTTTATCCTGATTTCGTCTGGCGGTGGCGAGATCGGCCTGAAGGCGGTGCAGAATTTCGGGACCGCCGTTACTCACTGGAAGCTCAATTATCCCTGGTGCGGCGATTTTTGCGAACAGCCGCGTTCATTTTGCGCTTGCGACGTTCTGATGGCTTTTCGTAATGGCGATGCTTTCGAAGATCAGAAAGGATGCCTGCCTTTTCGCATTTCTTTTTGAAGCGCTTAAGTGCGCGTTCAAAGTTCTCGTCCTCATGAATGATAACTTCCGACAAACGAATCTCCCCTTGGAAACAAACGTGTTGCACCGCTCCACAATGTGGGGAAACGGCAGCCCTAAATCATACTTTATTTAACGATCGGCGTCAAGCGATCGTTAGAGAGTTGTGTTAAACGCGACTTTCATGCCCGAAATGCGACAGCACTCTAGCCCGGCGGCCAATCCATCACGCGCCCGCCCAGGACATGTGCGTGCAGGTGGGCCACACTTTGGCCCCCATCTTCGCCGGTATTGATGACGGTGCGATAGCCGGAGCTCAGCCGCTCCT
>JBBSTN010000248.1:0-5520 GCA_038235845.1 Gemmatimonadales bacterium | reverse complement strand
GGCGTCGATCGTGAAAGTGTTACGCTAACTGTCATCGGTCTCCTGCTTTCCTCGCCACCTGCGATCGCACGACCGGGCGAACCCGGTCCGTGCACGCCCGACGCATGTGAATTGCTGGCAAGTCACGCGAAAAGCTCGGCTGACAGTGTACCTCTACGCGCGGTTGGACTCGTGGCTGCGATGGTAGTCTCGCCGGCCATATGGACGGATTCCGTGATCAAATATTCGTCGAGCAATCCGTTTCTTGCCGGGAGGGCTGTGTGGTTTGCGCAAGGTTCGGCTTCATATGCTGTGGCAAGTGCGAAACTCCCAATCCCTGCGCCGGAGAGCTCTTACGACGGCTGGATGAAATGGATGACCGCAGCCGATAGCGCTTACTATAATTGGGTGGCATCGGACAGCGCGATGAGTCGGGCCCGCGCGAGGATGCGCGCCAGCATTGCCGGACGACCTGCGAGAGTGGGCGTAGTGACGGTCCACGAGCAGGCGGCGCGTGCGGTTCGCTTCGCATCGAGACGTACCGGTCTCGACTACGCAGGCTCATTTCGGCGTACACTTGCTGGAGCAACTTCGGATTCCGCGCGCAGCTTTTACAAGTCGATGCTGATCGCGATGGGGAACGAGCTTTTTTCGCAGTCAGAACTCATAACCAGCATGCTTTCTTCCGATACAGTTCCGCGCGCGCTGGCGCTTCAACAGCTGGAAAGAGATTTTAAGGAACCAGTCAACGCGAGTGATTCTGTTGCCGCGATCGTCGGCAGACATTTGATGAACGTGGTTTTTGGCGACAGCGCTCTCAACACCGGCTCGCGTGGCCGTCCGTTCCGTTTTCTCAACAGGACCAATCCGTCGGCAGACACGCTCATTCGCTATGTCGTGATCGACTCGTTACCCGACTCCGTGCGGGAACGAGCGCAGCAACTTGGCGCCAATGTGATGCCGCGAGGATGGACCCTCCCTCGCGGCGCGGCTGGATTCGTGACGCATGTGGGTCCCATAAAACAAGCGGGCGCGTTTGTGAGAATTAACATATCGCACTCCACCCTGTTCTCACGAGGCGAAAACGTTTCAGGTGGCTACGCAAACGGCACGGTGCTTACCATCGTCAACGGGCCGGACGGTTGGACAGTTGTCGAGGTGATCGGATGGGTGTCCTAGATCCATCTGCTCCATCATCGCGCAGGGGCGATCGCCCCTACTCGTCCGCGCTTACTGACAACATCCCTGTTTATCGCTCCAGTTTGAACCCGGCATCCAGCGCTGGCCGCTTCGGGTTGTTTGCCACCAGCCAGCCGGTCATATACATCCACTGGGTCATGCGTGTGAGTTTAGCGTAGTCAATGTTTTCGGGCTTGTCGCGTGGAGTGTGATAATCAGCGTGAAGATTGGTGGAGTACTCGATTGCCGGCACGTTCAAACGCGCGTAGGGAACGTGGTCGCTTCTGAAATACCAACCTTCAGGATGCGTGGGGCGATCCCAGATTGAATCGAGCTTGAACTTGCCCGTGAGATCGTTTGCCTTGAGCGCCATCTCGACGAGTTCGCTGCTGTTTCGATGTGGCGGCTGAATCCCCAGCAAGCTTGCTGAATCGGGATTATTACGACCAATCATGTCGCCGTTAAGCACAGCGACGATGTTATTGAGAGGTACGACGGGATGCATCGCGTGATAGCGCGAGCCTAACAGCCCACGTTCCTCCGCACCATGATAAACAAACAGCACCGAACGCTTCGGCGGCTGTTTCACCATTGCTCGCGCGATTGCAAGCAATGCGACGCTCACCGAACCGTTATCGTCGGCGCCGCTCCAGGTAGAGTCGCCGTCGATGCTGAAGCGAACCCCGTCATGATCCTGGTGCGAGCTGTAGAGCACGTACTGACTCCGCAGCGTGGGGTCGGTGCCGCGAATCATTCCAACCACGTTTACGGACGGTGTCGTGAATTCTTCCACACGCACACGCAGATGTGCGCTGTCGCCACCCGCGCGAAGTTTGTTCAGCATCGACGAACGCACCAGAAACACTGGCGTCGGAGTATTCTGTGAAGCGGCTCTAGCCGGCGTGCCGGGAGGTACTGGCCCGTTGCGAGGCATGCCGCCTTCCACATCGTATGACCCACGCGAGCGAAGAGTGGCCACGGCATCAAAAGCGATGTCGGTGATCGAGTCGGCAACGAGAATAACAGCGGTTGCGCCCCTTTGTTGAAGCGGACGTGACGTAGCCTGCATGGCGGAGCTGGCGTAGCGATACTCGTACGAGTTTGTGCCTTCCTTTCGCACAGGATTTGCTGGTGCAATCATGCGTGCGACCACCACCTTTCCACGCACGTCGACAGAGCTGTCGGCGACATTGTCGATCCACACCGTTTTGCCGCGGACATCCCCCTGCGCGTTGACTGTGGGAATGATGTCTTTCCAGATTTCGAGATCGCCGCCGATGTACAGTTTGGTCGACACACTCGAAACACGTGAGCGGATCATGTTCCACCACTGGAAATAGCTGCTGTCGGTACCTGCGGGTTTGACACCGATATTACGGAGCTGATCGGCAACCCACATCGAGGCCCGCATTTCGTCAATTGTTCCCGCCTCGCGACCGCGCATATCGAGCCCCGCCATCTTGTACAGGTCACGCTTGAGATCCGCCTGACGGATCTCGTTCATCGCTGCCGGAATCTGCGTCGAAGCAGGAGACTGCGCGGTCAGAACAGACGTCGGCAGCGAGAGAAATACAGCCGATCCTGCCAGGAAGAGGGAGCCAGCTTTACTCGGGATGATTTTTGAAATGAATTGCGACATGGATTTCCGCTTGGATTCGAGAAGAATTCGAAAGGTCGTTCAAGTGCGGCGGGGATGGCCGGTACGTGGAAACGGTGCCTTCTTCATTTTATGCTAAGGAGGCGAGTTTCGCGCCACCGAACTGTTCCAGCGTTCGGAAAAGCTCCGAATCACTTTGGGTTTCGCTTTTACCCCTGCGCGGCGCGATCAGTGCAGTAACATCGCGAATGCGCTCCAAATCAGTCAACACTCAGCGTCCTCACTTTGCGTCTTCGGAAGAAGCTGAAGAACAAGCTGGACAAGAAGTAGAACGTCGCCTGCTCTTTATTCTTCACGGTAAGCGTGCCGAGTCTCAGGAAGTCAGAGATCTGCTGCAGCATGCCGCCGACGCTCCCTGCACCCATGAGGTCACCCAGACCGCCGCCGCAGGCGACGCGGTGAGAATTGCGCGTGATGGCGCCTCAAGCGGTTTCACGTCGATTATAGCTGTTGGCGGCGACGGGACCGTAAACGAGGTGGTCAACGGCCTGGCGGGCTCGACCACCCCGCTTGGCATCATCCCCATGGGAACTGCCAACGACTTCGCGCGTCAAATCGGAATTCCCGAGAATGCCAAAGAGGCCTTGGAGCTTATTCTTTCCGGACACACTCGAGCCATCGACACCATCACGGTTAACGATCGGCATTTTGCCAACGTGTCCACCGGCGGTATTGCAGCTGACGTGACGGCCGAGACGTCCCCGGGGTTAAAGGACTTCATCGGACCGTTCGCTTACGCGATTACGGGGCTAAAAAAACTCGCTGCAGTAGAGTCGAGAATGATGACATTCACAGGTCCGAACTTCGAACTATCGCGCCCTACCCTCTTGTTCGCGGTGGGCAATGCCCGGTCAACAGGTGGCGGCTATGAACTCACTTCGCACGCACGGGTTCGGGACGGGCTACTCGACCTCTGTGTGGTTGAGGAAATGCCGCTCACGTCGCTCATCCCGCTCATGATCAAGCTGCGTAACGCCGAGCACGCGGAGGCTGAGGGAGTGCACTACGTGCAGCTTCCCTGGGTCGACGTGAAAGCAGACGACCAATTCCGCGTGAATGTGGATGGCGAGGAGCTTAACGGATCGCAATTTCACTATGTCGTCAACCCTCGAGCGCTGACGGTGCATCTGGATCATCTGCCCGAGGATCAACCGGCAGAAGGTTGACGCTGCAGGAGTCTGGTAGAGGCGATGGCCCTCAACTACTACCGTCATAGTTGACAAATCGCACCGGCGCTGTCATATCTACTAACACGGTAGTAGCAACCTCTCACTTTCTCCCCTACGCTTTCATGACCGACGCGACTCTGGGTGACCGCGAACTCGACGTGATGTCGATTCTATGGGAAATTGGCTCGGGTACCGTCGCGGAGGTCCGTGATCGTCTCGACGACCCGCTGGCCTATACAACCGTGCTCACCGTCCTTCGCAATCTCGAGAACAAGCGTTTTGTTCGTCGCGAAGAAGAAGGCAGAGCGCACCGATACTTTCCGCGCGTCGCACAGGAAACAGCGCAAAAGAATGCCCTTACACGACTGCTTTCGCGCTTATTCGACGGATCGCCTCAGGCACTCATATCGCAGCTGGTCGACCAGAACTCCGTCTCAGCTTCGGAGCTGCAGGCCATCGCGCGTGAGTTAAATCAGGAAAAGGACGTCGGATGATTGCAAACTGGATGCTGAGTGCAATGGTCTTTTCGTCTCTATGTGCGATCGCGGCTCTGGCAATCGACAGCGCGTTGCGAGCGTTCCGGAAACCCTCGCGACTGGTATGGGTGGCTGCTATTATCGCGGGCACGACCTGGCCGCTGATCGCGCGGTTCGTGTTGCGTCCAGCGCCCATCGATGCAACCGCGGCTGGCGGCACAGTTTCCTCAACCACGATCATCACCGCATCGGTACCTTCGCTACTCGACTTGCTTAGCGGAAAGTGGGCAAACATTGCTTCGCTGCTGGACGGTCCGCTCTTGCTCGCCTGGCTTGTCGGGACTGCATTGTTGCTCGTTCAGCTGTCGCTGGCAATACGGACCTTGGAGCGAATTCGTCGCAGAGCGTCGGCGCATGCGCTGGACGGAGAAATTGTATTTGTGGACGACGCAGTTGGCCCGGCCGTACTAGGCGTGCTCAATCCCCGCATCGTAGTGCCGACGTGGCTACTATCGCTCGACTCAGAATTGCGGAGGCTTGTCGTTCGACACGAGCGCGAGCATCAGAGAGCGAGAGACCCGGCATTGATGTGGTTGTCAGTTGCCGCCACAACCATTGCACCATGGAATGCCCCACTCTGGTGGATGGCTCGCCAACTCAGACTCGCCATGGAAATCGATTGCGACGCGCGAACATTGCGACACACACTCGACCATTCGCAGTACGCGAAACTTTTGCTCCTTATCGCGGGGCGTAACTCGTCCACGCAGCTAGCGTTGATGCTTTCCCCTCCCAGCGGTCCTTCCCACATCAGCCGGAGAATATCCGCCATGCGCAAGCAACCAGTTCGTGGACGCTTTGCTGTTGTGAGCACGTCAGTATTCATAGCGGCGTTGGCAGTTGCGGCGGCATGCTCGAATCGAATTGCCGCCAACCTTTCATCGCCAAACCCCAACGCCGAACCTCAGACATCAGTAACCCGTGCTCAACCCGAAAAGAGCGCGGCGACGGTGAGCGAAACAGATACATCGTACTTCGACTTGCAGGTGAACAGACCGGC
>JBBSTN010000247.1:0-5541 GCA_038235845.1 Gemmatimonadales bacterium | reverse complement strand
GAGGGAACCACCGTTGCCGATCTCAAGGAGCAGTTCGCTCACAATACTCGGGTACGAGCGTTGATTTCCGACGTCAACGGTGCCGTTACTCGCGTAAGAGCTGCGACGACAAGACTCAAGGGTGCGAGCGGCGCGGCTGCTGACACTCTCGCAAAGGTGGAAGCGATTGGGGACAAGCTTCTCACGCCACCGGTGCGCTATGGCAGACCGGGACTGCAGGCCAACGCGACTTACCTGCTGGGAATGACCGCGCGCACTGATCAGAAAGTCGGTAAAGATGCTCTCAACCGTTACACCTTTCTGCGCAAGGAATTCGACGAGCTCAACGCGCAGCTCAATCGCATCGTTCCTCCACGGATAACACCCTAGAGAGTTTTATATCGACCCTCGGCAGGTTTTGCGTTACTGAAACGAGCCCTCCGCACTGCCATAGAGAATGGTGCGGAGGATCGCGATCGCAGCCTTGATTGTCGTGATCTCTGTCGGCTCGATATAAGTCGGCGCGCTGGTGCTGGCTGAGCTCCCATGATCATTACGATCATATGGACATGGCCACCATACAATCGCTGTCGGCTCGTGGCGTGCAATTTTTCGTGCCACTCGGCAATGGCTGGAGGGTTGGGGAGTACCTCCGTCTGAGATCAATGAGCTCGACTGGTGGGAAGCGGTAACCATCAACGAACTCACTATTACATCCACTCCCGCCAGACTTTCTCGGGTCGCTGGTGACGGATCAAACAGCACTCAGTGGAGCTACGCCACTACCGCGGGAACGTTGGTGGCCGAGCCTGCCGCGGAGGAGTGCAGAACAAGCGCCCGCGTACTCGTCGTCGGTGGACGGGTTGTTGAAGAGGACGGCTCCGGGGTTTCGGTAACGCGAGTGATGCGCAACTGGAGCGCGAACAAATTCGTACCATTCTACAATCAGGTATCGATGAAAGCGGATAGTACTATCTCGAGGAAGGACAGAAACAAGCTGTTGAAAAAGCTGCGCAAATTGGAAAAAGCGCAGAGCGCACTGCTGCCCGATCAACGCGAACGGAAAGCGCTGCGCAAGGCAGTCGTCAATTCGGCCGAAGAGTTTATTGAATCGCTTGACCAACTTCCGGCGTTCAATCCAAAAGACCAGACCGGGGCGCCGTTGTTGGCAGCGTCCATTAGCCAGAACGGAATTGGCATCAAAAAAGCGTTGAAGCTGCTGGAGGAGAATGTTGTCCATACCGGAGCAAACACCGCTTCGGGGGGCCACTTCGCCTACATACCTGGTAGCAGTCAATACCACGCTGCACTTGGTGATTATCTCGCGGCGATCTCCAACAAGTACGCGGGAATTTTCTTTTCGGCGCCGGGCGCTGTTCGTATGGAAAACATGCTGGCCAGATGGGTTGCAGATTTGGTGGGCTATCCCGCTGAGGCGGGTGGAACCCTGGCGTCTGGCGGAAGCATCGCAAATCTCACAGCGATTACTGCCGCTCGGGATTCGCATAAGCTTCGCGGGGAAGATTACTCGCGAGTGGTTGTGTATCTAACGGCACAGGCGCATCACTGCATTCCCAAAGCATTGCGACTCGCAGGTATGCACGAAACAACGCTGCGTTACGTCGCGATGGACGACAGATTCAGAATGCGTCCCGAGGCCTTGTCGAGCGCTATCGAAGTCGATCGTTTAGCTGGCTTGCAACCTTGGTTGATTATTGCTTCGGCGGGGACAACCGACACTGGTTCTGTCGACCCCCTCAATGCGATCGCCGATATCGCTGGTGAAAGCGGGTGCTGGCTGCATGTGGACGCCGCCTATGGTGGCTTCTTTCTGCTAACGGACCACGGTAGGGAAGTGATGCGAGGAATCGAACGCTCCGACTCCGTTGTCCTCGACCCGCACAAAAGTCTGTTTCTTCCTTACGGAACGGGAGTCGTACTCGCGCGGGATCGCAAAAAACTTATCGCGGCCAATGAATATCAAGCGAGCTACATGCAGGACGCAATCACCGATTCAAGTGAATATTCGCCTGCAGACATGTCGCCCGAACTCACCAAGCATTTTCGCGCTCTCAGGATGTGGTTGCCACTGATCGTCATCGGCACCGATCCTTTTGTGGCGGCGCTGGAGGAAAAGCTGCTGCTCACTCGCTATTTCCGCACCGAAGTGAAAAAGCTTGGCTTCGAGGTGATAACGGATCCGGATCTCACGGTCGTCACGTATCGATGGGCTCCCGGCGGCGCAACGCTGGATCAGTGCAATGAGCTGAACAAGCGAATTCTCGAAGGCACGCAACGCGACGGACGAATCTTCATATCATCGACCATGATCGATTCACGCTATACGTTACGTCTCGTTGTACTGGCTTCGCGCACACACAGGAAAACGATAGACATGGCGCTGGAGGTTCTCGCCGAGCAGCTCAAGACGCTCGATTGACCCGCTACTCATTCGATGTGTGGTTTTTTACCTTGCCGCGCTCTAACGGCATCGATGAACGTGTTAGCATCGCTTTCACTGAACATCGCACTTTCGCTGCTGCCTTTCGTTGACGTGTTCACGTTGATCATGCCGTTGCGAACACCGAAGCGGATGTGTCCGTCTTCGTAGCGGAGATTTTCGATTTCGTTGACCGGTACCCGCACAACGGTTCCCATCGCACCCTGCACCACTTTCTTCACAGAATTGGCAATCGTAGCACCGAGTCCGCCTTTTGTGCCGATCGACGTGTCGATCTCCTGATCCACGCTGTTGCGCAAGCTGTCCGAAAGGTGCATTCGCACGGTATCTCCAACGACTGCCATGACGAAAGCGCGATCAGTGCTCCTGACCTCGACATCACCCACGCCAAGAGCGGGGAGCTCCGACGCCGCGTCGAAAGACGCATTTACTCCAGATGATTTGGCCTCGTCTCGTCCGCATCCAGCGAGCAAAGCGAGAAGCGCGAGTGAGATTAGAGTTGGCATGCGACCGACTGCCGAGGAATAGGAAGTTTTTGGTTTCATGGGGAAAGCGGGTCTGAGTGTCGAGGTGGTACGACCGAAATCGTCGAGCAGAAATTACCGGTGCGGGATCACGTCTTTCTTCAACCCGTCAAAGGAATTCGAGAGCACCACGCGCGAGTTCTTCAAGCAGACTCAGGCAATTGCGCAACGGTCTCGATTGTGCATATAACGCGGGTACAATCCCAAGCCTGCCGCGAGCGCGGTCACATTCGCTCGTCAGCGCTGAACATTCATACTCACTCATACACAATGTGGAGCAGCAGATGAATAAAGACAAAGATCACGAAAAGCATGAACATACGGAAGAAGGCGGCCGCTTTGATACTCGCGACATAGTTTCGCATGAGGACACCACCGGCGAGCAGGTAGCGGGTGGAGTTGGAGGCGCCGCTGTGGGCGCGGCATGGGGGACACTTGCTGGCCCGGTTGGCACCATCGTGGGCGGGCTTGCGGGCGCCGTAGGTGGATGGTGGGCGGCCCGTTCCGCAACCGAGCAGCACCTCGGCTTCATCGACGATGAGAACTACTACGCGAAGCATCATCAGAATTTGCATTCCAACACCGGCGGAGCAAGTCGGCGATCGATGAAATACGAGGACGCGAGACCGGCATACCAGTTGGGGCATCTTGCCGGCGCCAATCCGGATTACGCGGATCGCAGTTTTGACGACGTGGAGCCGGAGCTCCGTAACGCTTACTCCAACAGCAGCCTTGGGCCCGACAGCTGGGACGACGTGCGGGGCTATGTGCACGCAGCTTTCGGGCGAGGTCGCGAGGTTTCGCCAGTTCGTGGTGCCAACAATCGACCAACACCTTGAACTGTTAAGTCGATACAACAATCGCTGCGATTGATGAGAAGTTCATCAGTCGCAGCGATTCGAAATATTGTCAACGGCGCGAAATCTACTCTCTCTGTCGCGACCGCTTGCGTGTCATGAACATGATTCCGGCAAACCCCAACATCATCAAAGCATAGGTGGAGGGCTCGGGCACGGTGGACACCAGGAACCCGCGGATTTCACCGCCCCCAAAAACGGATGTGTGGACGTTGAAATACGCTTGGCCACTATTAAAGCCGTTGATCAGCGTTGTCTGAGCCAGCGAGATGTTATTGCCATTGGCGGTGACAAATGCCGGATTGAATGATGTTGGGAGCGTCAGATCGAGAGTGGTACTGAACGCTCCACTCATTACACCTAGAGGAAATCCCACAAGCGACGGGGTAGTTGTCGCGACGCCCGCCGTACCAGCGAATGGAGCGGCTGTGCAACAGTGAGCATGTGCGGCGCTGGTGGTGCCCAGCAATCCCGAAAAACTACCATTGATTGAGAGCACATTGCCGGCGAGGCTAAATGACACCGTGCCGATTCCCGGGGAGGCGTTTACAGGTACCTCGTTTGCACCGTTTAAACTGGCTATCCAGGATTGCGCGTGCGCTTCGGACGCCATGGTGAGCGCGACGGCGATAGAAAGGGCGCGAAGAAGCTTTGTAGAACGTTGCATAGATCGTCCTGGGTATGAGAAATCGTTCAGCGGTCGCTTCAAATTCAGAAGATTATCTGCACAACACGGGCCAACTTCAGTTCTTTACCGCGCCCGCAGCACCGGATCTACGTGGATCAGCTCCGGCGGTAACCGATTTTGCATCGATTCTGATCGCTGCGCCGTAACCTTCCCGCAATTCTCCCCTCAGGGAAACAAAGTTGAGGTTATAACCGAGTGATCTCAGCCGCTTGATCACGTCTGGCGAGAATCCGTCCTCGAGCTGGATGGTATATGGAGGGGAGGTGCTGTCACCAGCAGTTCGAGCGCCACCACCACCACCGGGAAGAAACCTGGGTTGTTCCAAGGCTTCCTGCGGTCCCATGCCGTAATCGAGTGCGCCCAGGAGCGTTTGATAGACTGCGGAAGTAATCCATGCATTTCCGGCGGCACCCACCACAAAAACCGGGCGATTGCCCTTAAACGCAATGGTTGGCGCCAACGTACTTCCGTGCCGCGCGTATGGCAGACGCGCACCATACTGAGACGGATCAGTGCCATAGCTGGTGAGCTTGTCATTGCTCAGAAAGCCAAGTCCCGGCGTGACATAGAAGTTGCCGCCCCATGTGCCCAATGTTTGAGTTACCGCAACGGCGTTTCCGTCAGCATCTGCAACAGTGAACGCGGTTGTGCCCGATGAATGGCAGTAGCTCATCTCCGCTGCATGATCGATCGCGGATTCAAACGGGCGAACCCCGGCATGAACATTGGAGCATGGCTCTGAAGCTTGACGAACTGCTGCTTCCGAAGACGCACTCTGGAGTGTTCCGCGCTCTTTCGACTCTGTCGCGCGGCGCGGCGCTTTGACCAGACACGCAAGCGTATCTCCGCGAACATCCGCAGGCTTGAGCGCCTTTGCTCCGTCGTAGCAATGCCATCTCGCACGAGCTGTATCCTTGTTGACGATCGGCGCTATGTTCACCGGCCAAAGCGATGGATCGGCGATGCGACCTCGCGAACTCGGCACCAGAAACCACGCCGTTAGTGCGGCATGAAGTGTGGCGGCATCACTGG
>JBBSTN010000246.1:0-5558 GCA_038235845.1 Gemmatimonadales bacterium | reverse complement strand
GCTGTTACTCGCTCTATCATCGAATAATGACCTCTGCGGTGAGTGCGCCAATTTCCCGTAGGGCCGCAAATATTGCGGCGATCTCGCTTGGCGGTGTGCGCACTGCGTGCAAGGCAGACGCGACGCGCTGCACCGACACGCCAGCAGGAAGTCGTACGCTACCAGGAATCGCGGAAGTATCCGACGCGACATCCGCGCCAAGCGAGAGGGTTACTGCGCCGTGACTGACGGTTGCTGCACTCACCAGCATGTTTCCGCCTGCCACTACAGTACCGTCTCTTCCATCGATCACGAGCTTGGGAGCGCGCTCGGGTGTTATGGACAGCTCGCGAATTCGTGTGTAGGCCGTGGCTCTTACGACCGAATCGGCCAGTGTGACAGTTACGCTGCCCTCGTCCTCCACGCTTGCCGTGTTTGCGCCGAATGCCGTGTTGATGGCCGTCGCTATGCGGCTAGCAGTGCCTAGATCAGGCTCGCGCAGGAGGAGATGAGACGTGGCGCCGACGACGGGTCTGGCCAGGTCGGTTTCGAGCACGCCGCCGGAGGGAATGCGTGCTGACGTTTCTATTGTTGGTGCATATCGCGTTGTCGATCCGCCTTCACTCACAAGCAGTGTGCCCTGAGCGCTTGCGAGCGAGGCTCCCTTTGCGTCGCCGACGAGTGGAGTCATGTACAACGTGCCACCTCGAAGTGAACGCGCATCACCCATCGACGACACATTGACTTCAAACCGACCGCCGGCGCGAAGAAATGGCGACACTTCCGCGGTCACGAGCACAGCGGCGACGTTTCGAGTTCGGAGCAGGTCGGCGGGAATCTCGACGTTGAAACGACGAAGGATGTTAAGTACGCTTTGCACCGTTTGCCCGCCGGACTGTCCACCGATTGCGCGGTCACCGGTACCGTCGAGGCCAACCACAATTCCGTAGCCCACCAGGCGCATAGGCATTGCGCCTTCGGGGTTCGTAATGTCACGGATCTTTACGTCACCTTGCGCGTGTGCGAGTGAGGGAAGCAGCGCAACAGCGGTGACCAGAGCGACGATTGCGATCCATCGCCAGGGCATGGACGAACGCTCAGGCGATGGCGCGACACGGGATTCAATCACGGCCACAGCGCTCCAACAATCCTGGTGAGTATGCCTTGCTTTGGCTTACCAAGGGGGCCGGGGGAGAGATATCCAATGGTCGCATCTGCGACGCGATTTGATTCGACGACATTCTGTGTCGAGATATCTTCAGCGCGAACCCAGCCAGTGAATTCGACATCCTGCTGAGCCTTGTCCACATTGATGTTCTTGGTGCCCTTGAGCTGCAACAACCCGTTCTGTCCGACGGCAACAATGCGCACGCTCATCTCGTTCTGAAAGCGGTTCTCGCGTCGCGCTGTGCCGCGTTGCTGTTGGCTTCCGTTGTTTCGCGTGTTGATGCCGACGCTCTTGCTGGAAGTTGGAAGCTGGGCGTTGACACCCAGCTCGCGGCTGCGCTGATCGGAAGCGATGTTTTCCTTGACGGCGGTACTGATTGTGTAGTCATCGATCAGTACGGTTACGATATCGCCAACGGCGAAGTCACGTCTGTCTGACGTCCATGAGTGTCGAACGGGCAGCGCAGGATTAGCCGTTGGCGTAGCCGCTGGTGCCGCTGCGGTAGCGGCACCGCCCGCGCCGACGCTACCCGCAGTGCCAGTTGCACCGCCGGTTGCCGGTGGCGTGGCCTGCGCAAAGGTGGTGGCACTGATGCCGCTGCTCATCAACAGGACTGTGGCGGCCATTGCCGGGCGTGAACGCAGGAGTGAGGCGAGACTGGAAGCGTGGGTCATGGCGGGTCGAGGTGTCATTTGAGTCGAACTGTGTTTGGCGCGCTGGCGACGCCGTCGAGGCGGCGCGTGTTATCGATTCGCACGCTTACCGGCGCGCCGATCGGCGCGCTATTGGTTGCAACACCCGTCATCACCAGACGAACGGGTCCATCCTGATAAATCACCGATACGGTGGCTCCACCCGTTACTGCAGGGAGCGGAGAAACCGACGGAGTACGCAGCAGTTCACCCGCGGCGATTGCTCGCCGGGCAATCCAACCTGCGCGAGCGCGGTCGCTGTCCTGTAAGGCACCGAATCGCCGATCGCTTACTGTTGTATCGCGCATCTCGATATCGCTCTCAAGCAACGTGTCACCACGCGAAAGTGAGCGTGTTGAAAACGGCATGGTGAGTTGCACAAATCCGCGCGGCACTGTCTGGGCGCCAAGTTGAATGCTACCAGATACTGCGAACATGGTTAGCAGTGCAGCACACATTCGCAGCCAACGTGCACCAAACCGTGCCAGGAACGTTTTCACGTTCTATCAGCGGGTGAGATTGTTGGCCATCTGACCCATTTCGTCGGCGGTTTTGATTGCTTTCGAGTTGATCTCGTAAGCTCGCATGGCTGCAATCATTTCCACCATCTCCGTGACTATCTCGACGTTACTGCCTTCGAGACTTCCCTGGAGAAGCTGTCCCATACCATCGTCGCCAGGATAGCCAACTACGGGTTCTCCCGAGTTCGCGGTGGCCGCGAGCAGATTCTGGCCCATCGAAAGCAGTCCGGATGGGTTGGCAAAACGCGCCAACTCCACTCGACCGATCTCGGTTGGCTGTATATCCTGACCACGACGCACAGTGACGATACCGGTCTTTGAAATCACGAGCTCGGACGCATCCTGCGGCACTCTCACAGGCGGCTGAATTGCATAGCCGCTGCTCGTCACAAGCAATCCCTGATCGGAAATCTGCAAGCTTCCGTCCCGGGTGTACGCGGAGTCACCATTCGGCAGATCAATCTGGAGAAACCCCTCTCCTTCGATCGCGACATCCAGATTTCTGTTTGTCTGTTCGAGCGGACCTTGTTCGTGCATGCGCTGCACCCCGGCTAAACGGGTTCCTCGACCAACCTGAATGGCAGGCGATGTGTTTGCATCGGGGTCTCCGAGTACCTGTTGTCCCTGCACGGTCTGATAAAGCAGATCCTCGAAGTGTGCTCTGCTGCGTTTAAAGCCAGGTGTGTTGACGTTGGCGAGATTGTGCGCGATGACGTCGGTTCGTGTCTGTTGCGCCATCATGCCGCTGGCGGCGGCGCGGAGTGCGGGATCCATTGTCGTGTCCTTTTATGCGGGCTGTTTAAGCAGGCTTGGCAAGTTCGGTCACCGCGATACCGCGCGCCGAATCGAGTGTGGAGATGGTTTTCTGAATTGCACCATAGCGGTGCAAAACATCCAGCATTGCCGTCATCTCCGACATGGTGTTCACATTTGATTCCTCGACGTAACCCTGCTTCACCCGACGCGACTCAGGCGCGATGGAAGCTCGCGACGAATCCGGAATGAACTGGGTTCCGCCTTCGTGTTCGAGATTGGTTCCTGAAGCGACGCGCTCGAGACGGAGACGGCCCACGGCCTTTCCACTTGCCTTGATGGTGCCGTCTTTCTCGACCTCTATCGGGCCACTCGTTGCAGGCATCACGATCTCGCCCTCCTCGCCGAGTACCGGGTTGCCACGCTCGTCGACCAGTTTGCGGGTGGGGTCGAGATGGAAGCTCCCACCCCGCATAAGACGCTCGCCCCCGGGGGTGCTTGTGACGAAGAAGCCGTCTCCCTCGACTGCCAGGTCGAGAGCGCTGCGGGTTTCTGTCAGTGCGCCCGATGAGAGATCGATAGCGGTATCTGCCGCAGCAATCGCGTCGCCGACCATACGGCTGAAAACTGCCTCGCCCTTGAAGCCGCGGGTGGAGGAGTTTGCAAGGTTATTCGCGAGCACCTGTTGGCGACGCTCCAACATCTGGAGCGCCGCAGCAGCGCTTGTCATACCATTCGTTCGGACTGGGTCGGGCATGAGCGGATTAAGTGGGCCGATGGTCAGTTGGGGCGCAAAGACACGGGGACACACCTTTGAAAAGCAACGGCCGGGCCAAACTGGCCCGGCCGCATACATTCTTATAAATCGTTGTGGGAACAGTTGTTAGCCAGAGCGACTACCAGCGAGTAATAGTCGCCGTCAATCCCGGACCCGGCAATTCATTCCGCCTACCAGGATGGAGTTGCCGAGTCAGGCGGTAGCCTGCTGGTGGACTCGAGAGAGCGATAGGAGGAGAGAAATGGCGTCGTGAGGCATCTTGGTGCGCCGGACAATCTCCGGGAGCGGCTTGCCCGAATTGACGAGGGCCTGAACAGCCTGCGGCGTTCGAACTCCCATTCCTCTCTCGCCCGTTACTCGGCTCAGAGCCGAGGCCCGGCTTTCCCGCGCGGGGGATGTTCGCGAGCGGTACCACTTCGCCGACGTGACCACCACTGTAAGCAACGCCATCCCTTGCATGAGAGGCAGGAGCCACGGAAGCCGAGTCGAGGCCGGGGAGATTACAAGCGCTCCCATCGTCAGACCGACAACGGACACGAGGACGACCTGCACCATCATCCTCAATGCGCTCCAGAATCCCGAACGCGTTTTCACGCCACCATGCTCCGCATGGGCTGGAGGTCGACACGCAGTCGGCTAAGGGCTTTCGAGCGAATCTGGGAGACCCGGGATTCGGTGAGTTCCAGTACCTTCGCGATCTCGTGAAGCTTGAGCTCTTCGAAGTAGTAAAGAGAGAGAACGATGCGCTCCTGTTCCTTCAGTCGGAGTATCGCATCCCGGAGATGCGATACTTCCTGCTCGTGCGTCATGCTCTCCTCAACCTCAGAATCTTCGCTGTCGGCAAGCGTTTCGGCGGGCACCGGAGTGGTATTCTCACGTTCGCCGGGGGTGCGGTCGAGCGGTACATGATGCGCGCCTTCCACGTCGGCCTGCCAGCGCCAGAGTGTGTCCAGGTCTACGCCAAGTTGAAGCGCGAGCTGACGGTCGTCCGGAGCCGTGCCGTTTACGCGAATCCATGCTTCACGAGCCCCGGAGATTTCGCGCGTCTTGCGTCGAACCGAGCGAGGTACGTGGTCCTGTCGACGAAGTTCGTCCAATATGGAACCCCGAATTCTAGGCGCAGCAAATGTGCTGAATGCCAGGCCGCGAGATGCGTCGAACGATTCAAGCGCTGCCATGAGACCGAGAGTGCCGGCGCTCACTAGTTCATCGAGATCGGTTCTGACCGCGAGTGTACGGGATACCTGACGGGCGACGTGATGCACCAGGCCGAGGTGTTCGTTCAACAGCTGATCGCGCGCGCTTTCACTTCCTGCGCTATAAGACTTCCAAAGCTGATTATTCATGGACGTGAATTCGGTACGGGTTGCAGTAGACACGATCAGACACCTGGCATGAGATGTTGAAAACTTCGGATGGTTTGCGTCACGGCGTCGTGCGCGGCGTTTGCAGCGGGTGAGCCAGCGGCAGCGTCGGAGAAAGGCATCCCCGCACGTATTGCAGCATCGAGCGTTGTATCGAGGGGAATCGCGCCAGCGAATCGGAGCGATGAGGTAAGAAATTGTCGAACGCCTGCATCGATCGCGTTGAAGCAAGCAACTGCTTCATGTGTGTCACGGCGATTGACGATCAGGTCGAGCGGCAGGGCACCATGTCGGAGGCGCGCT
>JBBSTN010000245.1:0-5564 GCA_038235845.1 Gemmatimonadales bacterium | reverse complement strand
GAGTCTCAACGCATTGCGCTTAAACGTGTAGCCAAGAATCAGGGTCACCTGTTGCGACTCGTCAACGAAGTGCTCAACCTTGCACGCATCGAGTCGGGACAGCTTGAATACGAAGTCGCTGACGTGTCGCTGGCTCGTGCGCTCGCCGAGGTTGCGCCGATGATCGAGCCGCGGCTGATTGATGCGAGTATCGAGCTTGTCAGCTCTGTGCCCGATTATCTCGTTGTGAAAGCCGACAGAGAAAAGGTGGAGCAAATTCTCATTAATCTGCTCACGAATGCTGTGAAGTTCACACCGGCAAACGGTCGCATCGACGTAAGAGGCCGTCGCCACGAAGCTGATCGCCGGGCGTGCATAAGTGTCCGTGACACAGGAATTGGGATTGGCTCGGACAAGCTCGCCGCCATATTCGATCCGTTTGTTCAACTGGCTCCCCGGTTGGCTGGTCAAACCGAAGGAAGCGGCCTCGGGTTGGCGATCAGCCGCGACATGGCTCGCGGAATGGGTGGTGATATCGAGGTTACAAGTTCGGTTGGGATCGGCTCCGAATTCACACTCTGGTTGCCCCTGTAAAACGCTATGTCGAACTGAAACGCGTTCGCGCCACGCCGCCATTCTCCAGATGGATCACGACCTCGGCCAGTCGTTCCGCTTCTTCCTGATCGTGCGTGACCAGCACCATCGAAACCGAAGTGTCTTGCTGAAGTGTGCGAAGTTCATCGCCAAGCCGCTTGCGTAGCGGGGCATCGAGTGCGGCGAAAGGTTCGTCCAGCAATAGCAGCGTGGGCCGCCGAGCAAGTGCACGAGCAAGAGCTACCCGCTGCTGCTGACCACCACTTAGCTCGTGCGGACGACGGTTGGCGTAAGCGTCCATTCTGACAAGCTCGAGGACTTCCATCGAACGCGTCTGTCGATCTGCACGGGACAGGCTGTTGATGCCGTACGCGACATTGTCCCTCACCGACAAGTGCGGGAACACAGCATACTGCTGAAAGACGTAACCGATATCGCGGTCGCGCGCCGGAACGTGCACCGATTTCGCAGAATCGAAAAGGATTCGCTCGCCCAACGAAATGCGACCGCTATCAGGATGAAGCAATCCGGCGATCGAACGAAGTGTTAGTGTCTTGCCCGACCCTGATGGACCCAGCAGCGCAGCGATGCCGGAGGGTCTGCGCGAGGGTGCGTCGATCGCAGAGTCGAGCGCTGAGCCAAATGAGATGTCGAATGCCACGTTCAGTGCGAACGAGCCGACGCGTCGCTGAACGTGCACACTGAGTGCTGACGGGTTTGCATCCCGCACCATTCCCAAAGCACTGTTAGCGCTCAATGTCCTGCCAGATTCTGTTGCTGACTCGCTCGACCGACGCGCGTCAGTAGCCACAGTGCAACGCCTGTAACGACAGAGAGCGTCACCGCCAAAGCTGCAGCCCTGCTCATGTCACCGGCCTGAACCGAATCGTAGACAGCAAGACTCGCGGTTTGCGTTCGTCCTGGAATATTTCCGGCGAGCATCAACGTTGCCCCGAACTCTCCCATCGCGCGTGCGAAGCACAGCGTGGTGCCCGCGAGGATGCCGCGCCATGCAAGGGGAATAGTCACCGTGAGGAACACTGATAGCTCCGAGCGCCCAAGTGTTCGTGCAGCGTCTTCGAACACATGGTCTACAGCCTCAAAGCCGCCCTGCGCCGCGCGCACGAGAAACGGCGCCGACGCTACAGTTGTGGCGAGAATAGCGGCGGCTGGAGTAAACACCAGTGGCGCGCCGAACACCGCTTCGATGGCACGACCAATGACGCTTCTTCGTCCCACGCTCAGCAAAAGATAAAAACCAATTACAGTGGGCGGCAGAACCATTGGCAACAGCACCAGTACCTCGAGAAGACTACGACCGCGAAACCGACGTCGCGCCAACAGCCATGCCAGGGGTACGCCGAAAACTATCGCCACCGTCGTTGCACAGGTTGCAACGATCAGGGATAGGCCAAGAGGAAACAGGTTTACGTCTCCTGACTGCATCACTCCCGTCCTGGTTTGGCAAGACCGTAGCCTCTCATGATCGACTGGCCTTCCAAACTCGCCATAAAGCTCAGGAAACGCGTTGCCTTGTCACTCTGGCGGGTGGATGAAATAAGTGCGGCAGATTGTCGGATGGGATCGTATAAAGAGCTGTCGACCAACGTGTATGGATACGAACCCGCAAGTACCAATGACAGTGCAACTACGCCTGCATCTGCGTTGCCCGTTTCAACCAACTGATATGCCTGCGTAATGTTGGCGCCAAACACGAGCCGCGGCTTCACACTGTTCCAGATACCTGCGCGTTGCATCGACTGGCGTGCTGCAGCGCCGTATGGCGCATGTGACGGATCGGCGATTGCCACAACGCGGAATTCAGGTTTGGCGAGATCGCGAAGCGACACCTTCGAGCAGCTCGCCCTATTCTCGTCCGCGCAACGTGCGACCACCGCAAGTTGTCCAATGGCATAAACAGTTCGCGTGCTGTCGACGAGGAGATTCGCGTCGGAAAGTTTTTGAATTGACTCCTCGTCCGCCGCGAGAAACACATCTGCGGGCGCGCCATTCATGATCTGTGCGGTAAGATCGCCGCTCGATCCGAATACCAAAACTGCGCTGTCGTGAGGCACGTGAATGTCGCCGCTCGCCAGTTGCCACGCACCGTTAACATCAGCAAGCGCAAATCGTAAGTTTGCTGCGGCAAAAACGATGATGGGCGCGTCGTCGCGCGAACGGTCAGCGTTGCGTGACGAAGCCCGGTTGTTGTCAGACGATGAACATGCAGTCAGCGAAATGATCACGGCTGCGACTAGTGCGCCGACGGTGGGAATCGTTCGCGCTGTCACTTGGCAATCACTCGTTGGATTCCGGTGTTGTGCGTATGGCGACCATTATTTCCGTCGACTTGATTACGGCCAGAACATTGGCGCCCGCTCGAAGGCCAAGCCGCTCGGCAGAAGTGCGAGTAATCACGGCGACCAATTCCTGGTCGCCGATGTTAATCAGCACCTCGGCCATCAACCCGTCGACGACGATCTGGCGGACAACGCCCGTCATCTGGTTCCGGGCGCTGAGATCTACTCCGGGTGCCCGCGTGGCCTCGTCGGTAACCGGGAGGGTGGACCTGTCGGTTCCGAATCCGGTGGAGGTGCCGGATTCGGAGCGGGCTGATGGCGTGGATGCGTTGGGTTTAAATCCTTGTGGCGCGACCGACGCGCTGGATCCGCCCGACCCCCCGAGCGTCGCTAGCAGCTCGTCACGGTCAAAAAGCCATCTGCGCCCGGCACGAACGGCAGGTAATCGACCGAGACGAGCCAAAGTCTGGACACGCCGAACATCGACGCGGAGCAAGGCAGCCGCTTCGACGGCAGTCAGAAGCTCTGGCATTCGCACCAGCGAGGAACGTGGTAAAAGTTGATTTGATCTCTTAGCTGCATTCAGCAGCATTTAACGACACTTAGCGGCAAATGTCAATGCGCTAATGTGCCCGGCTGCGGCTTACTCCATCCAATCAGGCGTACAGCCACCGTCGTCACAGTTTGCGCCGCCGGCTGCCGAGTCGGTCAACATCTGAACAGGTCGTGGCGCTTCGTCCCAGGCTTGCTTGATTGCGCCAAGCAGCACCTCGTGCGGTTGTGCCCCAGACACCCCGTAGCGGCCACCGAGCACGAAAAAAGGCACCCCAGTTGCACCGATCGACGTAGCCTCCGCTTCGTCAGCACGAACCGCGTCGGCAAACTGGTCGGAGTTCAAAACTTCCCTTACCTCTTCCTCATCCAGGCCGACCTCGGCGGCTAACGCCGATAGCGTGTCGATATCGGAGAGGAGAGCCCCTTCCGACAGGTACGCCTTGAAAAGACGCTCGACGAGGGTTTCACGCGCGCCTCGCGTGCTGGCGAAATGCAGCAGCCGATGCGCGTCGAACGTGTTGCCCACCTGAACCTTGTCGAGGTTGAAGGTCAACCCCTCACTTGCAGCCGCGGCCGTCATTCGAGCATTCATCGCCTCGGCTTCCTCGCGCGTGGTACCGTACTTCCGCGCCAGCAGCACTGGTTGCGGTACACCGTGCTGTTTAGGGGCGTGCGGATCGAGTTCAAAGCTCCGCCAGGCGACCGTTACATCATCGCGGTGCTCGAATGCCGCCAATGCTTTTTCAAAACGTCGCTTGCCGGTATAACACCAGGGGCACGCGATATCAGACCATATTTCAACTCGCAAGGAAATACTCCGGAATTGCTGCAGGATTTCAAAATTGTTTGTTTTGGTCGGTCATAGAGGACTACCAGAGCTGGACCTGGTGGTTCCGGAACGCGATTGAATCAGTTTGAGGATGAGCTATCGCGCTCGGTTTCAGGATGAGCTATCGCGCTCGATCGGACGTTCCCTGTCCGCCGCCCACTCGTACCAGCTTCCGTCATAGTTGCGTACGTCGTGGAAGCCGAGCGCTTTGAGAACATAGAATGCTTCACCTGAGCGCACGCCACCCACGCAGTAGGCGATAACCGGCCGCTCGGGCGTAAGCCCGAGTGCGCGCAGGCGTTCGCGCTGCTCTGGAGAACGATCTACGTAGCCGTCGGCAGTAAGAAGATCTTGCCATTCGATGTGCACGGCGCCCGGAATCCGCCCTACCCGGGCCGGGAAGTATTTGCCGGACCCGTTCCATTCACCTGTGCTGCGAGTGTCGAGGATGACGGCTGAGCTTGAGCTTGAACTAACGCTGGCGCTGGAGCTAACGCTAGAGCTAACGCGGGCGCTTGAAGCCCGGGCTACGTCCTCGGTAGATGCTCGTACTTCCGGGCGGAGGTGCGCCGAGAATTGCCCCGGAACTGGTTTGGGAGTTTCCCGCTCTGTGGGCCAGCCAGCGCGTTGCCATGCGGGCCATCCTCCGTCGAGAATGGTGACGTCGGGATGACCGAGATAGTGCAACATCCACGCGATGCGTCCCTCTTCGCCCCAGCCGTCGCGGGCGTTTCCGTACACGACGACCGAGCGGGTGCTGTCTACGCCCACCTTAGCCATGTCCCGTGCAATTCTGTCGACGTCGCTGTCGAGCTTCCCCGTGCGTCCCCAACCGTCACGATAGTCGAGCCACGATACCCGCACGGCGCCGGGAACGTGGCTCCTCCCATAGTCCCATGCACTTCGGACGTCGACGATAGTCAGGTGGCCGGGCGGGGCAGCGCGCAGAGCAGACACCGTGGTAGTCCAGACCCGGTCTACGTCAGTTGCTGAGGCGTACGCTGCACGCGAGTTGATCGCACGGGATCTGTCCACACCCGCGTCGGAAGGCGCTGGTATGGTGGACGACGAACTCCATCCCGATCTCCAGATCACGGCCATCATGACGGCCGCCGCTCCCGAGAGGGCCAGGACCACATACTGCTTCCTCATGCGTAAATGGAGCTCGATGTGCGCATTGAGTTTGCTGCGAGCACGGACCCGAATCCTACCTTCGGCGATGGGTGGCGCAAGTGTCGTCGAGAGAGCGATTCGCTACAAAAGTTACACCACCAGCTGCACAACCCGCTTCACCGCCGGGAACTGAG
>JBBSTN010000244.1:0-5571 GCA_038235845.1 Gemmatimonadales bacterium | reverse complement strand
CCCGGTTCGAAGGTGCACTCGGGCTCCGACTCGGCGCGTTCGGAACTGGAGTTTCAGCCGGTGTCGAATCTCGCGAGCATAACTCCATCGACTTTCCACTTCGCCGAGGAGGGCGTGGTGCCACTCCCGCTATAATGGCGGGAGCCGAGCGGTCGTTTACGTGGGCCGGGTTGCGGGTGGGGGGCTACGATCGCTGGTCTGAGCCTACGGGAACAAACGGACACAATCCGCTCCCGCTCAAGACAATAATTTACGCCATACAGGGCTACGACGAACCGTTCGGAATTCCCGTCACCGATGTGCAGGTGTTTGTGCGCAATGACAAGCGTGCGACAGCCGTTGGAGGCACGGCGGAATTCACGTCGCTGGGCACGCGCGTTGTTCTCGTCTACGAATCTGGCCACCGGGCGGAAGACCAATACCGAAGCATCGCCACCTCGGTGCGGCCTACCGACCGCTGGAGAGCAAAAGGAGATCAGGCGCGCGTGATGCTTCAGCGCATGTTTGGCGAACGCGCTCGGGCAACTCTGGTGGGCTCGTCCGAATGGCTGGATGGAAATGCAGTGCGTCTCGATCTCACGGGAATCGCGTTTGACGGGCGGGATGAACGAAGCGCGGTGGAGGGCGACCTCCGGATGCAACTGGGCTCACGGTGGAGCACCGCGCTGGTTGCCGGCGTGACCCGATCGGCTAGCCAGCGTACCGATTATGTGGCGATGATCAGTTCGGACATCCGCGCCACAACGCCATTCGCGAGCGCTGAAATCGCCCGGCGGGTCCGGCGTTCGGCAATTTCCGCTGGAGTGTCTGGCGCCGTCAGCATCCCGGACGGGGCTGTCCCGACGGTAGATCGCGACCCCATCTATCGTCGCCTCATTGCGCCAGCGTTAGCGTACGATGCAGCAGAAGCGAGCGCGATTGCCGGTTGGCTCACGGCGACAATGCCGCTGAAGCGGACGACAGTGCTGGCCAGTATTCGCGCCGAGCGGGCCTCGCCTCGTTCGGTGGTGAGTACGAGGCTACAGCCATCGGGGCAACGAAACGGTTGGAGCGTGGTGCTCGGCGTCAGACCTTAGCGTCTATTGCCGATGCGATACCAGGCGATGATTGGGACATCCATCGCATCGTGGGTTTTCAGCAGGATGCGATGTCGCGTGCCATCCACTACGTCCGCCCGATCCGGCAAGCGAATGTAGCCTAGCGGTTGGCCATCATGGCTGAACAGCGTCCAGCGAACCGAGTCGGCCTGCACTTCAAGCTCCTTGAGCATGATTGCCCCATCCTGCAATGACGTGAGGGCCGCGACAAACTGGAGAATGCGCGGCGCGCGGGATTCTGCGTCCGCGATAGCCGCGTTCAGCATTTTAACTATCTCAGGTGGCAGTGACTGCGCTGGCGCACGTCGCTCGCGCTCAGCCTTAAGCTGCTTCGCCGTCACCGGTAGATCTCCGATTCCAGGAACGTCGACAACATTGACGCTTGTGCCATCGCGCAAGTGGCGCGTCACGAGCAGCTTGGGTCCAGTTGCGGTGAGGACACTAAGGTCCGGTTCCATCGCCCAACGCAACGTGTTGGCGAAGAAGGCGGGCATAGCTCTGAATCCGCGCGATTGCACTACTCGAAGCGTCCTTAAAGTTGAGACGGTCCTGGCTGGAATCGTATCCTGCAGGAACTGGAACTCCGACTGCACGCTGTCGCCCGTCTCGGTGAGCGGATCACGCAACAAAGCAAAACCGCCGCGAACGGGCTGCATTTCCCGCCGAGCCGCATCCGGTGCGTCGCGATGCGTCGCTAGCGGGGCTCCGTCGGCGGCGAAGACCAACCGGCCCGGTCTAGCCATGTCGTAGAGCACCACGCGTCCATCCGATTCTTCGTAGACGCCGACGACGTTTCGGTACTCACCGGGACCACTTCCCTTCTTCCCGAATTGCACAGGTGGAGTGCCAATCGTGTCGAACCGCGTAACTGGACCGGACTCTGTCCAGACCAACACGCCGCCGTGTGCCGCCAGATTCACCGCGACGGTTGATCCCAGCTGGCAGGCGGGTGATGAATCCGCCTTGCAGAAGCGGTAGTCTTCCGCAAGAAGTAGTCGCGGAGCGTTCCGATATGCTTGTGAGCTATCGCCAACAACTTCACCGCTACATCCGACCAGAAAGAGCGCCA
Organism: Gemmatimonadales bacterium; assembly: GCA_038235845.1. Classification (GTDB taxonomy): domain Bacteria; phylum Gemmatimonadota; class Gemmatimonadetes; order Gemmatimonadales; family Gemmatimonadaceae; genus Gemmatimonas. Next base: position 3,405 of record JBBSTN010000244.1, on the reverse strand, counting down.
GACAACCAGTGGTTAGAGCGACAAACTTTCCAGAGAGTGATTTCACGGTCGTGATTGCCGCCAGACGGCGAGCGTGCCGCGTACCTCGGCACTCTGGTTACTCTCGCCTGAACGGTATACGAACACCGTTGCGTCATGCTGCGCGAGGCAGAAGAAGCTGTGGGAATCGAGTGCAGGCACGCAACGCGCGCCCACGATTGACAGTCGTAGCAAATTCTGCTCGTCGCCATCAGGGATGACGGCCACGTAGTAACCTTCCGGTGCGGCTGCCAGCATCCAACTATGCGTCTCGGCCCCGCTAAGCCGGACCGGAAGAGCGACGTGTTGTCCCGGTTTAATTCCGTCAATAGTGCTCACGGGCTCGTATACGTGAACCGACATGAACAAAGCCTTGTCTCCAACTTTAACGTTAAGGCCCGTCGAGCCCGGCGCCCGACCACGCACCAGCCTTCCCTGCTCCCCAGCCTCAACGGTCGCGACGGAACTGTCCTGAATCGTTATTTGTCCGCTTAGCATCGTGACTTCACGATCCTCCGCGTCAACAGCGAGGAACGGAACGTCGATGGCATCGCCCACGACCAGGTTTATCATCCGGCCGGAGCGGATGTCATGCACCGGTCGGCATCGAAGCAGGAGCTCGGTCAGCAGCGGTCCAAGAGAGACGTGCATAACAGCATCACCCGGCTGTGAGCATGTAACCAGACCACCGGGCGTCACTGGCATCGGCATTCCCGACACCCATCGGTATTGCACTCCGGTGTCCGGCAACACCCGCCCTGCCGAATCGAGCACCGTGACGGGAATCTGAAACGGTCGCAGGTTATTTACGACAAGACCATGTTCAGAACTGCCGCTGGGGATGACGAGCCGTGCCGGGCGACGAGTTCCCACTGACAGCGCCATGAGCGAGACTGTCGTAATACAAGCGGCAGCTGCCATGATGCCTGCCGCCCACGCGCGACTACGCCAGCTCGCCAGCCTTACCACCTCAACCAGCAGGTAAGGTGCGGAGCGGAGCGCCTCGTGAGTGTACCACCAATCGGCCGCTGCAGAACCGTCGCGTATGAGCCGAGATGAATGCTCTTCGGCAAGGTCGCCGAGAACAGCGTCGGCGAACTCGGGATCTACGCCAAGGAGAGATAGCAACCTCTCCAGAGTTGAAGCAATCACGTCGATGGCGCTCCTCCCCGCTTGAGCGCCAGGCCTGAAAGAACGAGGGGGTCTCATGACGTCTCTGGGGTCATGTCGTCTCCGGGATGATAGGCGACCCCAAACCTGCCCAGATAGAAACGCTATGTTGCTCGGCCTCTCGAATTGCTTGAGCGCCGGCACTCGTGACCTGGTACATGCGGCGCGAGCGACCACCGCGCACTGGAGTGGGCTCGCTCGTTCTCGAGATCAGAAAGCCTTTTTTCTCAAGCCGCCCGAGGGTCGTGTACAACGCGCCGACGGAGAGATCCCGGCCCGTTCGTTCGGCGAGGTCCTTCCGCACCGCTAGCCCGTAGGCGTTACTCGCGAGTCGTGCAACAGCGAGCATTGCGGCGAGTTCGAGGGTGCCAAGCTTGGTATTAGTCATTACTATCAATTTGTAGAACAAATGGCAAAGCGCAAGCAGGCGCAAAAAAATGCGCCCCGCACTGAGAAAGTACGGAGCGCAAAATTACATCAGTTGGATGACTACCAGCGATAGTGCGCGAACGCCTTGTTGGCTTCGGCCATGCGGTGCGTGTCTTCCTTTTTCTTGATGGCGTTGCCCTCGCCTCGGCTGGCCGCCAACACTTCGTTGGCCAGCTTCTCACGCATGTTCTTTTCGTTGCGATCGCGGGAATACCCGATGAGCCAGCGCATTGCGAGAGCAGTGCGACGATCCTGACGCACCTCGACCGGCACCTGATAGGTCGCGCCGCCAACTCGACGGCTCTTCACTTCGACAACCGGCTTGAGGTTGTTGAGCGCCTGCTTGAACACGCCGACGCCGGGCTGGCTGGTCTTGGCTTCGACGATGTCCATCGCGCCGTAAAAGATGCCTTCAGCGGTGGACTTCTTGCCCTGAATCATCAACGAATTGATGAACTTGGAGACAGTCTGGCTGTCGTAGCGCGCATCAGGGAGGATAGTGCGCTTTACTGAACTTTTTCTGCGGCTCACTTCTTCTTACCTCCAGCAGCCGCGGCGGCGCCCTTCTTGGGCCGCTTGGTGCCGTACTTGGAACGGGATTGGTTGCGTCCGTTCACACCCGATGCGTCGAGCGTGCCGCGAACGATATGATAGCGAACTCCCGGAAGATCCTTTACTCGTCCGCCACGCACCAGCACGATGCTGTGCTCCTGCAGATTGTGGCCTTCACCGGGAATGTACGCGGTAACTTCGAGCTGGTTCGTGAGCCGTACACGTGCGACTTTGCGCAGTGCGGAGTTGGGCTTCTTGGGCGTCGTTGTGTAAACTCGGGTGCAAACGCCACGCTTGAATGGGTTGCTCTTGAGCGCTGGAGCCTTGCTCTTTTCCGTAACGTCCTTGCGGGACCGACGGACTAACTGATTGATCGTTGGCATTCGCCTTTAAACTCTCGTTGCTTCAGTGTTCGTAAACCGACGTCTACGTGAATTGCGGCCGATAAGGGCCTTGATGACCCATGTCGTCTGGCCGCAGCACGGAACAGAACCCTAAGCTTAGTCGCGAGATCCCGGCGGGTCAACCGCTGCCGCTACTGCTGTCAAGCGCTGCTGCTACTGGCCATCTCAAAACCGGCCGCTTCTGACAGATTATCGACACAGCTGCATCCAACCCGAGGCATCGCGGTGTCTAACCGTAAACCCGCTATAAACAGTGTCGCTCTCTGGCCAAGTTCGCTCAGCATTAACAAAGTCGCCATGCCCGACGTAGCTACTGGAGAATAACGGTGTCACCCCACACTGTCGCCCTTACTTTAGATTCAAGCTTCACCCTCGGCCCTCCGCTCCGGACACCGCATACCTTGCCCGACTTCCAAAGCCGCCTCCAACACGCACTCGGCGACGAATTCCTCATTGAACGGGAGCTCGGCGGCGCCGGAATGTCGCGCGTGTTCGTGGCAGTCGAAACCGCGCTTCAGCGCCGGGTTGTGGTCAAGGTTCTGCCGCCCGAGCTCGCGGCAGGTGTTAACGTCGAACGCTTCCGTCGCGAAATCCAGCTCGCCGCCCAGCTCCAGCATCCGCACATCGTGCCGCTGCTTTCGACGGGCGACGAAGACGGGCTGCTCTGGTTTACAATGCCCTATATCGAAGGGGAGTCGCTCAGAGGCTCGTTACTGCGCAATAAACGGCTGCCGCCACGCGACGTAGTTCGAATTATGCACGACGTCGTTGACGCGCTGGCTTATGCCCACGCAAGAGGCGTTGTACATCGGGACATCAAACCCGAAAATAT
>JBBSTN010000243.1:0-5571 GCA_038235845.1 Gemmatimonadales bacterium | reverse complement strand
TAACTCCCTTGCCGAAGTTGGATTCGCGATGGGCAAACAGAAGAAGTTCGACGATGCCGAGCCCATACTTATCGACGTGTTGGCCAGGCGGAAGGCGCGTTATGGAGATCAGCATTTCTCGGTGGCCGATGCGTATGAGAAGCTGGCTTTGATCGCTTCCAGCAAGGGAAATCTGCCACGAGCGGAGTCACTCTCCGTAGAGGGTCTGAGGATAAGGAAAGCGGTGTTCGGTGACCGTTCCATACAAGCCGCGTTTCAACTACCAAACGTGGCATTCGCTCGAGAAGCGATTAATGACACCACCGGTGCGATTCCTCTACTCCGCGAAGCTGTTTCGATCCTGAGATCTTTTCGGCCCACAACGGACCCGTTTTTTGTCTCCGTTCAACGAATGCTGGCACTTGATCTCTGCTCCACTGGTGCGACGCTAGAGGGAGATTCAATCCTGCAATCGGCGATCGCCGATGCGCCAGTCGACTCCGCCGCAACGATGCCATATCGTCTGAGAGCGAGTCTGGGTTTCTGCAAAGTGCGCGAGCAGAAGTACGTTGAGGCCGAACCGTTGTTGTTGCAGGCGGAGTCTGGTTTGGGTGCGATACGGGGAGCAGCTGGGCATCGATTGCTTGTCGTAAACTGGTTGGTGACCTTGTACGAGGGTTGGGGAAAGGCAGCGGAGGCAGCGATTTGGCGGGATCGTGCGAAGGACGCCAGGTAGTATTGAATGATGTCCAGCCCGACGCACCGCTTACTTTCTCCGTCTCCTTCTCAGCGCGAAGCGATAGAGGCGCCTCCGCAATCGCAGTTGGTGATGGCCGGCCCCGGGGCGGGCAAAACCTTTTGTCTCATCGAGCGAATTCATTACCTCATTGAGTCATTGCATTTCGATCCCGCCCGGATCTGTGCCTTCACGTTTACCAACAAAGCTGCGGGAGAGATTGCATCGAGGCTCGAGTGCAGATTGGGCGACGCTCGTGCAGAGCAGGTCAAACGTGGGACTATTCATGCGTTCTGCGCGGAACTGCTTCGCGAAGCGGGAGAAGCCGTGGGTGTCCAGAAAGGATTCGGAATCGCCGACGACAAATATCAATTGGCCGCGCTCGGAAGGCTTGAGGGTAAACGCCGCTGGCATCGTACAAAGCTTACACAGTTCTCTGCGCATCGACTTCGAGGTACTCCTCTCCGGCACGATGACCATGCCCTGTTTGAGCGCTATCAGAAGCTTCTTGAAAAGCGCAACGTACTGGACTTTGACAGTCTGGTAATTAATGCCGTGAAACTGCTGAATACTGAAGCAGCGGGTAGCGCGTTGAGGGGCAGGTGGGATGTCGTTCTGGTCGACGAGTTTCAGGACTTGAACCCGGTGCAATATGAATTGATTACTCGTCTTTCACTCGATCATCAGCATGTATTCGCGGTGGGAGACGACGATCAAAGCATTTATTCATGGGCCGGCGCAGACCCGACATTGTTCACCCGTTTCAGCAACGAGTTCAGCCTCAGCAGGGCAAGCTACCTGGGTGAGAATCACAGATGTCCCCGGGAGGTCTTCGCGTTTGCTCAAAAGCTCGTGTCGATAAATCCGCGACAGTTCGAGAACCGGACAGTACCCCAAGCGGAACGAGACTCCGGCTTTAACACCAGAGCGTTCTCCTTCGATGGCGAAGACAGCGAAGAAGCATGGCTCGTAGGCGACGTGCGAAGCGATCAGGCTAGGTCAAGTCACCCCTGGGGAAAGGTGGCGATTTTGTATCGCACGCACGAGACCGGAAATCGGTTGGAAACCGCTTTTATCAATGCGGGAATTCCATGTCGACTAAGCACCGGTCGAGCGCTCGCTGACGATCCGGTTGTGTCATACGTTATAGCGGTCATACGCATGATCCTGCATCCCTTCGACGACCTTTATCAGAGGGCGTACCTCGAAAAGGTCTTGCCACAGGGTTTACTCGACGATGCGTCAGCCAGAGCCGACAGAACTGCACACAGCTTGTGGATTCAGCTTCGCCAGATTGCAGCGGAGCTTCCACTCAAGGACGAAACGGCGCGCCAGATAAAGCGTGCGCTGGCTGACGCAACAAATCTGCGTACAATAGGAACCCAGCACGCGTCCATTGCTACACTCGTCACCGAGCTGCTGTCACGACGGGTGGGGAAGCTTAAATCAGCGTTGGACGATCATAGCGACGAGATCAGCGATCCTGCCGAACTTCGTGATGTTGTCGCCCTGGCGGCGCGTCTAGAACAAGCGCGCGCGAAAGGCGAGACCGTCTGGGTCGAATCCATGGGGGGAATGGAGATTCCTCTCATGCGGATGCTGGGCGAAACACGAATCGCCGTTAGTCCAGTCGATGGTTGCCAGTCGGCACTCGATGTAATAATCGGTCGCGGTGAGACAAAGTCAGTCGGTTTGCCACTCGGTATTTTCAAGGCGCTACAGCTCATCGAAACGCGTGGATCACACGATTCTTTTTCAGACTTTTGCGCTGTCGACCTGGAGACAACCGATCGCGATACATCAAGTGCTGAAATCGTCGAGATTGCGGCCGTTCGCGTGCGAAACGGAGAAATCGTTGACGAATACCATCGACTGGTAAAACCAACCGTGGCAATTGCAGTCGCCGCCACCGCAACTCACGGCTACAGCGACGCCGATGTGGCAGGTAAACCTTCTTTCACAGAAGTGTGGCCGAGCTTTCGCGAGTTTTGCGGAGACGATATAATCGTTGCCCACAACGGCTTTGCATTCGATTTCCCCATACTGAAACGAATGACAGCGCAAATTGGCGCATCCTTCGATCTTGCGCTGTATGATTCGCTTCCGTTGGCTCGTGACCTGATTACCACGAGCTGCAAGCTGGTTGATCTGTGCAGGTCGTTCGATGTGGAAGCCGGAACGTCGCACCATGCCCTCGACGACACGAAAGCGCTCGCAAAAGTTTTGAGAGCACTCGTGAAGACCAGGCAATCCCGCTTGCGGAAAACCTCGCTTACCGAGATGCTGGGGCATCTTGGTGTAGCACTTGCCCTAGACCAGAAAAGTGAACCGACTGAGGAAGAGGCGCTCTTTCGGAACATCACCGTTCCATTCGCGCTTGGACACTACAGCCGAGCGCTCGATTACTACGAACAGGAAAGCAAGAGTGACGAGAAGTTGCCTACGGTCGACGAGGTAATTGAAACGCTGGGCGGTGCGGCACGAATGCTTGCGATTCGCAAGAGCAAATCCGCTGAAGAACGATACCCGCTGGTTGTGGGCCGATTAAGACGGCTGATCAGCGAGATTGACGGCGCAACACTTGACGAGCAGCTTGCCATTTTTCTGGAGCGAGTGACACTCTCGCAGTTTGAAGGGCAGGAACACGACGAAGCACGTGTCCATCTCGCGACCCTGCACTCTACAAAGGGACTTGAGTTCTCCCGGGTGTATATAGTCGGTGTCGAGGACGGACAGATGCCGGGTATCCCGCGTAATCGAAACATCGATCAAGGAGAAGTCGAGGAAGCGCGAAGGCTTCTCTACGTTGGAATGACGCGCACCATAGACAGGCTCGTTATGACTCGTGTAGAAACGAGAAACAACAACCCGACTGGTGGTCATCGATTTTTCGATGAGATGGGTCTTACGGTCAGTACCCTTCTACCAACCGAATAGGCACTCCTTCAGCCTTCGATTCGAAAGATCTCGCGACGACCATGATCCACGAGCTCATGATATCCATGCGTGAGTTCTCCCATTTCCATCGGTCGTACTTTTCCATTAATCCGTGGCCGCGTATTGAATTGTAAGGAGACATTTCGATTGGAGCCTATTCATGTTGTACTCGTTAGCCCCGAGATTCACTGGAACACGGGCAATGCCGGACGTACTTGTCTTGCCGCAGGCGCAACTCTGCATCTCATAGAGCCGCTCGGATTCTCTCTGAACGAGCGCGAGCTCAAACGTGCAGGGCTCGACTATTGGGAGCACGTCGATCTGCGTGTGTGGGAGAATTGGGCGGCTTTCGAACGGGAACTGTCGACGTTCGGTAAGCCATTCTTCTTCTCGACCAAATCGAAAGAGCAGTTCTGGGACGCTCCACTTGACGCTTCGGATGGAGTGGTGCTGATTTTTGGCCGGGAAACCGGCGGATTGCCGGCGGAGCTTCATGAACGCTATAGAGAAAGATTCTTCACGATGCCCATACTCTCGCCACATGTTCGTTCGTTAAACCTGTCCACGAGCGTTGGTATCGCGGTATACGAAACCTTGAGACAGCGGTCGAGGAGAACGTAATGTCAGCCATCGGTTTTCCTAATCGGATTCTTGCGGTACTATGCGCGATCTCACTTTCAAGCTGTGCTCCGCGCGCCATCAGCACTGCTGTCCCTCTTGCTCCTTCATCGCTCCCATTTACCGCCGATACGATTCGCCAACAGCCGGTGAGCGAGGGAGTGGTTCATCGATTCATCTACTCAGGTAGCGGTCCCTGGGCAATCAATGTTCTCGATGTGCAACTCGGCAGGTGCAATTCCGCGGTCGCTGTAAAGGGCGCCCCGGGTGCCAAGGCCGGATGAAGACGTCCGACCTCATGCGAGAACTCGCGACGACTCAGATCGTAGTTGGCGGAGTGAACGCCGACTTTTTTCTATTCACACCTCCCGGCGTTCCGACGGGTGTATTGGTGTCGCGCGGCAAGGTAATCACTCCGCCATCGAAGCAGCACGTATTCGCAGTAGACTCCTCAGGTGTTCCTCACATTGCGACCTTCAGCTTACGCGGGGACACACAGATAGCCGTCGGCGATCCGGCTTTGGAGCGAGCGTCGCTTTTACCATTCCATCCGATGGAAGCCGTGGGTGGTCGTCCGCTCATCGCGAAGGACAGTGCAATGGTTGCTGGTATCGATTCGGCGGGCGGTGCAACTTTTTCCACGACGCGTCATCCGCGCACGGCTGTGGGAATATCAAACAATGGGAAACGTGTGCTTCTCGTGGTTGTAGATGGACGCCAGAAAGGATATAGCGACGGCATGACGTTGCGTGAACTGGCCACACTTATGCTTGCACTTGGTGCGCGCGACGCCCTCAACCTCGATGGCGGTGGGTCGACCACCATGATATATGCCGACAGCTCTCATGACATTCGGGTCGCCAATCGTCCTTCGGATGCCACAGGCGAACGTCCGGTAGGCGACGCCCTTGGAATAGTGACTCGTTGCGCGGGCCGATGAATAACGTTTCCAGCACCAGGGGCGTACCTCTCAATCACATCTACCTTACAAACCCCGGCCCGCGCATGATTCGTCCCGGCTTGGCCCCAGTGTGCGCTCCGTCTCGCAATACAGCGACACCGTTGACGAATACATCTCGTATGCCCACGGACGCTTGAAGTGGTTGCTCGAATGTCGCCTTGTCGGCGATCGTTGCTGGATCGAATATGACCACGTCCGCAAACATTCCTGGCTTGAGAAGTCCACGCTGATGTAGCGATAACCGGGTAGCGGTGGCAGAAGTCATCTTTCGCACCGCTTCTTCGAGTGGCAAAACTTTCTCATCCCGAACGTAGTAGCCGAGGATGCGGGGAAACGTGCC
>JBBSTN010000242.1:0-5611 GCA_038235845.1 Gemmatimonadales bacterium | reverse complement strand
TTTGCCCTCGCCAGCGCGCTGAGCAATGAGTTGAGCTACGAACATATCGCGCATGCTGGTGCCATTCGACCCGTTTTATACGTGGCTGCGTCAACGGTGGCTGCTGGTCGCGTGTATCACGATCGACACTGGGCGAGTGATGTGCTGATGGGAGCAGCTGTCGGCTACGCTACGGGCCGGCTGGTCACACGATGGGAACATCGTGACAGGAAGCGCGCGAACGAAAACGGCGCTGCGCTTGCAAATGTTTCTGCAATCACAACGCCGTCTCGAACTCTCCTTTCAGTTACCCTGCCCTTCCCTCGGCGCGACCACGATTAGTGGGGCGCGACGACGATTAACGGGGCGCGAACAACGTTTCCGATGGCCGGAGCTGATTCATCACGGTACGCGTGCCTCGCCCGGCTTCACCTGAATCGGCTGCTTTCCGTGAGCCTTGAGATAAGCGTCGACAGGCGGCAGGTACGTCTTCCACACGTCTCGAAGTTCAACGAGATACGTTTCGAGCTCCTTGTCGAGAATGTTGAAGACTTCGATTGACTGCTTCGTCGGGCGTGCTTCGGTGCTTCCAATAACGCCAGCAAGCGCCGCCATCTGATTGTTCACACGTATGGGAAAGTTGAGGGGGTCCTGCCCGCTCTGATTCTTCACCTGATAAATCTTTGCCTCGATCTCTGAGGCCTTGGCGTCGAGGGCACGTGAAAGCGGACGGAACGCCGCTGAGTCGGCGCCCAACGCCATTGCCTGTTCGTCAAGCTGGCTCCGGACATTCCGCACAGTGCGCACGGCGTCATTGGCATCGGTGGTTCTGTCGCGCACCTTCATGAGAAGCTTGTACTGGGCGAGGAGATCGGCAGGAGTCGCGTCGGAACGCGGGTCCTTGAGCACCTGGAACTTCGCGTCACCAACTGGCGAGCCGTCAACGATCAGCCTCACAGAGTAGCTGCCGGGTGGAACCAATGGGCCGGTCGTTCCACCAGCCCAGAAAATCATTCCTTCGAAACGGCTTGCGTCAGCTTCGCGGAGATTCCACGAGAATGTGTTCATACCGGTCTTGTTCTTTACCCTTGGCTCCCCGCCGCCACCGAAAAATTGCCTTGCTGCAGCTTCTTCGGCGCTTGCTGCGGGTGCACCGGCAGGTTTGGGAGGAGTCGTGTCATTGGTGAAGCTCCGGATCGTGCGACCTGTCGAATCACGAAACTCCATCGTGAGATGCCTGGCAGGTGTCTTGAGCCAGTAGTTCACGATGACGCCGTCGGGTGGATTTGCGCCAACCGGTGAACTACCACCAGAGCCACCACCAAAATCCCCGAAGAACGAGATGCGGTGCGTGGGGCGCGGAGTGAACAGGTGTGCGTTCGAACTCACGATTGCGGGTGTGAGCTGACGAAGCACACTGATGTCGTCCATGACGAAAAATGACCGACCATGTGTGGCCGCGATTAGATCGCCGTCCTTGAGAGCGAGATCGTGCACCGGCACGAACGGCAGGTTGCGCTTGAGCGAGAACCATGTCGCGCCGTCGTCCAGCGAGGCCCAGATGCCGCGTTCGGTACCGGCAAACAGCAAGCCTTTGCGACGCTCGTCCTCACGCAGCACGCGTGTAAACTCGGTGGCGGGAATTCCGTTGGCCGTTCCCGAACCGTCAATGCGCGTCCAGGTTTTGCCGTAGTCGGCAGTACGGAAGAGATACGGCTGATCGTCGTCCATCTGGAAGCGGTTTGCCGCCACGTATGCCACACCCGCGTTGAACTTGGATGGTTCGATGCTCGAGATGCGCGCCCATTCACGTTCTTTCAGGAGCGGTGGCGTGATGTTCGTCCAGGTCTTGCCAGCGTCGCGTGTGATTTGCACCAGGCCGTCGTCGGTGCCAGCCCAGATGAGGCCACGCGTGATCGGAGATTCTTCGACTGCGAAGATGGTGCCGTACGTCTCGACACCTGTCTGGTCCTTGGTGATCGGGCCGCCGGACGGGCCGAGTGTGCGCGGATCGTTGCGGGTGAGATCGGGAGAAATTGTGGTGTAGCTCTCTCCCTGGTCGGTGGTCTTGAAAAGAACGTTTGACCCGACATAAAGCGTGTTGGGCTCATGCGGGCTCACGACGATTGGAAACGTCCACTGCATGCGGAACTTCGCATCGGCCGCGTCATGTCCCATTGGGTTGAGCGGCCACGGATTGACGTTGCGCGCCAGTCCAGTGCGCATATCCTTGCGAGTCAACAGGCCGCCGTAGCTGCCGGCGAAAATGATGTCCGGATCGCTTGGCAGCGCCGTTACAAAGCCGGACTCACCACCACCCGCTTCCTCCCAGTCGGCGTTGGTAATGCCACCCGGTGAGCGGGAGGGGCCGCAGAGCGTGCTGTTGTCCTGCTGCGCGCCGCAGATTCTGTAGGGGAAATGATTTGTGACGGACACATGGTAGAACTGGGCAGTATTGAAATCCTGTTCCGTCCATGTTTTCGTGCCGTTGATGGAGACATTAGCGCCGCCATCATTCCCTTCGATGATGCGCTCCGGGTTATCCGGCGCTATCCAGGCGTCGTGCGAGTCGCCGTGAGGCGAGCTGATGTTCGACCACGTCTTGCCGCCATCTTTGGACACCTGAAACTGCACGTTGCTCGCGTACACAACGTCTGGATTTTTCGGGTCGGCGTAGATGCGCGAGTAGTACCACGCGCGCTGTCGGAGCTTTCGCTCCGAATTCACCCTCGTCCAGGTGGCGCCGGCATCCTCGGAGCGGAAAACGCCGCCCTCATCCGCTTCGATAAGCGCGTATACGCGCTGGGAGTTACCACCACTCACGCTGATGCCGATGTTGCCCCAGAGGCCGGGAGGAAGCCCCTTGTTACGGGTGATTTCGGTCCAGGTGTCTCCGCCGTTCGTGGTCTTGAACATACCGGAGCCTTTTCCTCCGGATACGAGCATCCACGGCCGCCGATGTGCCTGCCAGAATCCAGCGTACAGCACGTTGGGATTATTCGGATCCATCACCAGGTCGACTGCGCCGGTGCTGTCATCGCGGAAAAGCACCTTGTTCCACGACTTCCCGCCATCCTTCGAACGGAAGATTCCGCGTTCCGGATTGGGCCCCCACACATGGCCAAGCGCCGCCACATATACAATGTCCGGATTGGTGGGGTGCACCCTTACCTTGGCGATCTGTCTTGTTTCCTCGAGACCAAGCGATGTCCAGGTCTTGCCACCGTCCGTGGTTTTCCAGACTCCGTCTCCATGAGAGACGTTGCCGCGAATAGCGAACTCACCTCCACCTACATAGACGACGTCCGGGTTTGAAGGCGCCACTCCTATCGCTCCGATGGTACCGCCGAAGTACTTGTCGGTAGTCGGGTTCCAGGTGGTTCCCCCGTCAGTGGTCTTGAAGACGCCACTTCCGGCAGTGCCCATCCAATACTCGTTGGGTCGGGCGGCGCTCCCTGCGACGGCCACGGAACGCCCGCCTCGATAGGGGCCAATCTCACGCCAACTGGTAGCGCCCAGGGCCATCGTGTCGAAGGTCGCCGCCATCATGGGCACAGCCAGCGGGACAGGCTGGGCAGGCTGGGCAGGCGTCGCCCGGGTGGCAGGTCGCGCCTGGGCCTCCATGAGAGCGGGCGCAGCAACTATTGCCAGGGATAGGCAACGCGCCAGAAACGAATGAGGTTGAGTCAAAAAAACTCCGGGATTAATCGATTTAGCATGCTTATAACGGGCGGGAACGGGGTGCGTGATACCAGCTTCATCTTAACAACTCCTGAACTTTCTGATCGAAACCAAATACCCCGCGCCCGGTATCATGGTCGGTCTGCTCCTGCTACTGGGCGTCGTTGCAGGTATTGCACTGCTCTCTGGAGGCATCAAAATCGACATGCCGATACTGGGAGTAACGGGAGTTCTGCTTTCCCTTATCTGCCTGATCTGTACAGCGGGTTTGTTCACCGTAGCGCCGAATCAGGGTCGAGTGCTGAGGCTGTTCGGAAACTATAAGGGGACCGCAAGGCGGCCGGGGATGTGGTTTACCAACCCCTTCATGCACAAAACGGCTATCTCTCTTCCTGTCCGCAACTTCGAGACCACCAAGCTGAAGGTAAACGATGCTCGCTCCAATCCCGTAGAGATTGGCGCCAGTGTCGTGTGGAAAGTGGTGGACACAGCGGAAGCGTCCTTTGAAGTGAACGACTACTCGGAATATGTTCTCATTCAGAGCGAATCGGTGGTCAGGGCTCTTGCATCATCATACCCCTACGATGCCCATGGGGTCGAGGAGATTGCGCTGAGCACTCACACCGCACTCACACCGCACTCACACCGCACTCACACCGCAGAAATCAGTGAGGGCCTGGTGCGGGCACTGGTGGTGCTCTGTTCTGATGGAGCAGCACAACCGGTGGTGAACACGGGCTCTCTCTACACTTACCCGAGCGCCAAGCCATCATTCTGTCACCGACAGGTGCAGTCATATGAGCGCACGTAAATCGTTCCTGCTGCGAGTCGATCGAGACCTGCTCGACCAGGTGCAGCGATGGGCCAGCGACGACTTCCGCAGTCTCAATGGCCAGATCGAATTTCTGCTTCGTCGGGCCCTGCAGGGGGTGGGGCGGATGCCGAAAAGCGATGCGCTGCCGGAAGACGGGGTCGAAGCAAGCCCGTTCGAGCATGGTGATGGAGATGTGGGAAGCGGGGGCTAGAGGCAAGAAGGGGCGTAACGAACACCCGCTTCCCAACACGACTGGGCGACGTGATTGACTATCCCGGAAATGTCACTTGTGGGGTAGAAGGTTGACTCGTCTAGCCGTTCCCAGCACACGCGTTGCACGCGCATTGTTCGAGAAGCCACCGACGTTCCTACACTGAGGTTCGAATGCACCAAACTAAAGCACAGTCGCAACGCACGCCGCGATCCTCTTCCCTGCTCACACTCACATGTGTGCTGGCCGCGACCGTCAGCACACACTTTGCTGCGCCGGCGGCGGGGTCACAATCTGCGCGCGTTCGGGCGCTCACTTACGTCTACATGCAGGGCGCGGACACACTCGGGCTCGAGGCCGTCTCGGCAACCGATACATCAGTCAGTGCCGTGCTCACGTTGCGTGGATCTCCTCGCGTCGACTGGAACATGAGTCGACAGAACAGTTCTTATGGCGTACTGACGCTGAGGGCGTACGCGCCCGGAAGCGTCGCGAGCGCAGCACCGCTGCAGGATGCCCAACTACGTATCCAGGGCGACAGCGCGTACGCCACCGTGATTCTCAACGGACAGATTGCGACGCAGGCCATCCCCACCAAGCGTGGCGCCTTCAGTCTCGTTAACACGTCACTTCTGCATGCGGCGCTCCTGAGCGCGCACGTGAAGGCATTGAACCAGACGACTGTCGAATTCTTTCTTGCGAGCGGAGCGCGCACGGTGCCGGGAAGTCTGTCCCAAGCTGGTGATACGCTCATTCTGACGATTGCATCCGTGCAGTCAAGGATATTGATGTCTCCGGACGGATTTCCACTGGAAGTTAGCGTGCCCTCTCAAAACGCGCGCATGACTCGCGCCACGGGGCCGGTGTCACAGCCGTCACCCTTTCCCTCGATTGACTATAGCGCCTCCTCCGATGCGCCGTACACG
>JBBSTN010000241.1:0-5613 GCA_038235845.1 Gemmatimonadales bacterium | reverse complement strand
CGACTCACGTGATGGATCAGATGATTCGCGACCTGCATTTTTCCAATGAACTGCCCGTAATTCAGATGTGGCAGACGCTCGAGCCTCGCGTGGAGATCGTGAGACGTGAACTCGCTCGCGAATTCGGTTGCGACCCCGAAGAGTTGGCCATCACGCGAAACGCATCCGAATCGCTTGAGAATCTGATTTTTGGAATTGATCTGAAGGCGGGTGACGAAGTGCATTTCATCGGGCCATTGGCGCGGGGCGAAAATTTGCACGGCTACGCTATCTGCGCGATCGATGGGCCAATCGATTGGTTGCCGAGGGTGGAGGCCGGGTAAAGATCCTGACGCCGTCGGAGTCCAGGTGGGGGGGAGGCATCGGATTCCTCAGCATCGACGGAATGGATCACGCCAAACTTGGGGGATGGCTGGTGTCCAAACATCGTATCACGCAGACTCCGATCAGTCATCCGGAGTTCCGCGGTATGAGGGTAACTCCGAATGTGTATACCACCGTCGACGAAATAGACCGCTTCAGTGAGCTGATATTGCGAGCGATGAGGAACGGGATCGGATGATCTGACCGCTAGATCTGCTCAGCTCGTCCGGAAGCGAGCCAGGAGCGCTTTGAAACCTGTTGTCCGGTTTACCGTTAGGTAAGCAGTACGAATCAACTGCCGAATTCATCGGCTCCAGACCGGCCGCAGTCAGAACTTTCGGAGGGTTCCATGCTCGCGATTGCCTATTTTGTTATTTCGTTCATGATCGCCTCCATAGTGGCGGTTGTGTTGCACGGCAGCGTAAGGCGTTTCGTGCGCAACAGGCTGCGCTACGTAGATGCGATTCAAAAAGCCATCGCTCCCTGGGCTGCCGGTGGAGCGGCCTTCCTCGGCTCGCTGATAATAGTTCCAATTCTACCGCTGGTGGGACTTGGCACAGCGGTGGTTGCAGCGCTGGCGGTTGGCAGTGGGGTTGCGGCAGGCGCACGTGATATCCGACAGGGCGCCCCACCAATCGTCTACGGTCCCTGACAGCTCTCAGCTCCCATGCACCGTTTCGGCGATACATCACATCTGCGACGGCGCCTACGTCGCAGATGACGCCGATTACATCCAGTACTCGTATCGCCCCGTAAGCAATACGAACGCACTAAGCGCGGCATTGGTTACGCCATGCACAAGCACGAGATCGCCAAGAGAACGCGTGCGCCACATCCACCAGTTGTAAATCAATCCGCACAGCAGTCCGACTTCCCAAAACGGGCCGTGTTCGCTCGCAAAAAGCACTGCGGTCACGAGAAACGCGAGCTTGCTGTAGGTGCCGATTGGCACGCGCTGCCAGTTGTTGTCAACGATCCATCGCGGCAGCCAGCCCCTCCAGAAAAGTTCTTCGATTATCGGAACCAGCAGCGCTGCGCGCGCGATCCGGAGGGCGAGAACTAGTGGGTTAGAAAGATCGTCTGGAGCGATCGAGTTGGATATGTGGCCGGTAACTGCGTTCTGAAATAGCCAGTGTGATCGCCAGCCTGGGAAAAGGAGATCCGGCGCCACCCAGAGCGCGCAGACCGCCAGTCCCAGCGCAATACCTGGAATCCAGTGCTTTACTCGCATTGCCCGTATCGGTTCGCGCGATAGAAGAAGCAAAACTCCCGTCAAGACAGTTACCCGAACCAGCGACTCCCAGGGCTGGGCCAAAGGGAGCGACGGCGCCAGGGCGATAAACACCATAAAGATTGCAAATGGTGCCACCCATGGTATGGACGGGAAACGTGTTATCAGATTGCGCATTCACTCTGGTTCAGGGTCGCCACCGATAAACGACCGGCGTCTGTAACCGGTCGAGCGTTCAGGATTCACGCACGAGCAACGCGTGCGAACCGGCAAAGTCGAGCATGAGAACATCACCGGCGCCGTGTACTATACGAACGCTCATCGAATGAGCAACCGTGGGATTGTCAGTGTGAAGGAGATCGCCATCGACGCGATATAGCAGCGATACCACCTGCTCCTGCCCCCCCACCTTAATATGATACGCGAGTCTGCCCTCGGGCAGAAACTCCATGCGCACTCCCGGCGCGAAATCAAGAGCCGGGTCGGCCCGCATCAAGCGCCAGGTGCCTATCAACCAGCTCGGCAACGAATCGGAATCCATAGAGGATTCTATGCCGTAGAAGCAAAGTGCGCAGCTAATCGCACACAAAATCCTCTTGCGAGTGCTGCACTGGCGCGTGGTGTCGCGCGTCTCAATGCTCGTTTAGCGGCGGTGTGTGACCGGCGGAAAGTTGATGCGTCCCAAGCTTATCGATCCTGCTCTGGATCGCCACCGATAACCGAGCCAAACCCGAGGACAGAAACGTGTTCCGAAATTTCCGAGAGAACGTGAGGGCGCAAGGCATGCGCCTGGATGCAGCCGGCGCCGCACAAGCCAGTGTGGCTTTCCTTATCGCCTACGCGGTGGCCTACCTCTTCGAAGTACTCTGACGACAGCGGTGCGCCAACGGGGTATTGTAGCGCGCTAACGAATCAGACCCATTCTTCGCTCACCGCTGCGCCACCCGCACCACCCCGCGCGACCGGCGTCCATGCGAGCGCGACAAGTCTTACAGTGATGTCGCCGCTGCGCGGCGTCACCACCACGCGCTCCAGCTCCTCGGTCTGAGCATCGTACCGGCCGTCGAGGCTGTCGATCTCCTGCTGCAACTTCGTCTCACTTTCGGCGAGACGCGCTCGAATTACTTCGGCGGTCTCGTTTGCGCGAGCGACGTCCGTGCCCTGCTGAGCCGCGCGGCCCATACCGCGTGCGGCCGTACCAACCTTTCCGATCGTACCGGTGCTCAGTTTGCGACGTCCGAACACGGCGCCGAGCACCGCACTGCCGATTGAGATCATCGAGTCCATCCGGGCACGCGTTGCCTGTGACTGCTCGCGCTCAACCGACTGCTCTGCGCGACGAAGCTTCTCCTGTAAAACCGTCATCTCCCTTGTGTATTTATCGCGGAGCCTCCCGACATTCGCATCGCGACCCTCTCTCGCGTTTTGCTGGAGGCGGATTCGGAACTCGCGCTCAGTTTCGCTCACGTTCGAAACAAGTTTCTGCGCCGGGCTTTGAAGCAATTCGAATTTTTCATTCGCAATGATCCAGTTCTGGAAGGTCTTCGTCCACGAAGTGTAGCTGCCAGGTTTTGTGACGGATTTTGGTGGCGGCTCGAATTTCGCGCCTTGCTCGGGAGACTGCTCCAGCGCCGACGCGTCGAGGTCGACTTTCTCCGCCAGGGTCCAGTCCAGAGGAATCGGACCGTCGTCGACACCGCCCAACAATGTCACGCGACGGCGCTCGGCAACTCCGTACTTCGAACTGGCAAATGAAACGTCGGCCATGCCAATCACCAGCGGACGATATGCCTGTACACCATCCGAATTCCGCGTGGGCAGGAAGTACTGCGGCACATTGGTCGGCAGATCAGGCGCATCATCGAGAAGCCCACCACTCGATGAAACTGAGCGGGGAGCGCTTGTGTCAGGCTGTCGTGCGTTCGGGGATGTAGCCGTCTGCGCTGCATCAGATCTGGTGAGAGTCCTGATCTGATCGCGGGTAATTGGGCCGGCGAGATATGACATCGACCATCGGGTCTCGAAAACAATTGGCTCACTTTCATGCACGCTGTGCATCAGAAACACCCGCTTATCAAGTCCGGCAATGATTCGCTCCATTCTCGCGCGATCAAAGGGAAGGCCTGCGGCAGGTGACACGCCCTCGAGACCTTCCATCACACGAGCCTTATCTCGCTCCGTCTGCAATCGTCCAATGAACCATGTGCCGGTGTTCGAGAGCCCACGGTAATCGAGATCGACCGGGTTCTGAGTGGAAAGCACCACGCCCAGGCCAAAAGCGCGAGCCTGCTTGAGCAGTGTCAGCAAGAGCTTTTTTGATGGCGGGTTTGCCACTGGGGGCATGTAGCCAAATAGTTCGTCGATATAAAGAATGGCTCGCAATGAGCCAGTTCCCGGCTGCGCGCGCATCCAAGATACAATATCGGACAGCAACATCGTCACAAAAAACATCCGTTCGGCGTCGCTCAGATGCGCAATGGAAAGAATTGAACAGCGTGGCTTACCCGCGGCATCATATAGCAGGTTGGCGGTGTCGAGTGGCTCACCTTTTAACCAGGACTGAAATCCAGGTGCGGCCAGCAGACTGTTAAGACGCATGGCAAACTGCACACGGTCCTTCGGAGGGAAGACGGTGTCGAGAGGCATAACGCCAATCTGCGAAAACGAGGGCGTCTGAATGGCAGTTATCAGGCCGGCCAGGTCGAGATCGCGCTCACCGCGCCACGCATGCGACAGAATACTCGAGAGCAGGATGTGTTCTCTGCTCGAGATTGGATCAGCATCGATGCCAAGGAGCGCGAGCACTCCCGTTGCAGTTGTATCGACATGTTCGGCAAATACTTCATCGTCTGCGAGAACAGCCTTCGATGGGGCCACAAACGCACGCAGAAGAGAAAGCGGTTTTCCGGCTGTGCTTCCCGGTGTATAAATCGTAACATCGGCTTGATCCATCAGACGCTGTATGCGGGTCCCGTCTTCCCCCCACGACGCGAGGCCATCTCGCCAAAGCCTTGACTGCTTCTCCGCCCACTCGTCTATCGACAATCCTGAGGTGGAAGCTTGCTGAGGATCCACCCACGGGCGGAAATCGGATGGGTCGAGATTCGGAAATTGTAGAGCAAGATTTCCCAGATCACCTTTTGGATCGATCGCGATTACTGGTATACGATCGATCAAGGCTTCTTCAATCAGGTCAATTCCAAGACCGGTTTTTCCACTTCCAGTCATTCCGATGATGACTGCGTGGGTGGTCAGATCCGGGGAATCGTAAAGCAGGTAATTTTCGGTGCGCTTGCGTGATTCGAGATCGTATTGCTTTCCGAGATAAAATGCACCAAGCTTTTCGAAATCAGTCACCAATTACTCCGGATTGATTGAATGTTAAATCTGTATTGCGCTCTCGGGAGTTGACTCAGTCGCGTGGCTAGCCGCTAGCGTCTCTGTGTTTCGCGCCAGAGCAATTGTGCATGTCGTCTGGCATTCGCGATCTCAAAATCACGGACGGGGACTTCGGCGCCATCGACTGTCTTTCGAGCTTCGGGTATGGAAGTTGAGAAATCGATGACGAAGCTCGTTGCAATCATCTTCGGAGATTGATCGCCGGGATACACGATCCCCGATCGATCTTCGGTAAATGATTGAAGCTCGGCTCGCGAACTGAATTCGAGAGTCCTGGAGAAACTGCTTTCGTCTTCCGGAACTGATTGTTCAATGATGACAGTTCTCTTGCCATCAGAATTATCAACGCGCCATCCGCTTCGCTCGGCGCCGTCGGTGAGTACACCGCGAGTTGAAAGCACATCGCCGGTTTGGGATGCGGATGACGAAGCTGCCGCTTCGGAGCTCGGTGTTCCTGACGTTGCTGAATCGCGGGCACGATTGTCGTTGCAGCCGGTCAGCAAAATCGAAATCAGTGCGCATGACAGTGACGCAGCGATGATCACTGCGCGTTTGCGTGCGAGGCCTGTCACGGAACGAGCGGATGTCCGGGATACACTGCGACAGGCGACCCGCTGGCT
>JBBSTN010000240.1:0-5648 GCA_038235845.1 Gemmatimonadales bacterium | reverse complement strand
GAGACTATCTCTCTGGCTGCACAACCGCGCTAACTACTTCCCCGCGGCGAAAGTTCTCTGCGACTCACCGTCATTGCGAGCGTTTATTCAAATGAACTAAATGTCGCGCAACAATTACCAATATCGAAACCTTGTATTTGGTGGAGTAACACTTGCCTATTGTCTATGGCATTCACAGGGACCGTGAACTTGTCCACGCCAAAGTCGTGGGAAATTTTACCACAGCAGACGTGCTTTCATGTATCAGTGAAGTAGCTGCGGAAGTCGGTGAGCGGGGATTCAATATTCTGTCCGACCATCGCGAGATTGGCACGCCAATCACGCGCGAACAACTGGAGATGATGGTAGCCCGGCTCTCTACGCTCCGGGCAACGATGGCAGGTTCGAACTGGGCGGTTGTTGTCGGGAAGCCGTCGTCTTACGGAATGATGCGGATGCTCAGGGTCCTCGTTGAGCGCGTGCCGATCAGGTTGGAGATATTTGAATGCCTGAAGGAAGCCGAAGCATGGATTGCCTCAATAAGCGCGATAAAGAGCGAAAGCGAGATAGCTCCGGTGGGCTGAACTACTGTTCTCTTTCGGGCGACGAAATCACATCCTTCCTCTTGAAAATCCAGAAAAGATATGCGAAGCCCGGCAGTAGAATGACCGTTCCGATTGCCAGTGTGATAAGGTTGAGTTTAAGCATTGCAGGCGAAGCCGCCAATGCGTCGATGCGCCCATCAGGCGGAATGAGAAAGGGAAACTGTGACCACGCCCAGCCCCACAGCACGAAAGTAGCTTGCGCCGCTGCCGCAAAACGCGCCATACGATAACGTTCCGTGGCGAGCGAGAACACGGCGACAACAATTGCAGCTCCGGTTGCCGAAAGCATCAGGACGGCGAGAACGCCACTCGTGAGCCCCGCGTGGAGAGTCGGTGCACTCGCTTGGGCCATCCACATGGTCACTCCAACCGCCGCCAGGAACCCGAACTGCGATTGAAGTGCTCGACGGCGGAAA
Source organism: Gemmatimonadales bacterium (assembly GCA_038235845.1). GTDB lineage: Bacteria > Gemmatimonadota > Gemmatimonadetes > Gemmatimonadales > Gemmatimonadaceae > Gemmatimonas. The sequence goes on along the minus strand of JBBSTN010000240.1, from coordinate 4,648 downwards.
TCGCGACTAAGTGAGGAATGCTCTGCTTCGACCGTCAGGTAAGTGGCGGCGAGAAAAGCGAAGAGCGAAAGCGTCAGCAGCGCGACCGCCCAACCAAATGGTGAGGTCAGCCACGGCTCAACAAACCGCTCGCCGAAAGTGAGATTGGCACGGTTGCGACCGAAACCTACCCTTCCGCTGGCAACGGTGCCCAGACACAGACCAAGCAGCATGGGCGTAACGAAACTCGCAATGGAGAATATGCGACCCCAACGAAGCTGCACCGCGTCACGGTGACTGTCGTACTTTCGGAAGGTGAACGCAGAACCACGCAGCACGATTCCGACCAGCAAGAGCGTGATGGGGACATGCAATTCGGTGGCGAGGTGAGCAAACGCACGCGGGAAGCATGTGAACAACAGAACCACGACAAGAATCAGCCATACATGATTGGCTTCCCAGATCGGTCCAATGGCGTCTTCAATTATCGCGCGCTGTTCTTCGCGCTCCCTGCCCACAGCAAACATGTCCCATACGCCGCCGCCGAAGTCTGCTCCGGCGAGCAGCACGTATGCATTGAGCGAGAGCACCATGGTTCCCGCGACGGCGTGTGGCAACGTCCACGTAAGCGGCTCGAGATTCGCTCCCTGCGCGACGAGATCGGACATCATGTCACTACTGTCCTTGCAATCTGACGTCGAAGCAGAAAAATCACGGCGATTGCAAGCCCGATATAAAGTGCGGTGAACAGCGCAAACGAAATCCAGAGTCCAGGCATAGGCGTCACCGCATCAGCAGTGCGCATAAACCCCTGAATGATCCAGGGTTGTCGACCGACTTCGGTCACCGTCCAGCCAGCTTCGATTGCCACGAAACCGAGCGGTGCGGCGGTAATTATGGCGCGAAGAAACCAGCGGTCGTCCGGCAACGGTTTCCCGCGCCCGCGTCGACGAAGCAGAGCGCGCACAATCGTCCAGATGCCGATCAGCGAAAGCACGATGCCGCACGCCACCATGGTCTGGAAAGCGATATGTACGATAGGTACTGGTGGCCGATCGTCCGGCGAAACTGCATCAAGACCTGGAATCGACGCACTCCTGTCTCCCTTCATGAGCAGCGAAATTGCACCCGGAATTTCGATCGCACCACGCATTTCGAGCTGGTCGGTGTCAGGCCATCCGCCAATCACCAGCGCCGCCGGGCCGGTGCGCATATGACCCTCCATCGCCGCGAGCTTTACTGGTTGCAAACGTCCAACGACTCTCGCCGACCAGTCTCCCGAAATGGGCTGAAGCATCGCTGCAGGTACGCCCACCACGAGAGCGATCTGCAGGGCGGCGCGATGAAACTCCTTGTTCGATGTGCGTTTGAGGAGTGCGAATGCATGCACACCTGCCACCGCAAAGCCGGTTGCAGCAAACGCAGCAAATGTCATGTGGACAACCTCGACACCGGCAGCCGGATTGAACATTGCGACCATTGGCTGCACATCGGTTACAACACCATCTATTACCGAAAAACCAGCAGGTCCATTCATCCATGCATTTGCGCAAACGACAAACGCTCCACTCAACGCTCCACTGACTGCCACGAGAATCCCGGCAAACAGGTGTGCGCGTGGAGAAATTCTGTCCCATGCGAAAAGATAGATGCCGAGGAAAATCGCCTCGGTGAAAAACGCCAGGCCTTCGAGGGAGAATGGCATGCCAATAATGCCACCTGCGTACTCCATAAAACCGGGCCAGAGCAGGCCGAGTTCGAACGAAAGCACGGTTCCGGATACCGCACCGACGGCAAACATTATCGACGTTCCTCTCGACCAACGCCTGGCAAGATCGAGCAACACTGCATTACCTGTTCGCAGCCACCGCCATTCGGCGATGACCATCAGCGCAGGCATACCGATTCCGATTACCGCAAAGATGATGTGAAATCCCAGCGACATCGCCATCTGGGACCGCGCAAACAGGAGATCGTTCATCTAAGCGGGATACTCCTTCATTTACGGATATATCGCGTCTGGTGTCTACCCCTCGCTACTGCACACTTCTATCCGGCGGCGATAATCCGCCCTCTGCATTCTCCAAATCCGATACGCACCGCGCCGTCGCGCTCCGCAAATGCTGCGAGGATTATCTCATCTCCGTCTTCCAGGAACTTGCGTGTCTCGCCATCCGGCAACTCGACAGGCTCCGCTCCACGGCGCGTGATCTCCAGCAAACAACCCCTGTTGCTCTTCTCTGCGCCTGAGATCGTACCCGTTCCAAGAAGATCTCCGGGGCGCATGTTGCAACCGCTGCTGGAATGATGAGTGAGCATCTGCGCGATACTCCAGTACAGATCCAAGGCGGTGGCACGGGAAAGTTTCGCGGGCTCGTGGCCTTCGCTTCGCATTCGCTCTGACAGGATGGAAACTTCCAGCGTGATATCGAAACCGCCCAAGCTGCTGTCTCGCTCATGCCTGAGGTGAGCGAGTGGCTCGGGATCATCCGGCAATCGCGGCGAGAGCGCTGCACGGAATGGTTCCAACGCTTCCAGTGTCACCACCCATGGGCTGACGCTACTGGCGAAATTCTTCGCGAGGAACGGTCCTAACGGCTGATACTCCCAACTCTGTATGTCACGCGCAGACCAATCGTTGAGCAGACAAAGTCCAAAGAGATAGTCATCAGCATCTCCGATCGGGATCGGCTGTCCCAGCGTATTTCCTCGACTCACAAACGCACCCATCTCCAGTTCGTAGTCGAGCGCCTGTGACGGCTCCATGCGCGGGGCATCCGCTTCCGGTGTCTTGCGCTGTCCGGAGGGACGTTTCACCTCGGTGCCGCTCACCACAATGCTCGAGGCGCGACCATGATATCCGATTGGAATCCACTTGTAGTTTGGCAGTAGCGGATTGTCGGGACGGAAAAGCGATCCGACATTAGTAGCGTGATGAACGGACGCATAAAAATCCGTGTAATCGCCCACCGCCGCTGGCATAAACAGCTCTGCCTCCGCCAGCTTTACCAACGCATGTTGCGCGGTTTGCCGCTTATGCGTGGACACCTTTTCGCTCAACAGACTGGACAGCGCCCCACGAAGTGCACGTCGCGGGGATGTCCCGAGCGACATCAGCTCGTTGAGTGTTGGCTGCGAGCATGCCTGTGCGGCCTGTCGGGCGTCCGCCGGTGCATCGTCGAACAATCCGGCTGCGAGACAGGCTGAGATATCGACGACGGAGTCGCCAATCGCAACGCCACCTCTTGGCGTCTCCGTGGTACCCCGTCGTCGGAAAATACCAAACGGCAGATTCTGGACCGGGAAATCGCCCTCAGGATTGTTCGCGCTCGCGACCCAACTGCGCAGAGCTGGATCGGTAGTGTGATCGTGGTTCATGCGGGTCTCGATTCGAGGTGGGGCAACAGGCGGAGTGCGCGCGATTCGCTTACAGGCTCGAGGAACGAGCACGATCCGAAGCTTACGAGAAGCGTCTGTCGAACGCGCGACAACAATGCATTGTCAAAAGTCCATTCCTCGTTTCCCCGCCGCCAGCTGATCTGCCGGGGGTTTATCTCGAGCTTTGCTGTGTCCGGCTCGAGCAAGAGTGCAAGAGCAGTGTCTGTGGTGGCGCCGCTGGCAAGGATGGCGGCCGTGAGAAACAGATTCAGAAAGCCGAACATCCCGCCAGCGTCTGCTTGCTCGTCATAGGTGAGCCGATAGACGCCGCCGATCGGGTGATGCAAACCGGCGGTGGCTTTCGCCACGACGTTGTGCGTGATGCATGACTGCAGAAATCCAACAACAGCTGTGGCATCAGGAAAAGCGCCAGCTGTTACGCCGCCCATTCGAATCTTTGCGCGGCGACCAGCCCCAGAAACTTCGGCGATGAAACGGTCTGTAACTTCGCTGTCGGCCAGTGGAAGTTCGATGTATGTAGTCAGCTCTCGCGGAATCTCTGCCGCGAATGCTATTACATCCTCGCGTGTCGGACACCTGATCTCGTAGCAGTCGGCGATCGCAGGGAGGTTGTCTTTTCTGCATTCGGTGTTGAAGTGCTCGATCGCTGCCATGTCGGCTGCGACATTTGCGAGCGTCTGTCCACTGGCGACCACGGTGAGACGCCAAGGCTCATCTTCGCGCTGTTGCGCCTGTTGCTTCGGTTCCCGCTGCTGAGGCTGCTGCGCAAACGTATCGCGAAACTCATTCAGCGAGTTCGCGCTGCAAATAAATCGCCCCAGCATCCAATGATCCTGTTCGTCGCGATAGCTGGCGAAGTTGCGTATCGCCGCTTCCATCTCGCATTCGGCCGGCGGAAAGAGTCCCGCATAATCAATGAGACCCTCCAGGAGCGCCTGCGCGACTCCCGCTCTCAACTCAGCCTCGCTTACGTGCGTGGAGTCATTAGCATGAGACGTCAGTTTCAAAGACCCTCGAAGTCGAGCGCGAGGTCGAGCGCAGGTGCGGAGTGGGTAATCGCGCCACATGAAATGCGGTCGACGCCAGTCTTGGCGATTGCTCTCACAGTATCGAGAGTTACTCCACCCGATGCTTCGGTAACCGCGTTGCCGGTACAAAGTTCGACACATTCCCGCAGCATTTCCAGCGACATGTTGTCGAACAGCACGCAGTCTGCGCCCGCATCGAGTGCCTGTCTCACCTGGTCGACGGTGTCGCACTCCACCTGAAT
>JBBSTN010000239.1:0-5667 GCA_038235845.1 Gemmatimonadales bacterium | reverse complement strand
TTTAGCAGCAGTTCGTAATATATGAGTGGAATCGAACGAAAAAGCTTGCTTCTAACGTTGGTGAATCCGCAATCACCCCTTCCTATATCATTTTGATTCATGCGAGACACAACAGACGCCCGGAAGTCAACTTCGCCCGATTTCGCCTTTCATAAACTATCGACGAGCGGTGGAGCGCGTACCGGAAGCTTCCATACGCCCCATGGCACTGTTAATACTCCCGCTTTCATGCCGGTGGCGACGCAGGGTACCATCAAAGGACTTTCGGTAGACGAGGTCGAAGCTGCAGGCGGACAAATGATGCTCTCGAACGCCTATCATTTATACCTGCGACCGGGTGACAATGCCGTTCGTAAGCTCGGCGGATTGCACGCGTTTACCCGGTGGCGAGGCCCCATGCTCACCGACTCCGGTGGCTTTCAGGTATTCTCGCTGGCGAAGTTTCGCACGGTAGCAGAAAATGGCGTGACATTCCGCAGCCACATAGACGGCTCGCTTCACGAATACACACCCGAAAGTGTCATGAGAGTTCAGCGCAACATCGGCGCTGATGTAATCATGCAGCTCGATGAACTTGTTGCGGGCGCAACCGAACACTCGGACACGGACAAGGCGATGCAGAGAAGCCTCCGATGGCTCGACCGATGTCGCATCGAACTTGCGCGGCTGGAAAGCGAGAGGCCAATCGCGGACGCTCAGGCTGATGCTCAGGCTTTATTTCCAATTGTTCAGGGCGGCGTTTATGACGACCTCCGCAGATCATCCATCTCGGGAATACTCGACTCCGGCGACTGGAAGGGAATTGCAGTGGGCGGCCTGTCAGTTGGAGAACCTAAGCCCGAGATGTACCGCACACTCGACGTGTGCAACGAGTTGCTACCCGGCGACAAGCCACGGTATCTCATGGGCGTTGGTTTCCCGGAAGATCTGATCGAGGGAGTTCGACGTGGCGTTGACCTGTTCGATTGCGTGGTTCCGACCAGAATGGGCCGGCACGGCACCGCATTCACTCCCGACGGCACCCGGCAGATCCGCAGAAGCAGCTACCGTATGGACACCAGTCCTCTCGTGGATGGCTGCCTCTGTCCAGCGTGCACCCGATACGACCGCGCTTATCTACGTCATCTTTTCGCAGCAGGCGAGATGCTCGGCCTCCGACTGCTGTCGTTGCATAACCTCACATTTCTCCTGCAAATCATGAGTGATGCCCGGGATGCGATAGGTTCTGATACTTTCGAAACGTGGAGCAGCAACTGGCTGACTCGTTATCGTGACGGCGCGAAAACCGAGGTTGCGCCGCTTTAGGACATTGAACCTCGCCCCCACGACCGTCGACCAGCTTAGCTGCATCCCTCCACGTAACGCACTTCAGGCTCCCGTCCGACTCGATAAGTGGTGACGTGATCGCCGTCTGTCTCGAAAACAATCATGCGGTTTCTGCCGCCGGTCGGTGCGACGATGAGGTAGTGGCCCTCGGGGCCGGTGTACTTGTGAGGTTCGACCTGAACCTTTTCCCCATAAATAGTACGTATGCGACCCTCAGTATCTCCAATTCGGGCACCCTCGGCCGTTGCGACGGTGCTGTCGCGAACATCGATGCGAACCAACGTGTCGGAATGCAGCATGAAAAACAGCTTTACCGGCAATACGCCTGCGTCCAGATACTCGCATTCCTCCTTGCTCGCGGAAGATGATGGCGCGAGCCCGATAGCCGTCCGCACATCACTGGAGCGCATTCCTATCAGAGCCCCATGCACACCGTCCGTATGTACCGTCCATTCCGCATCGATGCGCTTGCCCGGCGATGTAACGGAATCGAGCCGGGATAATGACTCTGTAGCGGAGCTATCCGTGTGTGGAGTCTTCTCCATTTCCGCCGAGCAGGAGGAAAGCGCAAACGTCAGGGCGGCCGCGACTGAATACTTCGAGAGACCGTTTGGTAACCGGGTTGAATTCGTCATTCGCAAATTGGGGTGGATATTTACGCTGCATGTGACGGAGCTGATGGCAACAGATCACAGAACGCAAATCGATTGTCCCTGAGTACTGTCTCGCCAATAGTCACCGACACGTCATGCTTGAATATTGGCGCCGAGTGCACGAAAGTGTGGAATTCCCCCCGTTCGCCGCAAGGGTCAACCGCTGCGGGTAATTCGCTTAACAGGACTGAATCGTACTCCCTTCCGGCGAATGCGCCATCCAGTTGTTGTGTGTCCACGCAAACGAGGTGCGCACGATAACCGTCCTTCACGCATTGCTCTGCAAGCAGGCCGGTGTCTGTACGCCACAATGGAAAGAGCGGTGACAGGCCTGAACGACGCATGAGGCGCTCACGATAAGCTCTTACGTCCTCGAGAAAAAGATCGCCAAAGGCAATATGACGAACCCACGGCATCTCCTCACCCAGCGCAGCGACCGAGTCAAGAAATGCGGCCTCATACTCGTCGTTGCTGCACACGGCATTCAGCTCCGTGACGAATATCGGCAATCCAAGCGCCTCCCCCTGTGCCGCGAGGAGTGCTCGACGCACACCATGTATGCTCACACGATCGTAGCTCTTCGTGACACTCGTCAGAAGGGCGACGACTTTGTATTCCGCTTCCCTCTCCAGGCGGGCCAAAGCCATCGCACAATCTTTTCCGCCACTCCAGCTCATCGCCACCGGTCGTCTCATCTTTTTGCCGAATATGGATCGGCATCATGATTGCTACGGATTGAACCAGAACGATGCCTTGATCAGAAATGTATTCGCCGGATGAGACGAGCGTCCGTTTTGACATCCTGATTTGCGCAATGGTTGAAATTACCAGTCGGTCGGCTTGTAATCCTTGAGAAATTGTCCCCATGCGTGAACTCCGCTGTTCACGCCGGCGATTATCGGATCGACTATGCGTGCTGCGCCGTCGACTATATCGAGCGGTGGATGAAACCTGTGCTCCTCCACTTTCCGCGCGGCGATCTCCGCGGGATCTTCGTCGGTAACCCAACCGGTATCCACCGAGTTCATGTGGATACCATCCTGGTGGTAGTCCGTCGCAGAAGTGCGTGTCATCATATTCAATGCAGCTTTCGCCATATTCGTGTGCGGATGGCGTGTTGTCTTGAACTTTCTGTAAAACTGTCCTTCCACCGCCGAAACGTTCACGATGTGTTTTTCGCGCCCAGGCGTCTGCTGCATCAGCACCTTCAGACGCGCGTTGATGATGAAGGGCGCTATGGCATTCACCAACTGTGTTTCGAGCAGTTCGACACTTGGCACTTCAGCCATGGTGAGTCGCCAGGAATTTCTTCCACGCAGGTCGACCTGCTGCATGTCCTGATCCAGTCGACCTTGTGGAAATAGATGCTGTTGCGGCAGAAGTTCGTCCGGAAGCAACGGCACCTGAGAAAGGCTCGATGCGTCGGCCAGGCCAGCTATTCCTGCGAGCTCCGCAGTCTTCTTGAGCGACTCCCCGGTGACATGGTAAGTTTCAACGGATGCAGTTTCCGGCAGCATTTTATACCCTCTCAGTCCCTCGTACTTCCCCAATAGCCCTTGACACTCTACAGGCAACGAAGAAGTTGCGGCCAGTTCGCCCTCCATCATGTGTTCATAAAATGCGGGCGGGCGTCGAACAGTCTGACACGCGTTGTTGACTATGAAATCGAGTCGATTGTGTGTTGACAACACATGCTGGCAGAACGCTTCGACACTCGGAGTGTGCCGCAAATCCAGACCGTAAATTTCAAGCCTGTCTTTCCACGCGCTGAAATCACTCTCGGCCGCATAGCGCTGCGCCGAATCTCGCGGAAAGCGGGTGGTGACGATCAGATGCGCACCGGCCCGCAGAAGCTTGATGCCAGCCTGATAACCAATTTTTACCCGACCTCCGGTTAGCAGAGCAACCCTGCCGCCAAGATCCGCAAGTTCGCTACGCTTCGCAAAGTTGAATTGTGCACACTCGGGACATAGTTGATCATAGAAGTGATGAACCTGCGTGTAATTCTTCTTGCATATGTAGCAGTTCTGCACATCGCCGACTTCGCGCGCATTGTCATCGGTGAATTGCTCGCTCACATCGACCTGCTCGAACTCTTCGGGCGGAAACACATTTGGCGTGGTAAAAACGCTCTCTCGTCGAAGCTTTCGAATACCAGTCGCATGGAGCACTGATTCGAGCTTCTGTACTCGCGTAGCCTTTTTTGTGCGTTTGGTTTCCTTCACCAGTTGACGTCTCACAATTGCATCTGGTCGGGAGACTTCTCCGGCAGCTCGAAGAAGCCGGGTACGACTCGCCTCCTCCAGACCCGCCAGCAACGCGCGATTTTTCGCGATCAGTTCGAGCAGTTCGGTGGCAGTAGCTATGCGTTCTAGCAGTTCCATGTCGGTCACTACGGGTTCGAGCAGCTCAGTGTCGGTCGCGATTGGTTCGAGTGGCATCTGTTAGAGCCTAACCGAGGGAGACGCGCCCTCAAAGCTTCCGCCGTTCTTGCGCCGGTTGTCATAACTCTCTCCCTCCCCACCGGTTCGTCCCCCCGGGATTCGTGTTGTATTTCTCGTGTATTTGTGGTGTAACACTATTTGTCGTAGGCTTAAGGAAGGTGAAAAATGCCAACTCGAAAGTATCAAGCCTCCGCCTCCTCATCGTTGCATCGTCGACCGGTCATCACACTTACCGAGTCCGTGCGGCACCCCGTGCTCGTTCCTACTTTCAGCGCGATTCTGAGCTTCGGCGCACATGTGGGAATTATCGCCGGAGTGGTACTAGCCTCATCCGTCGCGGTTTCATACACGCCGGAAGACGACGCTCGCGCGGCGCGTTTCCTGTACCCTCTGTTGCGTCAGGCCCCTCAACCTCTCGCTCAGCAGGTTACTTATGTCGGGTTGACCGGCGTGCCAGCGGCGCCGGTTCTCGCTCCTGCCAGGTCGCCTGAGACAGCCAGAACGCCTCTCGCGGTCGAAGAACCGCAGCCTGCCCAAATCGAACCTGCGGAAGTTGAACCCCAGAGACCGTTCTCAGAACTCGAGGTAGACTCCACCGCCCAACGTGACCCGGAAAGCGCGGGCCCGGTCTATCCGCCCTCCCTGTTGGCGAAAAACATCGAGGGTGTGACGCTCGTCCAGTTCGTTGTGGGAGAAGACGGTCGGGTGGAGCTCCCAAGCTTTAAAGTAATCAGCTCGACGGATTCGCTCTTTACCAAGGCGACCCGCGAAACACTGCCTGACATGAAATTCCGCCCTGCCTGGTTCAACGGCAAACCAGTTTCGCAGTTAGTCGAGCAGGCGTTCATTTTCCGGATTACCAAGCCAGTTCCGGACGGGTCGAACGCCGGGAGGTTGGATATGCTGCGGCCCCAGTGAACTTTTTTGGAACTTCGATACTATGAAGAAGAAGGACTGTTTGAATCCCCCTCCAAGATCCTGACAATGAATCGACAATTGCGAGCTTTCGCAGCCCTCGCCAGTCGAGTGGCCCTGTCGGCTGGGTTCATCGCCGGCACATCAGTAGTCGTCGCGTCTGTTTCACCGCCCCTCCAGGCACAGGGTGCTGGCGACGGATTCCTCTTTGGCACCCCCCACGTCAAGCTGGCGGTTCGAGGCGGTTTCGCTCTTCCGTCGGCGGGAAGCGAAATCTTTGGCTTCACCTCCAACCACCTTACTGTGGGCAAGAGGGATTTCGCTGGTTT
>JBBSTN010000238.1:0-5708 GCA_038235845.1 Gemmatimonadales bacterium | reverse complement strand
GTGACCGGCAGTCACTTGCTGCTCATCCCTTACCGCCAATGACGACTAATTTCGGCAGGCGTTCAACCTGCACCAGATCGAGCCTCTGTGGCGTCGTGATGTTTAACTGCTCGCTAGGCCTGATGAGTTTGATAGCCAGCGTTGCGTCTGGTCAAACTGCAACGCCGCGTTACGATCCGGCGGCGTATTTACAGCAGTCACACGATGTTCCGATGCGTGACGGCGTTATGCTTCACCTTGAAATATTCTCGCCCGCAGGATCTGCCGAAGCACTGCCCTTTCTGCTTCAGCGCACGCCCTATGGCGTCGGCGCTGCCCGCGCACGACTCATCGGCAGCTATAAAGAACTTGCCGAAGAAGGCTACGTATTTGTTTTTCAGGACATACGCGGACGCTACAAGTCGAATGGCACGTTTGTCATGCAGCGGCCGCCGCGCCTCGTTGACGGATCAAAGAACGCGGTGGACGAAAGCACGGATACTTACGACAGCATCGAATGGCTTTTAGGGAATGTGCCACGCAATAACGGTCGCGTGGGAATGCTTGGTGTTTCGTACGACGGATGGACGGCCGCGATGGCGATGCTCGATCCGCACCCTGCTCTCAAAGCTGTGAGCCCTCAGGCTTCGCCCGCGGACATGTTCATCGGTGACGACTTTCACCATAATGGCGCTTTCCGTTTGAGCTACGGATTCGAATACGCATTTCTGACCGAGGACAGCAAAGAGAACGCCAACTTCACCTTCGATCGTTACGACACGTACGATTGGTATCTCAATCTGGGCCCGCTGTCGAACGTGCAAACCCGTTATCTCAAGGACAAGGTGCTGCCGACGTGGCGGGATTTTATCGAGCATCCCAACTACGATGAGTTCTGGCAGCGACAAGCCATGAAACCGTATCTGCGCCGTGTGACGATGCCAACGCTCAACGTCGCAGGTTGGTGGGATCAGGAAGATTTCTATGGGCCGATCACCATTTATCGCACGCTGGAACAGCACGACACCAACAATAACAACTCGCTCGTCGTGGGTCCCTGGTGGCATGGGGGATGGAGCAATGGCCCGGGGCAGAAGATCGGTCCTGTCGATTTCGGCTCAGCAACGGGCGAGTACTATCGGACGAAGCTGCAGGCGCCGTTTTTTGCAAAACATCTCAAGGACCGCGGAGATTTTGTTGCTGCCGAAGCGACTGTGTTTGAATCTGGAAGCAACAGATGGCGCACGTTCACTGCGTGGCCGCCAAATGAGGCTGTAACGAAGTCACTGTATTTCCGCGACGATGGAGTGCTGTCGTTCGATGCGCCTGGTCGTTCCGACAGCCTTGGTGTCGACCGATTCGTGAGTGATCCAGCCAAGCCCGTGCCGTATCGGAAACGCCCCATCGAGCCAACATATTTCACAAAGGGCTCTGGCTGGCGAACGTGGTTAATTGAGGATCAACGCTTTGTAGAAAACCGTCCCGATGTGCTCAGCTGGGAGACGCCGGTGTTGACCGAGGATGTCGTTGTCGCCGGGGAGATCACCGCGAAGTTATTCGCGAGCACCACCGGTGAGGACGCCGACTGGGTGGTCAAACTGATCGACGTCTATTCGGAAGATGCGATGCCCGATCACACATTGAGCGGCTACCAGCTCATGGTTGCCAACGATGTGTTTCGTGGCCGGTTCAGAAACTCGTTTGAAAAGCCCGAAGCAATCGTTCCGAATCGTGTTACTCCGTTCACCATCGACTTGCACACCCAAAGCTATCGCTTCAAGGCGGGGCACAGGATTATGGTGCAGGTGCAAAGCACGTGGTTTCCGATCATCGATCGAAATCCGCAGACTTGGGTACCGAACATCTTCAAGGCAAAAGAGAGCGATTACAAAGCGCAAACGCATAGTATATGGCGAACATCGCAATCACCGTCGCGCGTGGATATTCAGACGGTCCCTCCCTCCTGATCCGGGCTGGTCCGATCTGGCCGGCCTAGTCCGATCTGGCCGACCTGGTCCGCCAAAGCTATTCGTTGCAATCGTTGCGCGCCGTCGATAACTGCATCGACTATTTTGCAGACATTTTCGCGAGCCGTGCGACGGTGTTCATGTTGCGGGCAGTTCCATTTCGAGCTGCGGGAATTTTCAGTTTGGAGTTGGCCATGCCGTCGCCGTAGTGAACATGGATCTCTCGCTTCCCAAGGCGAACTTTCTCGCCGTTGCGACCGGTCATCGATTCAAGAGCATCGTCTGGCGGTGACTCGTCGAGAAATATTACGACGCTGCGATTTGGCGCGGCCTCGGGGAACGGATTTTCCGCCAGGATCTCAGAGATTTCCAAAGCACTTCGGATAACCACTCCGACTGATTTTCCAGCGTAGCTTTTAAGCCGGGTTTCCAGAATCGCCTTGATCTTCGAAGCCGAAAGTGAGCTCGTGAAAACAACATTGCCGCTGGCGATATATGTCCTGACGTGCCCCAGCCCGGCCTCCTCGCAGAGCGTGCGAAGGTCGGCCATTGGCAACTTGCCGGTTCCCCCGACATTTACAGCCCTCAACAACGCAACGTAGCTGCTCATAACAACAACTTACGTCGCCATCTACGGAAGATCCAACGCGGAGCAGGAAGCGAGTGCCGTCGGATGGCCGGCCCTTGCAAATGAAATAAACTCCTAATAACTTTCATTCGCAAATCACGCTAGAGTGCCTAATGCATACGCTATCCAGTAAACAAAATGCGCTTTCACCCGCCCTGGTGCTTGCTAAAGCCCTGCTCTCGTCGGCGGCTCGGCTCGATATCAGAAATCGGCAGCTCGCGCTGGTAATCGGTTCGAGCGAAGCTTCCGTTTCGCGTCTGCAGGCGGGGCGGGGCATTGAGCCCAAAGGCAAGGAAGGGGAGCTAGCGCTTCTATTTCTGCGTCTCTACCGATCACTCGACGCACTTGTCGGCGGCGACGATGCCAAGGCAAGGGAGTGGTTTCACGCAGACAATTCACACCTGGGCGGCGTGCCCTCCGAACGCGTACAAACTGTCGAGGGCCTTGTAGATGTCGTCCAGTATCTGGACGCTATGCGCGGGCGACTCTGAGCTCCGCCTCCTCCGCCTCCTCCGCCTGACCCCCTGGCGCGTGGTGGAGGCTCAACATCAGGTGTCCACACGAAAGCTGGTGGACAGCGCGGAAGAACAGGAGCTGCTGGAAGAACTGATTGACAGCGTTAAACCGGCGGATGTTACCGGTGGGCGGCTTCACTATCTGCTCTCCACGCCATTCCGTTATCCGCCGCTCCGCCACGGATCGCGATTCGGGTCACGCACCGAACGCGGAATATGGTATGGGTCAGAGACGCTGGCGGCTGCGTTTGCAGAAGTTGCGTACTACCGCTTGCTCTTCCTGGAAGGGACAAGTGCACTACTGGATACTCTTGCCACCGCACTCACTGCATTCAAATCGACAGTGACAGGTGCGCGAGCGATCGATCTATCAGCACCGCCATTCAACCATTATCGCGATTCGATCGCATCGCCGGTGAGCTATTCGGAAGCTCAATTGCTGGGGCGCGACATGAGAGCCGCGAGCGTTGATGTTTTCCGCTTTCCTTCTGCACGTAGCGCAGACGGCGTCAATGTTGGAGTGTTCATCCCGTCTGCTTTTGGTAAGTACAAGCCGCGAAGCTTCGAAACCTGGCATTGCACTGCAACGCGAAAGCGTGTCGAGTTTGGAAAGCGTGACTACCTGAAACGTGCGACGTTCGCATTCGAACGCCATCAGTTTACGGTTGATGGAAATCTCCCCTCCCCGGCCCTGTAAAACGGCCTTTTTCGGTCGACGCAATTTCGCGCAGCAACGCTCGACCCTGTCACGACTGCGCAGCCGGGCCGCGCTCATCCGACGTAGTTCACTTCTATGTGAACGCATCAGCACGTGTTTGCCGAACGGAACTATGTCGCCCGTGTGGCACCGTAGCTGCATATCAACAACTACAAACATCGTGTTTGAATGCGACGTCACTTCCAGAAGTGCACAGCCGCATAACACTCGAATTGACGAATTTACTTAAATTTATTTAAAAGAGACCTACAAATAATGCGAGCACTTACATGGCACGGACAGGGCGACGTGCGTGTCGACAATGTTCCTGATCCAAAACTGCAGGATCCAGGCGACGTCATCATAAAGGTCACCTCAACAGCAATTTGCGGCTCCGACCTGCACATATTGGACGGCTTCGTACCGATGATGAAGGAGGGAGACATTATCGGACATGAGCCAATGGGAATCGTCGAAGAAGTTGGCTCGAGTGTCAAAAATCTGAAGAAGGGTGATCGGGTTGTAGTTCCATTCACTATTTCGTGCGGACATTGCTGGTTCTGTGACAAAACCATGTTTTCGCTATGTGATAACTCGAATCCAAAGCCCGAAAACGCACGGAAGGCGATGGGTCACTCACCAGCGGGCGTGTTTGGTTATTCGCATCTTCTCGGCGGTTTTGCTGGAGGCCAAGCTGAGTACCTGCGTGTTCCATACGCCGACGTTGGGCCGATCAAGGTGCCCGACGATCTCACCGACGAGCAGGTGCTTTTTCTCTCCGATATCTTCCCGACCGGTTACATGGCCGCAGAGAATGCAGAGATAGAAGCTGGTGACACGGTTGCCGTGTGGGGATGTGGCCCCGTTGCTCAGTTCGCAATACAGAGCGCGTGGATGATGGGGGCCGGACGCGTAATTGCAATCGATCGCGTGGCGGAGCGGTTACTAATGGCGAAAGAAAAAGGTCGCGCGGAGACGATCAATTTCGACGAGGTCGACGACGTTGTGGAAACCTTGAACGAAATGACCGGCGGCCGGGGACCGGATAGATGCATCGATGCCGTCGGAGCCGAAGCGCACTCAGCGAATGAGGCGTCTCGCTTTCTAAATAGCGCGAAGGAAGCCCTGCACGTTCAGAACGATCGTCCATACGTTCTGCAGCAAGCCATCATGGCATGCCGAAAGGGCGGCACGATATCTGTGCCTGGCGTCTATGCTCAGACGCTAACGCTGCCGTTTGGTGCCGCGATGAACAAGGGTCTCACATTTCGCATGGGTCAGACTCACGTTCAGCGCTATCTCGAACCGCTCCTCAAGAAAATTCAGGACGGCGACATCGATCCTTCATTCATCATTACGCATACCGAGCCGCTCGATCGCGCACCCGAGATGTACAAGCGCTTCAGGGACAAGGAAGACAACTGCATCAAGGTAGTTCTCAAGCCATAACGATTGTGCCGCCGGTCGACGAATCATCGTCGACCGGCGCCCAGTTTTTCAATACAGGCGCTTACTCTTACACCAGCGCCCCACCGGGACTAATACCGGTAATGCTCAGGCTTGAATGGTCCCATCTTATTGACACCGAGATAGGCCGCCTGTTCGTCGCTCAGTACCGTCAGCTTCACGCCTAGCTTGTCGAGATGCAATCTCGCCACCTTTTCGTCCAAGTGCTTCGGAAGTGTGAACACCTTCTTCTCATACTGTTCCGCATTCAGGTGAAGATCGAGTTGCGCGAGCACCTGATTGGTGAAGCTTGCACTCATCACAAATGACGGGTGACCGGTTGCACAGCCCAAGTTCATCAGGCGCCCCTCGGCGAGCACGAGAATGGAGCGTCCGTTTGGCAGCACGAACTCGTCATACTGAGGCTTGATGTTGATGCGCTTCATGCCTTCGACCTTCTTGAGCCCCGCCATGTC
>JBBSTN010000237.1:0-5753 GCA_038235845.1 Gemmatimonadales bacterium | reverse complement strand
ATCGCCGATGTCGCCGTGCATCAGGGTGCCGGTATTTCGATCGATGCGACCTGGTACCATCCGTTCGTCTTCGACAAGCAGCACCCGCACCCGTCCATTGAGCACGGCCATGGCGATTTCCTCGAGATTCTCAGAAGCCAGCTGTCGTACCTTGCCGGCGTGAAAGTCGTCGACGAATCCCGCCAGCCGAGCGAGGTACTTTGGCTCGACGATAGTCCACGCGCGCTTGCGAAGTTCGTCGGCAGAAAGCGCGTCAGGATTCGCGGCAATGCCTTCGTCGACGAGCCGAGGGTTATGGCTGAGGGCGCGAAACGTCGTCTGATGCTGAGGCAGCGACGCCAGCAGTAGCGGAATGTCGGCAGATTTCGAGTAATGGTCAGATACCGCGCGGTCGACCGCACGGAAAAAGCGCGTTGTCTGGCGTTCTATCTCGTCCTCTTCTTCTATGTAGTCCTGCGGATCATGATCCATCTCGCCGAGAGCAGCGGTAATCGTGTTAGGAAAACCGTCGTCGACATGAACGTGGTCGAGATGGTATCGGTCGCCTTGAAACAGCTTCGCGTGATCGCGGCTTATCGCCAGTACGTGAAATCTGTCGGCCGATTGCGCAATACGAAGCAATGGCTTGGTATGAAAACTATCCGCTACAATCGATCTCTCCGGTACAGTGCGCTGCACCTTGTAGACCTTGAAGTAGTCTGGAGCGCGAAGTACTGCGAGGCCGTCGAGCGTGTGCTCCCAAAACCCGCTGTTCGAAGCCAGCTCGTGAAGCGGAGCAAGCAGCTCTTCCGACTGCGCTGCTGGAAACGTGCTATTTAGCGAACGCGATGCCTGTTCGACCAGATGGCGATAGCGAACAAGGTCCTGCTGATTTTCCGGAAAGCGTCTGCCCGTGGGCATGTAGATCGAGATGCATGGCCCCTCCCGGTCCTCAAAGAGTTCGCCCAGCCGTTCGGACATTGGAGACATTGAACGCTGACTCACGAAGAGAAGCCCGGGGCGGCGCGATCGAGACCCTTGGGGTGTCTCAGCTTATCGACTTTGCGATCGAGCATCCGAATCACCTTGTCGCGTGCTCCGTGAAACGCTTCGATCACGGAAGGCGCATCGTGACTCGCGGCAATCGGATCCTGTCCACTCACTCTTGCTTCCATTGTACAGCGTTTGTCAGCAGGTCCCGATTTGTCTGCATTGTTGTCCTGCAAATACACCTCAACTCTCGTCAGATGCGAAGAGAAGCGGGCAAGCGCCTCTTGTAGCTCCGCCTCGAGTTCGGACATGAATTGCTGATCTGCGGTCAGATTGTGATCGGTGTTGAATTGTACCAGCATTCTACCCCCTTTATGGTCAGGACCCTCATTACTGCATCATTACTGAATCCAGATGTTGCACGGGCCGTGCCCGCCAACTGCAGCGGGACTGTCACAATTACGATAACCTTAGGGAAGTTAATGTGAGTCCCCGGGGCCGTAACCGAGGACGCCTGCCGCCCGCCTCTCACCTCAGGACCTTTCGATGACCGATTCCGCCCGTTGTGCTCACATTTCTTCGTCCTTTATGATCGCTGCGCTCGTCTTTCTCGCGGCGACGGCTACCGTGCAGGCGCAGGGTGGCACCACGGACGCGGCGGTACTGGCCAAAGCGCGCCTAATTCACAGCCGGGTATTCTCAATCGATACCCATGTGGACATCCGTCCGGATCTTTTCTCGGCGGGCTCTCCCAATTACAGCCAACGTTTGCCGAACACCCAGGTCGACATCGCGAAAATGGAGAGCGGTGGCCTCGGTGGAGCGTTCCTGATCGTCTACGTAGGCCAGTCGGCCCAGCTCGACGCAGCAGGTTTCGCCAGGGCTCACGAGTCGGCGATGCAGAAATTCGAGGCCATCCATCGGCTCACTGAACAGCTGGCACCAACCCGCGCCGAGCTTGCACTGACTTCTGCCGATGCGCGGCGAATTCACGCTGCGGGAAAGCGCGCGATATTCATTGGCGTGGAAAACGGTTTCCCGATTGGCAGCGATATAACAAATGTGAAGAAGTTCTACGACTTGGGCGGGCGCTACATGTCACTCGCGCACAATGGACATAGCCAACTGTCGGATTCCAACACCGGGGAACGTGACGGCGTGTGGCTTCATAATGGGTTGAGCGCACTTGGCCGCCAGGTGATCGGCGAAATGAACAAGCTTGGAATGATGGTCGACATTTCGCATCCCTCTCGGCAGTCCATGATGCAAACACTCGAGATCACTAAAGCGCCCATCATCGCTTCACACTCGGCCGTGCGGGCAATCTGCAATCACAGCCGCAATCTCGATGATGAGCAGATGCGTGCGCTGTCAAAGAATGGTGGCGTGATGCAGGTGGTGGCGTTCAGCGGCTACGTGAAGTGCGACCCGGCGCGTGACGATGCACGGGGTGAGGGGCGGGCGCGGGCGATGACAGCGCTACGCACGGAGTATGGAATCAAGTCGACTCGTCGCGACTCGCTCGCCACCGAACTCGCTGCATTGCCGGAAGCGAAGCGCAACGGGTATCTGGCCAAACAGGAAGACATCAACGTGCGGCAGTTTCCGTCAGACCCGCCGGCCACGGTAAAAGATTTTGTGAATCACATCGACTACGCAGTGAAGCTGATGGGAGTTGATCATGTCGGTATCAGCTCCGACTTCGATGGCGGTGGTGGTGTTGACGGTTGGCGTAACGCCGGTGAGTCGCTCGCGGTAACCGAGGAGCTGGTTCGTCGTGGTTACAGCGAGGCGGACATTGCAAAGATCTGGGGCGGCAATCTGCTGCGTGTGATGGAGCAGGTGGAAAAGGTCGCGAAATCAATGCAGCAGTGATCGGCATTCTTTGAGATCGAGGTGTGGTGGGGGGGGCAACAAAACGAAATCGCGACCGTCTATAGAGTAGGCGGTCGCGAGGCACTTCGATTCTGTTACTTCGATGGTTAGCGCTTTATCGCACCACCAACCCACTCTTAAAGCATCATAGAGACACGAGGGTGCTCTCTACCTTCTTTTGCAGGTCCAACAAGCCCTGGATTTAAACCGTGTTCTGGCGGCGACGAAGTCTCGTTGCACCGAACAGTCCGACCAACCCAGCTGTCATCAGGGCAACTGTAGCGGGCTCGGGTACGACTGCAGTGGGCGCTCCGGCCATCACGCTAACGTCATCCACCGCGTTTGCGCCTGGGCTGCGGCCGGCGAAAACGATGTCGGTCATATTGGAGGTAGCAATCGCCGAGAAGGTGAACTGCTGATACGCGAGGTTGCTGAGGGTCTGGTTGAACAGCTCCGTTCCGCCAAACGAGAACGTGAGGTTGTTCGGTGTAGCAGTGGTGTTGGCGCGATACCAGAAGCTGATGTCGTAGTTCTGCCCTGCGACTGTGTTGAGAGTCTGGGTGACGGTGGCGTTGCATCCGCGCGAGTTGAATGCAAGACCGTATGAGCCCGTGCGACCAAAGATGCCCGAGCGGAAGGCTCCCAATCCGGCTTCGCAGGTGGCGACCGTGTAGCCCTGGAGCGCCGGGGTATTTTCAAAGCCGGGGTTAAAGACGATGTTCTGGGCCTGAGCGGGGGTGGCCGAGAAAATCAGGGTGAGAGCGCCGACCAGCGTCGAGCAGCGCGCGATGGTTCTTTTCATGAAGCAGGGTCCTGTTGAATGGGAAGATTGAATAGCTAGCTCAAGTATAACGCCGGCCACGGCGAAATGGATTTCTGCGCTTGGGACTTTTGCCACTTCTGTTTCGGCGGGTGGCGAGAGCTCAGCTCCTGCCGGGTCCGTATCGCTGGGGTCGGAATCGGAACATTGTGATGCTTGCCGACGCCAATGCGATGGGCGCGGGCCAGTGGATGTGACAGCTGTAGCAGATGATGGGGGTTGAGCAGCGGGCAGACGTGCCGGCTTTCGACTCGGAAGTCTTTATTGGAGATCGACTTCCGAATACACTTCCGAGTACTCTCCGAGTAGCGGATCTGCTTCGCACTTCGTCGCACCAAGGGAAAAACCCTCGAGTTCAAGCGCGACCTATCGTCGCCCGCCGGTCTCCTCAAGACCGTTGTTGCCTTCGCCAACACCTCGGGAGGCACGATCCTGATCGGAGTTCAAGACGGCACGAGACATGTGCCTGGAGTTCGCGAACCACTCGCCCTGGAAGAGCGAGTCGCAAACCTGAATCAGTGACTCCATAGCGCCTCGGATACTCCCGGACATCGAGATTGCATCCTTTCGGAAGTCGCATGTGCTAAGCGTTCAGATTTTCCGAGCTTCGACAGGCCCCACTATCTCAAGGCGGTCGGTGCAGTCGCCGGCGTTTACGTGAGGGTCGGGTCGACGAACCGTCGCGCGGATGAGAATCTCATTGCCGAAATGCAGCGATTTGCCAAGGGCGAGTCGTTTGATGAGCGAGCTATGCCGGAGCTCGACTCGGAAGCGATTGACTTCCGAGTAGCTTCCGAGTCTTTCTCTGCAGTTCGGAGCTCGCGAATTCTGATCTCGAAACACTGCGACTGCTTACCACTCATCAGGGTCGTTCCGTGCCGACAGTTGGAGGAATAATCCTTTTCGGTAAGGAGCGTGGCGTCTAGCGCATGATCGCGGTGTGTCGCGATGCCGGTCTCAACGCACCAGTATTCGAAGAGTTAGGAACACGATTCAGAGTGACGTTGCCAACCGGCCCACGTGACGCGCAGCGCCGCTACTACACCACTGAGATGTAACGAACGCGAACCCCTCGTACCCGTCGAAGCCGATCCCTGCAGTTGCATGCGGATGCTGACGCGCGATGCTGACTCCGGTTGCCGAAAGCCTGCACATGCTTCGCCATCCAAACTTATACGTCGAGTCCTTAACCGTAAAACAGCTGTAGCTCTCAGCCACCGTTGCGAAGCTCACGTCAATGTCGACCAGAACCCGGTCGCCCCATATCCGGACTTCCTGCACTGTGATTCGTCGGGGGTCCTCGCCCGGCGGGTAGGGTCGGCATCCGCTCTCCTCGACCCGTACCATGCATGTCGGCCCGCCAAAGCCAGGCGGACAGCGAGCGTGCACCACAACGGCTACTCGAGGGCGCGAGAGTCGCGCCAGAGTTTGAATATCCGGCTGAGCCGTTGCTTTGTCTGTAGACAACCCTATGCACGCTATTCGACTAGGAAGCATCGAGTCGCGGGAAGCGATGATGTCCAGCAGGGTGTCGAGCGCCGAAAGGGTGGCCGCTCTCAGAGTGGCAGCGTCGTAGGACTCGTCAGGCTGCTTGACCGGCCCGCCGATCACTGCTCGCCAGACCCCCGGAGCCGGATTGGATAGGGAGCGCAGCACGGAGGCCTCAAGTTGCAACACTTTCTCCTCGGGCAGCTCGAACCGGAACGTCATTTCCAGAGTGTCAGCGACATGTCGTCCTGAACTAATCGCGGGCGCAAAGCGCGACCCTCGCAGCCCATTTTTCACCGAGGCGGTGAAGTGCCCGTGCACCGACGAACCCACCACGAACGATCGCATGTCGACTCGCCCAGAGCTGTCTACAACAAACCGAGCCGTCACCGAACCAATGAAGCCGGCGGATCGCAACATGTCGGGATACGCTGGAGCCGCAAAACTCGAATCGGGACGAGCACGCCTGGATGTTATGTCAACGCTTTGCGCGGTTGCGGTAACCGTCACGAAGCTGGTGAGCACGGCCAGCCCGAGCCCGAGCGCGTTGAGCCGGACAGATTTCCGGGAGGTCAACATCAGAGGGGGCGTCTTGGCGGAT
>JBBSTN010000236.1:0-5806 GCA_038235845.1 Gemmatimonadales bacterium | reverse complement strand
TCGAGGTAGGCCGAGATGACGACGTAGCTCACGACGGCGAGCGTGGAAACGATGGTGGCGGCAAAGTCGAACAGCTTTCCGTATACAATACCGCGGTCTGTTCCATCGAAAATCAGCGCGAGCACGCTCCGCATTGAGCCGAAGAGCCGAGTGGAAAACCAGGCAAAGCCTATCGCGGCATAGATACCCACCGCACCACGGGTTTTCAGAACATCGGCGACGATGTCATGGAGCAGCATGCTCGCCGACGGTGCATTCTGGGGCAGAAACCCCTCAACCAGACCTGAAACAGTGCGCGCGGCTTCACTCGGCTCCCTGTTCAGAAAAAACGAGAGACCCGCGATGAGCAGCAATACGAACGGAACGAGGGCGAGCAAGACGTTGAACGCCAGCCCGCCCGCGAGAAAGAGCACATTGTCCTCCTCGGCCTGTTTCCAGACCCGGACGACAATGTCTCTGGTTGCCTCAACCTTCGCCGGAAGTTCCGCCAGGTAGTTTACCCTCCTTTAGCGTTCCACCTTCGAGCATGGTTTCTTCCTCGACCGTGCTTTTGTAAGCGCGACGGCTGTCTGCATATGCCTGCTTGGTGTCGGAGACGGCACGCTCGAGCTCTACCCGAGCCTGCTTCGCCGCGTCCTTACCCGCCTGTGCTGCCTCCCCAACAGCCCGAGCGCGCGATGTGACCGCTTGCTTGGCCTTTGACACCCGATCGTCGATAACGGAGCGCGTCCGGTCGACCTGCTCCGAGAGCTCCTCGGTCAGCTCATCCGTCATTTCTTTTACCCGCTTCCCGGCGCGACGAGCCTCGTCCTGCAGCCGCTGACGGGTCTCCTCTCCCGACGCTGGAGCGAAGAGCAATGCTGCGCCCGCACCAATCGCCAGTCCAAGCAGGAAAGTGCCCACCGCGCTGCCGCTCTCTCTTTCAACGATCAGGACTCTGTCGTCATCATCATAGTCATCATGCCGAGCCATTCCATTCCCCCAGCCGCATCGCGGCAGTTTTCGGTTATTACCAAGTTCTACTGAGTTCTAACCCGCCACAAACAATCTGTAGTCAGTCGCTCAGATCAGCATCATCGGGCGCTGCAACTACGGTACTCGTGCCGTCCGGAGCGCTACGTCTCTGCTCAGGCGCGGTCACAAAACGCGTCACCACCTCGCGCGTGGCACCAATTCCAAGCTGGTCGAATAAAAACGCAAACTTCTCGTCGTAGGCTTTCCCCATCCTTTCACGAACTTCCGGCGGTAAAGCCCAGAGTCTTCGCTTGAACGGCCCAATCGCCTTTTTTCTTGTCTTGTAGATGAACTGCTCTTCGCTGTCACTTGCCTTCCGCTCATCGGCTGTGTTGGCCGCTAGCCATGCGTAAATCTCCTGTCTGACATCGTCCGGCAGGTGATCGTACATCATGTTCTGGAAGTTGGTGGCTAGATGAATTTCAGCGGTTTCCGTGCGGGGAAAGTTATTGAACGCTGTATCTGGCAGCGTGCTTGCTCCGTGCTGGACCGCTCCCGCCAAACCGTACTCGTCACGCGCCATCCGGGATAGCGTTTCCAGTGTGTCGAGATCGAGCTTCACGTCGGCGATTGAACCGTCTGTAAGCACCAAGCCACCATGCGAGGTACCCGACTGAACGGAAATTTTGGACAGCCCAGCCATGGAACCGTCATGTGCACGCAGTGTGCCATTAAACCCTTTCATGAACGCTTCAAGCTCAGCGGGAGTGCTATTCTCCGTGCCGACTTCACCAATCTCGCCACCAATCGAGATCGTAACTCCTTCCGGCTCTTCGCTTCGCACTGCCTTGGTAAGCTCGACGCAGACCTCGTAATTGCTTCGCTGCTGCTCGTCCAACGATGATTTCGAAAGGTCAACCAAGGTGGATGTGTCGACGTCGATGTTATAGAAACCTGCAGCTACGGCCTCCTTGATGAGCGCCTTAACGGCATTCACTTCGGTGACTGGATCGGTTGCGTATTTCTTGTGATTGACCTGGAAATGGTCCCCCTGTATGAAGAGCGGCCCGCGAAAGCCTTCACGAAGCGCGGCTCCGAGCATTACTGCCACATACTCGGCGGGGCGTTGGTCGGTGTACGCTATTTCCGAGCGGGCAATCTCAAGGATGAAAGCGCCAGCGTCCTGGGAGATGGCGGTTCGGAAAATGGACCGGGCCGTGTCATACGACATCGCGCGTACGTTAATGGCCGGTACCGTGAAGCCACCACACTTGCCCTGCCCACGTGCGATGTAGAGCTCGTGGATTGACGCCGGCCGTACGCCAACGATCTGACCCAGCTCCCACAACAGCCAGCGAGCGTTATGTCGATCAGCTTCCTTGCCAAAGACCGCCTGGTGAACGAGGGCGTCCATCTGGGACGATTTCAGTACCGAAGGATCCTTGAGATCCACCCTTCCGTCGACCACGGAAACGGCGCCATCGAGGAGTGACTTTGAAGCAGATTTGTTTTCAGTCATGCGGTTGGGCGGGCGTGGGACAGAGAAATCGACTAGCACTGAGTATACGGACTGCCATCACAAGCTCACAACTGGTATTTCGGATCTGGCTTGGGGAGGGCATCCCATTCTTTACGCGCCTCGTCGCTCCCCGGGCGGCCAAGCATTGCGTAGGCGAAGTTTTTCCCCAGCTCGACACCAGGCTGATTGAACGCATTTACCCCATAGAGTGCGCCCGCATAGGCGGTCGCAATTTCCAAAGTCTGGATGAGCGCTCCTAGATGCCAAGCGTCGCCCCGATCGATGGTGATGGTGGCATTGAAACGACCTCGAGCGGCAAGGGCGCCCGCCGTCGCGCGTCGTTCAATATCGAGCAACTCGCCCAGTGAGTGCCCCCCGAGGTATCCCAGTTCGGGAATATCGCTGTGAAGCGAAGGGATTTTGGCCTCCTGCTCGCGGTCGCGAACGGCGACAAACGTAACCGTTTTATCGAGTGGTCCCTCCATGAACAGCTGCACCTGCGAATGCTGGTCGGTCGCGCCGCTGGCAGAAAGCGGCGTCGGCCCCGCGTGACTCCCGTCAGGGCGGATCTTTCCCAGCGACTCGGCCCACAGCTGCACGAACCACGACGCTATATCGCGCAGCGCATCCCCGTACGGCATCAGAACGTTGATATGACGTCCATGTCTGGTGTCCGAGAGCCACTGAAGTACGGCAAATACACCAGCGATATTGGACGACAATTCGGGAGTTTCAGAGCGCTGTGTCGCATCGGCGGCGCCGGCCAGCATCTGACGCACGTCTATACCGATCAGCGCGGCAGGGAAAAGTCCAACCGGCGACAGCACTGAGAATCGTCCACCGACGTTTGGCGGGATCTCGAGAGTCGTTATTCCTTCGTTTTGCGCAATTTTCCTGAGGGCTCCGTTCTTTGGATCGGTTACAAAAACGAATCTCTTCCTCGCCTCGGAGTCCGACATCAGATTCATCAGTGCGCTACGCACGATGAGATACTGAGCCATCGTCTCGACGGTGCCACCCGATTTGGAAACCACGAGTACCAGTGCGCGCGAAAGATCGACCCGGTTGAGTGTTGCGGAGATGGTAGCCGGGTCAACGTTGTCGAGCACGTGCAGACGTGGAAATCCTTCCCGTTCATTCTTGCTCAGAGAATTCCAGGCGTGTGGTTTAAGCGCCGACCTCAGTGCCACCGGGCCAAGTGCAGATCCGCCAATTCCGAGCAATAATACGTCGTCGTAGCTCGCGCTGTTCTCGCCTGCGACTTCGAGCACTCGCGCCAGCATTTTTTCGTCACTCGGCAGATCCAGGAAACCCAGTGTGCCGTCGGAGCGAAGGTCGGAGACGCTCTTGTGCGCGGCTGCAAACTGACTCGAAGCATTCTTCCATTCAGCATCGGAGATTCCGTTGTCCTCTCCCAACGCAGCAGCCATCATGTTCGTGAAATCCATCGTCAGCGTCATATCGATTCCATCTCGTCGAGTTGAATAGTGAGGCCGTCGTACGCTGGGCTTATACCAGGCGGCAGTTCTGCTTCTAGATCCGCGTGAAAATTGTCGTGCGTGAGGTGGGTGAAGAATGTTTGTTGGGCACCAATATCCTGGGCTGTCTCGACCGCCTCCGCAATCGAAAGATGTGTCGGATGGGGACGTCTCAGCAGCGCATTGAGAACGAGTACCCGCGAGCCCTGGAGTGCAGAACGGGTCTCGTCATCAATCGACTTTGCGTCCGTCACGTAAGCGATATCGCCGATGCGATATCCCATGACAGGCATTTTGCCATGCGAAACGGAAAGTGGATGCACGATTGTATCTGCAACGCGAAAGGGAGTGCCCGGCGACACCGGAACGAGCCGTCCGTTCGGTTTTGTGGTTCCCGGCGGCGGCTGAACACTGTCGTCGACGATGTAGGGGAAACGACCGGCAATGACGGCCAAGGTCTCTCGCGAGCCGTAAAGTGGAAGTGCAGTTTCGCGTCGAACGGTGATCGCCCGGAGATCGTCGATTCCGTGAAGATGGTCAGCATGTTCGTGTGTGTACAATACTGCGTCAACGACATCGATCTCGTTAGCGATCAACTGCAGGCGTAACTCAGGAGGCGTGTCGATCAGCAATCGAGCGCCGCCCGCGGTTTCCACCATCGCTCCAACACGCGAGCGCTTGTCGCGAGGGTCGGTAGATCTGCATACGGCGCAATGACACCCAACCTGCGGCACTCCGAAGCTCGTGCCGGTACCCAGAAACGTGAGCTTCATTGTGGCGACAAAAGATCGTGTAGTTCGGACAATCGTGGTGTGTGCCGACGAGCGAAACTCACACTATCTCGACCTTCAGCAGATTGGTGGTTCCGGGTACGTCGAACGGAACGCCCGCTGTTACGAGCACACGATCACCCTTGATTACAAGCTCGAGATCGAGCGCTTCACGGAGTGCCATGGCAACCATGTGATCGTAGCCACGCGCGGTTGGAACAAGGCGTGGCAGAACACCCCATACGAGCGAAAGCTGCCGACAGACACGTGGTTCATCGGTAAGCGCGAGAATGGGCACACTCGGTCGGTGCGATGCCACTATCCGCGCCGAGAAACCGCTCTTGGTGAAGACGATTACGAGCGGAGAATCCAGCATACGCACCGCAGCCACCGTCGCCGCCGCGATTGCCTCCTCCGATGCCACAGCGGTCGGGCTGCGTGGTTCGGCGCGATAGCTCGCCATCGGACGTGGATGAGCCTCAATCTCGCGAATGATACGGACCATGGCTTCCACCGCCAACCGTGGATATCGTCCCGCCGCCGTTTCTGCAGAAAGCATGATCGCATCGGTGCCGTCGAGAATGGCGTTTGCCACATCGCTGGCCTCGGCTCGTGTCGGCCGCGGATGATCGATCATCGACTCGAGCATCTGCGTTGCCGTTATGACCGGTCTGCCAATCCGATTCGCCAGCGCAATGATCTGCTTCTGCGCAATGGGGACCTGCTCGAATGGAAGTTCGACACCAAGATCGCCGCGAGCCACCATCACTGCGTCGGTAGCGCGAAGGATCTCTTCAATATTGTCGAGTGCAATATCCTTTTCGATCTTTGCAACCACGTACATCCACTTGGGAATGAGCGCCCGAAGCTCATTAATGTCATCCGCTTTTCGCACGAAACTGAGAGCGAGCGCGTCCAACTCGTGCTCCACCGCAAACGCCAGGTCGGAACGATCTTTCTCGGTGAGCGAAGGTGCGGATACGGCGACACCGGGCAGGTTCATTCCCTTGTGACTGCTGAGCGTACCCCCATGAACGACAGTTGCTGTCACACGGGTCGATTCCACCTCCGTTACCAGAAGCTCT